>OZ253943.1:2799820-3108860 GCA_965267325.1 Hyphococcus sp. | reverse complement strand
CCGGCGCGCTTCCTGCGTTCCGACTTTCTTTGCGTGAGCGGAAAGACCAGCGGTTCGAACCGTAAGCCGAAGCCGATCGACAGGGCCGATTTCCCGGCGCCAGACTTCTGTTAAAATCGGCAGATAACGATGATCGAGAATATCCCGTTTGAGCGCCGTCGGCGTCGACAAGGTCACGCTTTTCTGCGTGCGTTCCGCCAAACCGAGATCGAGGAACCAGGATTTATACTTCGCATCCCCCACCTGACCGCGCAGCGCCGAAAGATATTTTTCAAATGCGCGCCGGTCGGCTGCGTTAAATTCGTCTCCCGAATTGTCCATGTTTATTTCGCCCGTTTGTGAGTCATTAGTGATAAGGACAAAGACTTTCCCCCGCTGGCGCCGCGCCCGCGTTTTCCAGTCTTCAATATGATTTGAAAACGACGCAAAAGCGCCGCTACGCGCGTCGGTTTACTTTAGGAGCGATCCGGGAGAGTCGCTGGAACAATAATCCGTATAAACACTAAACGAACGTTATTGCCCCAATGCATCCCTAACCCCTTTCATGATCGCACAAAGAAGACGCCGCCGCCCCACCATTTCCATAGGCGGCCAAAGTTTACGCAACTGACTTTACTTGAATTTGCGGATTTATTCCGCATACGTCATAACGACAAGAACATCGTTAACTCTAGTTTTTTTTCGCGCGCGGTCAACAGTGATTCGTTATCGAAAAGGAACTTTTTTACAGTTTTAATACAAATCAAAACCTTAGACGACGCAACGCATAATCGGACCTAACGCGCAACTGATGCGCCACGCATTTTTTGCGTTTTTTGGATTTGCGTCAATCGCGCAAGAACAAAAATGGGGAACTCTCGCTGCAAAAAAATGCGCGGGAATTTTTTACGCAGAGATCGCCTTGATGCGAGCGGACAGGCGAGACAGTTTGCGCGCAACGGTCTTTTTGTGAAACACGCCTTTTGAAACAGCACGTTGCATTTCAGGCTGAAATGACCGGAACGCTGCGTCGGCCGCTGATTTGTCGCTGCTGGCGATCGCTTCCTCGACTTTGCGCAGATAGGTGCGCACGCGCGAACGGCGAGCTTTATTTACAGCGCTGCGGCGAGCGATTTTTCTCACCATCTTTTTAGCGGACGACGTGTTGGCCATCGGTTTTTTCGTTTCTGTTACAAGCGATTATTCAGGCGCGTCGGCGACGCGAGCGCGCGTATATAGCGACGGGCCCATAGCCCGTCAACACGTTTGGGGGCGGTTATTATTACGCTTTCGCTAGCGCTGGCAGCGGCCGCAATAAAAGGTCGAGCGGCCCGACTGGACAAGGCGCCGCACGGGCGCGCCGCAGTGCCCGCAATCCTCGCCTTCGCGCCCGTAAACCTCAAACTGATGCTGGAAATAGCCAAGCGCGCCGTCAGCGCCGGCAAAATCGCGCAAGCTCGAGCCTCCGGCCTCAATGGCGTCTCTCAGGACATCGACAACGGCCCGTTGCAGCCGTTCGCCGCGGCGGCCGGCCACCGATGCAGCGCGCCGGCGCGGAGAGACGCCGGCGCGGAACAAAGCCTCGCAGGCGTAGATATTGCCAACTCCGGCGACCACCGCCTGATCGAGCAAGGCCGCCTTGATCGATACGCTGCGGCCGCGGAGCGCTCGATTGAGCGCGGCGGCGGAAAAGGCGTTGCTGAGCGGCTCGGGGCCCATCTTGTTGAAATGGCGCGAATTATCGATATCTGCGAAGGACGCAAGGTCCATAAAGCCGAAACGGCGCGCGTCGTTGTATCTGATGACGGCGTCGACGCCCCCGTCGGTCCTTAGGTGGAAAACCACATGATCATGGCGCTCATCCGGCGCCGCATCGTGGGTAAACCGGCCTGGCCGCGTCGCGGCGTCGCTAATCACCGTGAACCGCCCGGTCATCCCGAGATGCATAATCAGCGCCTCGCCGCTCGACAAAGGCGCAACCAGGTATTTTCCCCTGCGGTCGAGGGTTTCAATCCGGGCCCCCGACAAGCGTTTCGCAAAGCCGGATGGCAACGGAAATCTGAGATCGGCGCGGCGCGTCTCGACCCGCACGATCTTTGCCCCGCTCATTGTTGGCGCAAGGCCTCGCCTGACCGTCTCAACCTCCGGCAACTCCGGCACTTTTCTCCGCTCCTTCCAGCGTCGCGAGTTTCGCGTTCACTCAATGATTTCAGCGCGTCCCAACGCGAACTTCAAATTCCTTAGCATTACGCGTTAACCGCTTTGAAACCGGTCGATTTGACAAGCGGATTCATTGAATCCTAGCCTTCGCTCGGCCGGGCGATTTCAACATAGGGGCGGCAATGTCGGAAACAACAGAAATGGCGGCTGGCGCCGTCCCAAGCGGCGTGACCCGCGGCGCGGACCTGCCGCTGGGTAATCGGTCGAAAATCCTGACCATGCTGTGGATCGGGTTTTACACAACGATCCTCAACATCTTCACTTTAACGATCTTTCGCTTCTGGGGACGAACGCAATTTCGCCGCCGACTCTGGGCGGATACTTACGCAGGCGACGAGACAATCGAGTATACCGGCCGAGGGCTGGAACTTTTTGTCGGCTTTTTGATCGCAATCTTTACGCTCATGATCCCGTTCGTCGGCGCCGTCGTCGCCGCGCAACTCCTGCTCGGCCCGGAGCTGGTGGTTCTCGTCATCATCCCGCTTTATCTGGCGCTATTTGTTGTGATCGGCATCGCGATCTTTCTCGCCCGCCGATACCATCTTTCCCGTACGCGTTATCGGAGCATCCGGTTCGCCCAGACCGGATCGGCGATCGGCTATGGTTTTGCCGCTTTTGGCTACGGCCTCCTAACGGCTATCACGCTCGGCTGGTTCGGGCCGGAGGCGCGCATTCGTCTTTCGCGAAAGATGTGGGACAACGCCTATTACGGCAATGAGAAGTTTTCCTTCACCAACTCGCCCGAAGCGATGTCGGAGCCGGTTTACCTGAGTTTTGCCGTCGCCTGGATCGGCGGCATCCTCGCTTACGGCGTCTGGGCGTTCTGGTTTTTTGTCGCCATGGGCGGCGAGGATTTTGATCCGGCAACGACACAGGATGTTGAGTTTATCATTCGCCTTTACGCCTCGATGATCCCGTTGATCATTTTCATCGGTCTCGCCATGGCCTGGCATGAAGCGGTCATGATCCGGCGTATCATCAAAAGCCTCGACGCCGCCGGCTTGCGATTTTCTTCGCGCATGTCGACCATCGACATTATCGAGCTCACCATCACTAACGTACTGTTGCTCATCTTCACGCTCGGATTTGGCTTTATGGCGGTGCAGATGCGGGTATGGAAACGGATCGCAAACCGAATGTCAGTCGATGGCGACATTGATTTCGCCGCCATCAAACAGAATGAGCACGAAGCGCCGAGCCAGGGCGAAGGTCTTGCCGATGGCCTTGATCTCATCTCGAACTTCTGATGAGCCGCACATTTGAAGGTCGCTTTTTCGACGGCGTCCACGCCGGCGCAACGCCGGCGAAAGCGACTTTTGGCGCTGACGGCCTTCGCGTAGAATTGCCGTCTCGCGAACTTAATTGGTGCTACCGCGACATCATCGTTCTCGACGGCGCATCAGATGAATGTCGACTGGGAGCACGGTCCGAACCGGACGCCGTGCTCGTCCTTCCCGCGGAGGCGGGCGAGGTCCTTGCGGACCACGCGCCCGATCAGCACGGCCCCCATGTGGGTCTGCGGCGTCTCGGGGCGGCGGTGATGGTGATGATTGCCGCCGCCGGATTGATCGCCGGGATCTTGTTCTTCGGCGTGCCCGCCGCGTCGGGGCCGCTGGCGCGCGCCACGCCCAAGGAATTTGAACAGCGCATCGGCGCAAACATGGCTGCGCAAATTCAAACCGTGTTTCGGCCGTGCGCTTCGGATCAGTCGCTCGCCTTGTTGGAGCCTGTCATTGAAGAGATGGCCGTCGCAGGCGCCGTAGGTTTTGACACTATTCACATCAATATTGTCCGCACGTCGGCGCCGAACGCATTCGCGCTTCCCGGCGGACAGGTCATGGCGACGTCGGGTTTGCTCGACGCCGTAGGCGATGATCAGGAAGCGTTTCTGGCGGTGATGGCCCATGAACTTGGACATGTGCGCAATCGCGACGGACTGCAGGCATTCTACCGCAACGCCGGGCTCGGGCTGCTGCTTGAAGTCGTCACCGGCGGCTCGGGGCTCGCCCAGCAAACCGTATTGATCGCCGGTCAGCTGACGCAGCTACGTCATACGCGCGCCCAGGAAACGCAAGCCGATGAGACCGCGTTTGAAATCATGGAAGCCTCTGGACTTGATCCCGCCGCCCTCGCCCGCGCTTTTGCCGCCATCACCGACAGCAGCGCCGATGAAGCCGACGAGGACGCGCCGCTTGGAAGACGCAAACTACCCAACTGGCTGAAAACCCACCCGGACACCGATGCGCGTATCGCGGCGGCGAATGCTCGAGCTAACGCCGGCGGCTCCTTGCCAATAAGCGCAGCAGATTGGAAAACCGTGCGCCGCGCCTGTGAACGAGATGATGGATAGAGGGAAAGGCTTGCTTTCGGGCCCATCGGGACAAAGGAAAGGCCCCCGCATCGCTAACCCGCTCTTAACCTCCATCCAGGCACTCTCTGGCGCAATGTCTTGAGAGAATATTCGCCGTGACCGCCCCCGAACCGAAAACCGCACCGTCCGTTGAAGAGCGCACTCGTGCTTTTTATGACGAAGACGGTTGGGCTGCTGGCGAAGACGGCGTCATTGGCGAAGACGCCTATTTTCGCAATTCGGCTTCGGAACGGGTTGCATATGACGAAAAAATTTTCCGCAAACCGATGGAGTTATTCTCCGACTGCGCGGGCGAACTGCTGATCGCCGGTCCGGGCGACTTCCCGAAGAGTCACGAACTGGCCGCCAGCCGCTTTGACGCTGTTCATTGCCTCGATATTTCCGAGCGCTCGCTCAATCTTTGCAAAAGCAAGCTTGGAAGCAAGGGTCGATACCGGCTGGGATCGCTTCTCAATCTTCCGTTTGAAGACGCCACGGTTGATGCTGCGTTATGCGCGCATGTGCTTTTTCACATCCACAAGGATGATCAGGCCCGCGCCGTCTCCGAGCTCATCCGAGTCGTTAAGCCGGGCGGCCGGCTTGTGTTTATTTACGTAAACCCGCAGGCGCCCCTGATGCGTATTCAGCGTCTGCTTAAGTTTTTCCGCATCCATAAACTGCTCAAAGCCGATAAACTTTATAACTTCAGCCACCCGCTGCGTTGGTGGGCGACTGCAGCCCGGGGATGCGACGTCGCCATCCATCCCTATGACATCATGAGCCGAAACCAAATGCGCGCCCTCCTGCCCTTTGCAGGGCTGCGTCGCCGAGCATTCGATTGGGCGCATCGATTTGAAGACACCCATCCGGAACGAGCCAGGCAGCTTTGGTCCTACATCTCGGTCGAGATCAACAAGCCAGGCTGAGAAGTCGCGGCCCTCTTTACAAGATCGCAGCAAGCCCCCATCACCAGCGGCGCAGCGACACCGACGCCGACGCCATGACCGCCAAGACCCGAGAGACCATCGTCCAGCTCCTGTCCAACATGCAGGACGGCAAGGAGATCCGCTCCTATTTGCAGCGGTTTTCTGAGGTCGATCAGTCGCGCTTTGCGGTGATCAAGATCGGCGGGGCGATTCTTGAAGAACAGCTTGAAGAGACAGCCTCGGCGCTCGCTTTCCTGCATACCGTTGGTCTGACGCCCATTGTGCTGCATGGCGGCGGCCCTCAGCTGGATAGGACGCTAAAAGAAAGCAACATCAAAACGACGAAGCTCGACGGGCTTCGCGTGACGGATGCGGCCACGCTCGACGCGGCGCGGGATGTGTTCATCGGCCAGAATATCAAGCTCGTCGACGCGGTTCGCCAGCAAGGCGTCGCCGCGCATTCACTTACCACCGGCGCGATTGAAGCGGATTATCTCGATCAGAAGAAATTCGGGTTTGTCGGCGAGCCGACAGGCATTCGCCTGGGGCTGATCGATTCAATCGTGAAATCCGGCGCCATCCCGATCCTCACCTGCCTTGGTCTCGCGCCGGGCGGTCAACTCGTCAATGTCAACGCCGATTCTGCAACGCGCGCGCTTGTGCAAGCCTTGCAGCCAATGAAGATCATCTTCCTTTCCGGCGTCGGCGGCCTCCTAAACGGCGACGGCGACATTATTCACTCGATCAACCTTGCCGCCGATTATAACGACCTGATGAGCCAGTCCCATGTGGAAGGGGGCATGCGCCTCAAGCTTCAGGAGATCAATCGCCTGCTCGACAATGCGCCGCTCTCCTCATCGGTTTCGATCACCACGCCCGCAGGTCTCGTGCGTGAGTTGTTCACCCATGGCGGCTCCGGCACGCTCATTCGCAAGGGCGAGTTGATCAACGCTTATCAAGGCAAGAGCGATATTGACGGCGCACGGACGTCGGCGCTCGTCGAAAATGCGTTCGCGCGAAAGCTGACCGCTGGCTGGTGGGACAATGTAGACATCGCGCAGGCCTATATTTCCGAAAGCTATCGCGCCGGCGCCTTTTTGACCCGCGCAGACTCCTCGTCAGGCCCCTTTGACTATCTCGACAAGTTCGCCGTGCTCGAAGACGCGCGCGGCGAAGGGCTGGCGCGGACCGTATGGCGTCGATTCACAAAAGACATCCCGTGCGTATTCTGGCGCTCGCGGACGGAAAACGGATTTAATGCGTTTTACGACGCCGTTGCCGACGGATCGGTCAAGCGGGATGCATGGACGGTCTACTGGCTTGGCGAAAATGATTTTGCCCGGATCGCGAGCGTAGTTGACGCCGTCGCAGCGATGCCGGAGAGTTTTGCGGACGAATAAAAGGAAGTGAAGAGTGGCTAGTGGTCAGCGGTCAGCAGCCAACGATAAAGATGAAGCGGATTAATGGATACGGTTCGCAGTTTCCAGGATTTGAAGGTTTGGAAACGCTCCGTAGAGCTAACGGAAAGCATTTACCGCATATCCGTTCAATGGCCGAACGAGGAGAAATTTGGGCTGACGCAGCAAGTCCGCCGGGCGAGCGTATCGATTGCAGCGAACATCGCCGAAGGCGCCGAACGGCACGGTCCTCGCGAGTTTCTGCACTTTCTGAGCATTGCCAAAGGGTCCCTTGCGGAAGTCCGTACATTTCTCATTGTCGCAAAACGCCTTGGCTATCTTGATAACGAGCACGCTGAAACATTGACAAAGGACACCGAAGAAATCAGTCGGATGCTTGCGGGTTTGACGAAATCTCTTCGAAATCAGAATAACGACCGACCACTGAAAACTAGCCACTGACCACTAACCATGTCTGAACCTTTTCTCATCGGCCTTGTGGGCGCCCGCGGACATACGGGGCGCGAACTCATACGCCTGATCGCCGGGCATCCTGAGCTGATGCTCGCTTACGCCGTCAGTCGCGAGTTCGCCGGTCGGCCGGTTGCGACAGTGGCGCCGGAAGACAATGACGAATGCATTTTCGAGGCGTTAACGCCTGACGAGGTTGCGCGCCGCAGGGCCGACGTGGTTGTGCTCGCAGCGCCTGATGGCGCGGCAAAACCCTATGTGGATGCGATAGACGCCGACGGCGCGAACCGCATCATCGTCGACCTTTCCGCGGACTATCGCTTCGATGACGACTGGGCTTACGGGCTGCCGGAGCTTCATCGCGACAAGGTCCTCGGCGCCAAACGCATCGCCAATCCCGGATGCTATGCGACCGCAATGCAACTGGCGCTGGCGCCGTTGATGGAACACCTGGATGGCGCGCCGGCTGTGTTCGGCGTGTCGGGCTATTCCGGCGCCGGGTCAAAACCGAACCCGCGCAACGACACCGAGCGCCTCAAAGACAACCTTCTGCCTTATGCGCTTGCGGGCCATAAGCATGAGCGCGAGGCGACGCGTCATCTTGGCGTCCCCGTTCGCTTTATGCCCCATGTGCATCCCGCCTTTCGCGGTCTCATGATCACCGCGCATGTTCCGCTAAAAGAGCAAATGGACGCGGCGACGCTCAAAGGGCTGTTTGAACAAAAATATCAGAGCGAAGCGTTGATTTCCCTGTCGGACGACCCACCTGAGCTAAAAGCGGGCGCAGGTTCCAATGGCGTCGTCATTGGGGGTTTTACAGTCGGCGATGACGGACGTTCAGCCGCAGTCGTGGCGGCGGAAGACAACCTTCTCAAAGGCGCGGCGACCCAAGCGGTGCAAAACATCAATCTCGCCCTCGGTCTCGATGAACTGACGGGGATTTCACTATAGGAGCGGCAGGCTAGACATGGCGGCGGCGGGCGAAAGCGAATTTCTCGTTCAGGCGGCGACCTATCTTGGGGCGGCCGCCATTGCCGTTCCGATTTTTAATCGCTTCAAACTCGGTTCGATCCTTGGCTACCTCGCCGCCGGCGTCGCCGTCGGCCCCTTCGGGCTCAATCTTCTCCATCAGGAAGAGGGCGTTTTTCACGTCGCCGAGTTCGGGGTCGTTCTATTTCTATTCGTTATCGGTCTAGAACTGTCGTTGTCGCGGCTGTGGTCAATGCGCGGGCAGATCTTCGGTCTTGGCGCAGCGCAGATGGCGGTTACCGGCGCCGTAATCGCCAGCCTCTTTCTCGGCGCCGGCGTCATGTCCACCGGCGCGGCGATCATCGCTGGACTGTCCTTTGCTTTCTCATCAACAGCGTTCGCGCTGCAACTTTTGAAGGACCGCGGCGAGATCAACACCGATTACGGCAACCGATCCTTCTCGATCTTGCTGTTTCAGGACATCGCGGTCATTCCGCTGCTCGCAGCGATCCCGTTTATCGCGGGCGCCGGCGGCGCTGAAACCGCGGGATGGGACGCGGTTTTGAAGGCGGCCGGCGTCCTCGCGGCGCTCGTCCTCATCGGCCGTTACGGCCTCAACCGCGTCCTGCGCCTTGTCGCAAGCTCGGGCTCGCGCGAAGCGTTTGCAGCGACGGCGCTTTTGATTGTCGCGCTGACGGCGCTCGCCGTTTCCTGGGCCGGGCTCTCCATGGCGCTCGGTGCATTTCTCGCCGGCGTCCTGCTCGCAGAATCCGCTTATCGGCACCAGATCGAAGCAGACATCGAACCTTTCCGCGGTTTGCTGCTCGGGCTCTTCTTTATCTCCATCGGCATGCGCCTCGATCTTTCGGTGATTGCCGCGAATTGGTGGATCGTGCTTGGCGGCGCCGTGGGGCTTGTGGCGATAAAGGGCGGCGTTCTTTATCTGGTCGCACGCCTTGCCCGCGCAGCCCACGCCAGCGCGCTCAAAACCGCAGCCTTCCTAAGCCAGGGCGGCGAATTCGCCTTTGTTGTGATCAGTCTTGGCGCAGGCTCCGCTCTCTTTTCCAACGGCGCTGCAACGCTGATGTCGGCAATCATCACGATCTCCATGGTGATGACGCCGCCGCTGGTGATGCTCGCGAACCGCATGACGCAATCCGGCGACGACGAAGACGGCAGCGACTTTGCGGGGCCGGAGAGCGCCCACGATCATGTCATCGTTGCCGGCTTCGGCCGCATGGGCCAGATCATCTCGCAAGTGCTTTCGAATTCCGGCGTGCAGGTAACCGCAATCGATCGGTCTACTTCGCACATCCGCAACGCCGAAAGGTTCGGATTCAAAGTCTACTACGGCGACGCGTCGAGGCTCGACATATTGAGGATGGCGGGCGCAGGCGACGCCCGCGCGGTTATTCTGTGTATGGATGAGACCGAGGCGGTGAACCATGCGACGCAACAACTGCGCGACGCCTTTCCCAACCTGCCTATTCTCGTCGTCGCTCACGATCGCACCCACGAGATTGAATTGCGCCCGCTTGAACCTGACTTCATCGTTCGCGAAACCCTTGAATCTTCGCTCCTGATCGCCCGCGAAGCGCTCGCGCGCATCGGTCGCGATGAAAGCGAAATCGAGGATTATGTGGAACAGTTCCGTAAACGCGATCGCGAACGACTGCTTGCACAAGCTGACTATGGCCCCGAAGCGGGCATGGAGTTGCTTCACGCCCGTTATGAAAGACGCAAAGAACGAAGCGGCGATTAGGCGCCCGTTGCGCTTTCTTCTATCCGGTGCATGTCGTCGTCTGAGAGTCCGAAGTGATGACCGATCTCGTGAACGAGCACATGAGCAATGAGATCTTTCAGACTGACGTCGCCGCGTTCGCCCCATTCGGCGAGAATGGATCCACGATATAGATGAACATGATTGGGCAGGGCGTAGGGGTCGGAAACGCCTGCTTCCGTCACCGCGACGCCTTCAAAGAGCCCTGACAGTTCCAGCGGATCGTCCATGCCAAGATCGCGCAAGAGATCGGCTTCCGCTTCTTCGGCCACGTGGATCACAACGTTGCCGCAGAGCGCGCGAAATTCATCGGGCAGCCCGTCATAGGCTTCCCGAGCAAGGGCGTTGAACGCTTCAAGGGTCGGCGCCGCATCCATGGGCGCAACTTAGGTGCGCCTAAAGCCTGACGAAAGGCTGAAGGGCCCTTCCCAGCATGGTTTTGAATTCAAGCGGCGCGCTTGTTGCTATCAGACAGATGCACGGCTCATCGCCGAACGCCACAGGCTCATGGGTATGATCGTGATCAAGATCTGCGATATCGCCGGCGCGCCATTCGCCAAGTTCATCGCGATAGGCGCCGCGCAGTAACAAGGTCAATTCATCACCCTGATGGGAGTGAACCGGCACGCCTTTTCCTGGCGCGAATTTCACGAGCCGCAACACCCCGTCGCGATAGCCTTGAGCTTTCATCACATGCTGATGAACGCCCGGGGCAACCCACTTCCATGGAACGTCGTCGAGATCACCGGCCAGATAGGCGGACAATGCAGGCCGGCCGGCGGCCGCGTCGACTTCCGGCGCCGCAACGATGGCGCCGGCGCGCGCCAGTATTTTCTCAAGAGCGTCGGCTTGCATCGCGACAGGTTCCGTCGCTTCAAGCATGACGCCGCCTATGGCCTCGAGCGCATCGATCTCGGCCGCACATTGCTCGCAAACTTCGGCATGGGCCGCCACAACGACCGCCATGGCTTCATCAAGACGGCCGGCGACAAAGTCCGCCAGCGTCTCGGGTCGGGGATGATGGCGAGGGTTACGCATCGTCAAAATCCAACTCTTTTCTTACCTTCTCAATCGCAAGCCGCAGCCGCGATTTCACTGTTCCGAGCGGCAGGCCCAGGCGTTCCGCAATGGCGGAATGGGGCTCGTCGCCATAAAAATGCAGCAGCATCGCCTCGCGCTGTTCGGCGGGGAGCCGGGCCACTGCATCCCTAATACGCGCGTCGCGCTCTTTTAGTTCACATATGACGTCAGCCCGCGGCGCAGCTTCCGGCGTCAGCATGGGTTCTTCCGGATCGAGATCGGGTTTCGAGGCCCGGCGGATGGCGTCGATGCGGGCGTTCCGGGCGATGGCGAACACCCATGTGGCGGCGGATGCCTTTGATCTGTCGAAGAGTTTTGCCTTTTTCAGGACTTTAACCATGACCTCCTGGGCTAGATCGTCGGCCTCGTCGGCGCTGGCGCCGCCCTTCATGAGAAATCCCTTCACCCGCGGTGCGAAATAGGAGAAAAATTCCGCAAACGCCCGGCGGTCGCCATTTGCGGCAATTGCCTCAAGCAGCGCCTCCATGGGCTTCTCGCTATTGTCCTGCGGCACCTTATCGTCACCTCCGGCCAACCCTGAACGTCCCTTCCCCAGGTTCTGTCATACGCGAATTCACACAAAGGAAAACGCCCAAGGGCGCCTTGCCCCATTGATCCGATCACGGCGGCGGCGCGTATCCGGACCATTCTTAACATGAGTGTGCAATGCCTTTTGACGCCGCCCAATCGCCTTTCAAGACGCCGCCCAAAAAAGTCGCCGTCGTCGGAACCGGGGTATCCGGATTGTCCGCCGCCTGGATGCTTTCCGAGACTTGCGAGGTCGTTGTCTACGAAAAAGCAGACCGCCTCGGCGGACACTCCAACACGGTCGATGTTGAAACGGCGACGGGCCTGACGCCCGTCGACACCGGGTTCATTGTCTATAACGAACCGGCGTATCCGAACTTCACCGCCCTTCTTGATCATTTGGGCGTCGCGTCGGAAGCCTCATGCATGTCCTTCGGCGTATCGATGGACGCCGGCAATGTTGAATATTCGGGACAGACATTCTCATCGGTCTTCGCGCGGCGCTCAAACGCGGCCTCGCCCACATTCTGGAAAATGCTCGCAGACATTCCGCGCTTTCACCGTGAAGCGAAAGAAACCCTGCGCGCCGGGTTCTGCGAACACGCTTCCCTGGGCGACTTTGTCGCTCATGGCGGATATGGGCGAGGATTTAGAGAGCATTTTTTAAAGCCCATGGCCGCGGCGATCTGGTCGACGCCGCAAATGAAGATTTTCGACTATCCCGCCTTTTCCTTCCTGCGGTTCTTTGAAAACCACGGGCTCTTGCAGGTGTTGAACCTTCCCGACTGGCGCACTGTTAAAGGCGGATCGCGCGCTTATGTACGCGAACTGGCCAAAGCATTAGAGAATGGCGTGCGGTTGAACGCCGGCGCAGCAAGGATCGAACGCATTGGCGAAAATGTTCATGTGACCGATACGCAAAGTCATCGCGAAGCCTTTGACGCCGTTGTCATGGCGACCCATGCGGACACGACGCGTGATGCAATCGTCGACCTCGATGCGCAGGAACGCAGTATTCTTTCCGCCTTCAGCTACCAGGAAAACCGTGCGGTCCTGCATATGGACGCCCGGCATATGCCGCGACGGCGTCGCGCCTGGTCAAGCTGGAACTATATTGGCGACGGCGATCAGGGCGCCGTCACCTATTGGATGAACCGGCTACAGAATTTGCCGTGCGAAGAGGAAATTTTCGTCACCCTCAATCCACCGACGGAGATTGACCAAGCAGAAGTCGTTGCCGAATTCTCCTATGATCACCCGATGTTCAACAGCGCCACGGAACGGGCTCAAAGCGAGATCTGGAAGATTCAGGGGCGCGGCGGTCTCTGGTACGCCGGCGCGCATCTCGGCCACGGCTTTCACGAAGACGGATTGCAGTCGGGCCTCGCCGTTGCCGAAGCGATGGCCGATGTGAATCGTCCGTGGACCGTTTCGGGCGAATCAAACCGCCTCAAACTGCCGACACCGGTGGTTACAGCGGCATGAGCGACGCGGTTGTTTATGAAGGCGCCGTCAAGCACCAGCGCCTCAAACCCAAGACACATCGCCTGCGCTATTCGGTGTTTTCATTCCTGCTCGATATTGACCGCCTTGATGAAACAGCTGCGCGCCTGCGCTGGTTTTCCCGCGGGCGCTTCAATCTCTTTTCGTTTCACGACCGCGACCATGGCGCCGGCAAGCCCGACAATATCAGCACCCATATCCGCGGCGTTTTGCGCGAGGCAGGCTTTGGCGCAATGGGTCGGATCTTGTTGCTCTGCTACCCGCGCATGCTTGGCTACGTCTTTAATCCCCTCTCGGTCTATTACTGCTATGACCTGGGCGGGCGACTCGCTGCAATGATCTACGAAGTGCGCAACACCTTCGGCGGACGGCACAGCTATATCATTCCGGTCGAAGGAGGCGCCGTCGATCAGCAGGCGGACAAAATGTTCCATGTATCGCCCTTCAACGACATGGACATGCGCTATCGTTTCCTGTTGTCGTCCCCGGACGATGATATCCATGTTTTCATCCAGACTTCAGATGCTGAAGGCCCGGTTCTCAATGCGTCTTTTGCGGGCGAGAAAGCCGACCTATCTGATGTAAAGCTCCTGGCGCTGTTTTTCCGTTACCCGCTGATGACAGTGAAAGTGATCGTCGGCATTCACTGGGAAGCGCTAAAGCTGTTCGCCAAGGGCATGCGCCTCAAACCCGGGGCGCCCGATCCGGCGAATGCGATTACGATCGTGCGAGAAAAGCGGGCGGCGCTCAAACACGCCGCCTGACCGCTCGCCCTGCGCCGTTTATTGGCGTAGCCTCGCAAGATGGCCAAGAAACTCCAAACCTTGCAGGCGAAACTGCGCGACTTTGCGCTCACCTACCCGGAAGCGTGGGAAGACCACCCCTGGGACCACATCGCGGTCAAAGTGCGCAAAAAAGCCTTTGTCTTCATGAGCGGCGAGCAGCTTCTTGAGGGCAAGCTTTCCATGACAGTCAAATTGCCAATCTCGAACGAGATGGTGCTGGCGCTGCCATACATGGAAAAGGCCGGTTACGGCCTCGGCAAGTCCGGCTGGGTGACTATGCGGCTGGGGACGAAGGACCCGGTCGATCGCGGCATGTTTGAAGGCTGGATCGATCAGAGTTATCGCGCGGTGGCGCCGAAAACCCTGATCAAGAAACTCGACGCAAATGACGGTTAGCGGCCCCCTGCTTGCGTGATGAAATCCTTTTCGCTAGGTCGAAGCCTCCCTCGGAGGCTTACATGAAAAAGATATTTCCCGACGCCAAAACCGCGCTGGACGGGCTGTTGTTCGACGGCATGACCATCATGTCCGGCGGGTTCGGCCTGTGCGGCATTCCGGAAAACCTGATCGCCGCGCTGCGCGATTCAGGGGTCAAGGATCTTACCTTCATTTCCAATAATGCCGGCGTCGACGGGTTCGGGCTCGGCCTGCTTCTCGAGACCCGTCAGATCAAGAAAATGATCAGCTCCTATGTGGGCGAGAACAAGGAATTCGAGCGGCAATATCTTTCAGGCGAACTGGAGCTTGAGTTCAACCCGCAAGGAACGCTCGCCGAACGTTGCCGCGCCGGCGGCGCGGGCATTCCGGGCTTTTATACCAAGACCGGCGTCGGCACCGTCATCGCCGAGGGCAAGGACCATAAAGACTTCAACGGCGAGACTTACGTCATGGAGACCGGGCTCGTCGCCGACCTTTCCATCGTCAAGGCGTGGAAGGCCGACGAACAGGGCAATCTTATCTATCGCAAGACCGCGCGCAATTTTAATCCGATGATGGCGACGGCGGGCAAAGTCACTGTGGCCGAAGTCGAGGAGATCGCACCGCTCGGCTCCCTTGATCCTGATTGCATTCATACGCCAGGCGTATTCGTTCAGCGCCTGATCAAGGGCGAGCATGAAAAACGCATTGAACAGCGCACGGTGCGCCAGCGGGAGGACGCATAATGCCCTGGGACAGAAACGACATGGCGCGTCGCGCCGCACAGGAGTTGGAAGACGGATTTTACGTCAATCTTGGCATCGGCATTCCAACGCTGGTCGCCAACTATATCGGCGAGGGTATCGACGTCACGCTGCAATCGGAAAACGGCATGCTCGGCATGGGACCGTTCCCTTATGATGATGAAGTCGACCCCGACCTCATCAACGCCGGCAAACAGACGATTACGGAACTAAGGCGCACGTCGTATTTTTCATCCGCCGACTCATTCGGCATGATCCGCGGCGGGCATATCGACCTTTCCGTGCTCGGCGCTATGGAAGTTTCGGAAAAAGGCGATCTCGCCAACTGGATGATCCCTGGCAAGATGGTCAAAGGCATGGGCGGCGCTATGGATCTCGTCGCCGGCGTCAAACGCGTTGTGGTGGTCATGGATCACGCGTCGAAAAAGGGCGATCCCAAGCTCCTGCACGAATGCTCCCTGCCGCTTACAGGGCAACAGGTCGTAGATATGGTGATCACCAATCTCGGCGTCTTCGAGATCGAGCGCGGCAAGGGCATGAAACTGATCGAGCTGGCGCCGGACGTCACCGTCGAAGACGTCAAGGCGCAAACGGAAGCTGATTTTGAAGTCGCTGTTTGATTTCAGCCGCGCGGACTAACCCGCCGCCGCCTTCGCTGCCGGCGCTTCTTCATGTTCATGCACGATGATATCAAGCAGATGCCCGATCGCTTTCTGATCGCCGGTGATGGTAAGCCGCGTCAGCGCCTCTTCGCGCGATAGCTCAGAGCGAAACGCCTTCATCATGGTTTCAACATCGGTCGAGATCTTCGCGGCCGCCGGCGCGTCCGCGCCGCGGCGTACGACCATCTGCTCGTTCATGTAATAGAGCGTATACGGAAAATCGTCGATGACGAGATGGGCGACATAGGAAAGCCCTGCTTGAGGGCAAAAATTTGCGAACAGCTCGACGGCGAGCGCCACAGAATCCGGCTGCAGATCGTTTGCATAAATGCAGTCCCGCGCCGGCGACGGCTCGGTTCGCTCCATGAAGTAATGGATCGACCATTTCATCATCTGCTGGATCACCGGGCGCAGCCCTTCGCCCGTTTCGGACAGGCGATAGCCGCCGCGCGCGTCGCTCGGGGCCTCGATAATGCCGGCCTCGTCCAGTTCTTTCAGCCGTTTGGACAGGAGATTCGCGCCCAATCCGGGCAGGCCGGCCTGTAAATCGCCAAATCGGCGGGGCCCGAGGAACAAATCGCGCAGGATCAGCAGCGTCCACCGCTCGCCCAAAAGGTCGAGCGCGTGCGCCAATATGCAATCCTGATTGTATGTCCTCGCCATTGATTTTCTTTTGTTTTCTTGCCTTGGGCCGGTAATCGCCGGTTTCATGAACAGCCTACTCCAATCGTCACCAATCTGTCATATGCCAAGATTTAGCACGAAATCGATAAAAAAAGACTTTACACTAAAAAAATATATAGTAAACTCTCCCGTATTGACAAGGAGAGACCGGCGCAATCGTCCGCCAAGAGGCAAGCGCCAGCACTGATCGGAAAAGAAAGGACACCCCATGTCGCTGAAATTGACCGCCCCCGTAGTTGCTTCCGCCGCCCTCGCATTTGGCGTTTTCGCCGCCCAGCCCGCCGCCGCCGGCGACTGGAACGAACAAATCAGCATGTGCATCGCTGCCGCGGAAGACCAAGGCATCGTCGACGCCAGCGAATATCGCGCGAAATTTGACGGCGGCACCCGTCGTCGCATCTCGCTCGTATTCACCTCCGCCCGCCGCAGCGACGATATCCAGGTTGAATGCCGAATTGCTCGCGGCCGCGTCGTCTCCGTGACGCGCACGGCCTGAGCAAGCCCCCGCGCTGCGCCCCTTGCTGTTGCGGGCGCGGCGCAAATACTCCCTGAAACTTGACCGCCCGCACTCTGCTGCGGGCGTTTTTTTATTCGGCGCTCAAACCGGCATGGACCGTTCGCACCATGCGTTCGCCGTTGATAAAGCCCTGCCCCCAATCGCCGTTGAGGTCATTTAAGGGATCAGCGGCGACAGCGGCGTCAGCATCCATGCCTTCGTCGATCAGCGCTTGAACGCGGGCGCGAACCTCTTTCAGCATATCGACCGTACGCTGAAGATCGGCCTTGTTCGCAAGGGGTCCATGCCCGGGAATGATTTTCGTATCATCGTCGGTCTTTTTAAGAACCGCTTCGCTGGTCGCAATGTAACCATCAACATCGCCGCCCGATTCCAGATCAATAAACGGGTATCCGCCATTGAAGAACACATCGCCCATGTGAACAACATTGGCGTCTTTAAAGAATATAATGGCGTCGCCGTCCGTATGCGCCTTATCGGGATGCCATGCTTTTATATGCTGACCGTTCCAGTGAAATGAGATGGTCTTTGAAAAGGTAATGACTGGAAGGGCGGCATCCGGCGCAGGCGGCGTTGTCCGCCCGGATGATCGGGTAAGGCCTTCCTTCAGGCGCTTGCGCACATTGTCATGAGCAACGATATGCGCGCCCGCTTCGCCGAATGCCTCATTGCCGCCGGTATGATCGCCGTGCCAATGCGTATTGATCAAAAACTCGACGTCGTCGTCGGTAACCTCTGCAATCGCCGCGAGAATTCTTTCCGACAGCGGCGCAAACTGGTCGTCAATGAGAAAGGCGCCGTCTTCACCTGTTGACAGGCCGATATTGCCGCCAGCGCCGACGAGCATATAAATCCCGTCCGCGACTTCGGTTGTCTCGATTTCAACGCCGGAAAAGTCGCGCTGCGCCGAGCTGACGCTCCAGAGAGCGCATACCGCCGCGCCAGCGGCGAGGAATGTTCTAACCATGACCTTCTCCCGAATGTTCGTCCGCTGCAGGCGCTAGCACGGCGCCGCGCCAGCCCGAAGTCACGTTGACGTCAAAATGCCGGCGTTAACCAGTTTTGTTGCAGCGCAGCGCAAGCCTTGATACAGGGAATGGCGGATTATTTGGGAAGCACGCATGACCTGGACGCGGGATAGCTGGCGCGCAAAGCCGGCCAAGCACATTCCGGAAGACTATCCCGATCCCGCGGCGGTCGCCGCGGTTGAGGCGGAATTGTCGACCTATCCGCCGCTGGTGTTCGCTGGCGAAGCGCGGCGACTGCGCGCATCGCTCGCCGATGTGGCCGCCGGCAAGGCGTTTCTGCTTCAAGGCGGGGATTGCGCGGAGAGCTTCAAGGAGTTTCACCCTGACAATATCCGCGATACTTTTCGCGTTCTTCTGCAGATGGCGGTGGCGCTGACATTTGGCGCCGCGATGCCTGTCATTAAGGTTGGCCGCATCGCCGGCCAGTTCGCCAAGCCAAGATCGTCGCCGACAGAAACCGTCGACGGCGTCACTTTGCCAAGCTATCGCGGCGATAACATCAACAGCCAGGAATTTGAATCGGATGCGCGTGCGCCGGACCCGCTGCGCCTGCTGAAGGCCTACGGTCAGGCGGCGTCGACATTGAACCTTATCCGTGCTTTCGCAACTGGCGGCTACGCCGATCTTCGAAACGTTCACAAATGGAATCTCGAATTCGTCTCCGGAAACAGCCAGGAGGATCGCTACCGAATTCTTGCTGACAAGATCTCTGAAGCAATTACGTTCATGGAAGCGTGCGGGGTCGAGGGAGAAGACGTTCGCGCTATTCGTGAAGTTGATTTCTACACCAGTCACGAAGCGCTGTTGCTCGGTTATGAATCAGCCATGACCCGCGTCGATTCGACGACCGGCGACTGGTACGACACCTCCGCGCATATGCTCTGGATCGGCGACCGCACCCGTCAGCCGGACGGCGCTCATGTGGAGTTTTGCAGGGGCGTTCAAAATCCCATCGGCATTAAATGCGGCCCGTCTCTCGATGCAGACGAATTGCTCGCCCTGCTCGACATTTTGAATCCGGAAAACGATCCCGGGCGCATCGTGCTCATCGCGCGCTTCGGCGCGGAGAAAGCCGCAGAAGGATTGCCGAAACTGGTAAGCCGCGTTCACGGCGACGGGCGTCAGGTCGTTTGGTCCTGCGATCCGATGCACGGCAACACCATCAAAGCATCAAGCGGATATAAGACGCGGCCCTTTGATGCGATCCTCTCCGAGGTCAACACCTTCGTTGATGTTTGCCGCGCCGAAAACGCCCATCCCGGCGGCGTGCACTTTGAGATGACCGGCCAGAATGTGACGGAATGTTTAGGCGGGTCTCAGGAAATCTCGGAAGCTGATCTTTCGTCCCGATATCATACACACTGCGATCCTCGCCTGAACGCGACGCAATCCCTGGAATTGGCGTATATCTTGGCGGATCGCTTCAAAGACATGCGGAGCTGACCCGACAAAGCGGAGAGACCTCTTGTATTCGGCCTGCAACAGGGCGAAACATTGTTTGAATATTGCGGAGAGACAGCGTCTTCCATCAGCCGCGTATAATAGTAATGCGTTGGTGGCGGACCCGACACGGGGCGGGCCGGACGCAACAACGATATGTGGGTTAGCTGGATTCCGGCGAACCAGACGGAGTGACGCGTGACCACATTGAAACTGGGCGTTGCCGGGGCGGGCGTATTCGGTTCCTATCACGCTGCAAAAATTGATGCGCTTGGTGACGCCGCTCTTGCGGGCGTTTACGACACAGACCATTCCCGCGCCGAAGCGCTGGCGTCAAAATTTGATGCGCGCGCCTTTGATGATTTTGGCGCATTTCTCGAGGGCCTTGACGGTGTCGTAATTTCTGCGCCGGCGATCGCCCATTTCGAACTCGGCGAAGCAGCGCTTAACGCCGGCAAGCACGTTTTTATCGAAAAACCCGTGGCCACGAGCACCAGCGCAGCCCGCGCCCTGGCGAAGCTCGCCGCAGAAAAAAGACTGGTGCTGCAGGCCGGCCACCAGGAGCGCTACGTTTGCGAGGCGATCGGCCTCTTCTCCAGAGCCCGCTCGCCGCAACGGATCGAGTGCGTTCGTCATGTTCCGTTCACCGGAAGATGCGGCGACGTATCGGCCGTTCTGGATTTGATGGTCCACGATATCGACCTTATCCGCCGCCTTACCGGCGCTGATCTTTTGAATGTCTCGGCGGACGGCGATGGCGAGCAAGTCGCCGCGGAGCTGTTCCTTTCCACCGGCACCCTGGCTGTCTTGAGCGCGCGCAGGTCTGCAAAAACCTCAAAAAGGGGCATGACCATCGTTTATGACGATGGCGTCATCGATTTCGATTTCATCCGCAGAACCCTAACAAATACTACAGGATCGCCGATTTCATCGGTTTTTGACGCCGGCGCTGCGCCCCTCGCCGTCCGCGATCCCCTTGCATATGGCGCCGAGCTCTTCGCAAATGGCGTTCGCCGCGGTAAAACACTCGGGGTAGGCGGTGAAGACGCCGCCAAGACGGTAGAATGGGCGCGGAAAATCGAGCAAGCCGCCGGCATTGACGCGGCGCGCGACATCGATCTGCGCAAGCGGGTGCGTATATGAACGGTGTCGCCAATATCTCTCTTGCGGCCGAGACCCGCATGGGGCGAATTTCATTTATCGATCTTGCAGCGCAACAGCGTCGGATTCGCCCGGCCATCGAGAAACGTCTCCAAGCCGTGCTTGATCATGGCCGCTATGTCGCCGGCCCTGAAATCGAAGAGCTCGAAGAGCTGTTGACGGTGCGCACCGGCGCAGCCGGCGCAGTCGCTTGCTCCAGCGGCACGGCCGCGCTGATCATTCCGCTTTTTGCCTTGGGCGTTACGAGCGGCGACGCGGTCTTCATTCCATCTTTCACATACAATGCCACGGCCAACGCCGTGCTCGTCACAGGCGCAACGCCGGTCTTTGTCGATGTCGACCTTGCGACGTTCAACATGGATCCGGCGGATCTAAAAAACAAAATTGCCGAAGTTCGCGCCGACACCGAACTCAACCCCCGCGCCGTCATTCCGGTCGATATGTTTGGATCGCCCGCTGATTACGCCGCCATTCATGCGATTGCCGCTGAAGAGGGAATATCGGTTTTGTCAGACGGCGCACAAAGTTTTGGCGGCGTTCTCGGCAATAACGCGGTCGGCAATCTTGCTCCCGCAACCGGGACAAGCTTCTTTCCAGGCAAGGCGCTCGGCGCCTATGGCGACGCCGGGGCAATCTTCACTCAGGACGCCGACAGCATTGAAAAATGGACATCAATCCGCTGGCACGGCACGGATGAGGAGCGCAAAACATCCGTACGCGTCGGGTTTAACGGCCGGATGGACACGTTTCAGGCGGCTGTACTGCTTGAAAAGCTCGCAATTTTCGACGATGAGCTCGCCGCCCGACGTCAGATCGCCGAAACCTATGACGCGCGCTTCTCATCCTTGGCACGGCCGCAGCGCCATCTGCCAGGCGCACAGTCAGGTTGCGCCTATTACTCCCTCTGCGTCGACAATCGCGATGAGGTCGTCGCCCAACTCAACGAAAAAAGCGTGCCGACGGCCATCTATTACACGACGCCGCTCCACGAAATGCCGGCATTTGCTGAATTTGCGCCATCCGAACCTTTAAGCGCGACCGAGCAGCTGGCGAAGGAAATCTTCGCCCTGCCGATGCATCCCTATTTAACCCCTGATCAGGTCGACTATATCTGCGATATGGTTGAAGCGGCGGCGTCCTGACGATAAGGGCGCGGCCCCATTAGGCGTCGCATGACGGAAACACTCACCATCGCTATTGCGCAGATCTCGCCCGTTGTGGGCGACATCGACGGCAATCTCGCTCGCGCCCGGGCCGCGCGCGCCGAAGCCGCCAGGGCGGGCGCTGATCTGATCGTCTTTTCGGAACTTTTCATCTGCGGCTATCCGCCGGAAGACCTCGTCCAGAAGCCCTCTTTTCAGCGCGCCTGCCGCAGCGCAGCCGAAGCCTTTGCCGAAGACACGGCCGACGGCGGACCCAAAGTCATCATCGGCGTTCCGTGGCGCGAGGGACCGCACCTTTATAACGCCGGCGTTCTTTTGCAGGACGGGGCTGTTGCGGCGGTCCGCTACAAAACGCACCTGCCCAATTACGGCGTGTTCGACGAGCCGCGCCGGTTTGCGTCGGGACCGGAATTGCCGCAACCACTTGAAGTGAACGGCTTCCGGATCGGATTGATGATCTGCGAGGATATGTGGCTGCCCGGCCCTGGCGAACATTTGCGCGAGCATGGGACCGAGTTTTTTATCGTTCCGCACGGATCGCCGTTTCGCGAAACCGCGCTCAATGAGCGTGTGGGCGCCGCGCGCGACCGGTTGCGCGCCTGTCGTCTGCCGCTGCTCTTTGTGAACCAACTCGCCGGGCAGGATGAAGTCGTTTTCGACGGCGCAAGCTTCGTCATGGGCGCCGACGGCGAAGTTCTCTATCGCTGCCCGCAGTTTGCCGAAGGCCTCTTTCTGACACGCTGGCGCCGCGAAGAGGGCGGCGTTGTTTGCACCGAAGGTCCCGAGCACGACTGGGTCGGCGGCGAAGAAATGATTTACCGCGCCGTCACCATGGCGGTGCGCGATTACGTGACGCGCAATCGGTTCAAGGGCGTCGTCATCGGCCTTTCCGGCGGGGTGGATTCAGCCCTTACCGCCGCCATCGCCGTCGACGCCTTGGGCGCGGACGCCGTTCGTTGCGTGATGATGCCGTCCAAATACACCTCAAGCGAAAGCCTTGAAGACGCCGCCGACTGCGCAAAACGCCTTGGCGTTTCCTACCAGACGATCTCGATTGGACCGGGCGTTGACGCCTTTGACGAGATGATGGCCGAGGCCTTTGAGGGAACCCAAGCCGACACCACCGAAGAGAACATCCAGTCGCGCCTGCGCGGCGTGACCTTGATGGCGCTTTCGAACAAGTTCGGCGACATGGTGCTGACGACAGGGAACAAGTCGGAAATGTCGGTTGGCTACGCGACGCTCTATGGCGATATGAACGGCGGCTATAATCCCCTAAAAGACATCTGGAAAACAGACGTCTTCGCCCTTTGCCGCTGGCGCAACGCACATCACGCCTCGGATCTTAAAGGGCCGCAGGCGCAAGTGATCCCGGAACGGATCATCACCAAACCGCCAAGCGCGGAATTGCGCGAAGACCAGAAGGATTCCGACAGCCTGCCCCCCTATGAGGTGCTCGATCCAATTCTTGAGGCGCTGGTCGAGAAAGAAATGGCGGTCTCGGACATTGTCGCGCTCGGATTTGATGAAAAAACCGTGCGCCGGATTGAACATCTCGTTTATGTGGCCGAATACAAACGCCGGCAAGCGCCGCCGGGACCCAAAGTCACGGCCGTCAATTTCGGCCGCGACCGCCGCTATCCGATAACAAACGGTTGGAGGGACCGGTAGCGTTTGACCCGCTCTTGTCGCTCCGCTAAGCCGTCGTCTTTTCGTTTCAGAAGCATCTCATGACAGCTCCCGTCGTTCGTTTTGCGCCCTCGCCCACCGGCAAGCTCCATGTGGGCAATGTCCGCGCCGCCTTGTGGAACTGGCTGCTCGCGCGCCGCGACAGCGGCAAATTCATTCTGCGCATTGACGACACCGATCAGGAGCGCTCGACCAAGGCCCATGAAGACGCCATCAAGGCGGACCTTGAATGGCTGGGGCTCCATTGGGATGAGACGGTCAACCAGTCGGACCGGTTTGACCGCTATGACGCGGCCAAACAGCGCCTGATCGACGCCGGCCTGCTCTATCCCTGTTACGAAACCGCCGAGGAGCTCGACCGCAAGCGCAAGCTGCAACGGGCTCGCGGCCTGCCGCCCGTCTATGATCGCGCAGCGCTGGACCTCTCCGACGAAGACAAGGCAAAGCTCGAAGCGGAGGGGCGGAACGCTCACTGGCGTTTCAAGCTTTCGCAGACGCCGGTTTCATGGACGGATCTTATTCGCGGCGAAACCACTGTCGACACCGCCAGCGTTTCCGATCCTGTGCTGATCCGCGAAGACGGCATGTATCTTTACACGCTTCCTTCTTGCGTCGATGACATCGATCTTGAGATCTCCCATGTCATGCGCGGCGAAGACCACGTCACCAATACGGGCGTGCAGATCGAACTGTTTAAGGCGCTTGGCGGAGAGCCGCCGCAATTTGCGCACCATTCCCTGCTCGTCGGCAAGGACGGCGAAGGACTGTCGAAGCGGCTGGGCTCGCTGTCGATTGAAGTGATGCGCGAAGACGGGCTTGAGCCCGCGTCAATAACAAGTTTGCTGGCGAAACTGGGCACCGCCGATCCGGTTGCGCCGGTCGGTGAATTGAAATCCCTCGCCGACAGTTTTGATTTCGATCGTGTCGGCCGGGCCCCGGCGCGCTTCGACATGGCCGAATTAGAAGCGCTCAACGGCAAGCTGCTGCATGAAACGGATTATGCGGCTGTGGCGGACCGTCTTGCATCGTTCGGCGCTGACGAAGCACTGTGGCTCGCTGTGCGCGGCAATATCGAGCGCCTGGGCGACATTGAACAATGGGCGCAAATCGTTCGCGGCGAGATCGATCCGGTTATCGAAGATGCGGCGTTCACGGATGAAGCCGCTGCGCTCGTGCCGGACAGTCTCGACAGTGAAAGCTGGTCGGCGCTCGCTTCTGCGCTGAAAGAGAAAACCGGCGCCAAGGGCAAGAAACTCTTCATGCCGCTTCGTCTTGCGCTGACGGGCCGTCCTCATGGACCCGAAATGGCGACGCTATTTCCGCTCATTGGCGCTGACAAGGCGCGCGCGCGGCTCAAGGGCGAGCGGGCGTAACAAGTCCGCTCCCCTCAGACGAGAGATTTGAAAAACCGCGCAGCCTGGCGAATTGCTTCTCGGCCCTCTGGGATGCGCCCGGAAAACGACACGCAGCCATGGATGGTGTTTTTGGCGCGGACCAGTTCAATGTGAACGCCGCTTTTCCGCAATGCGTCGGCGTATTTTAGCCCTTCATCTTTGAGGGGATCGAAGTCCGGCAACAAGATAAAGGTCGGCGGAAGCTGGATCAGGTTTGGTTCAAGGATTGGCGAAATTCTCGGGTCGGCCGGATCATTGTCATTGCCGCAATACCAAGCCGCGGCGCCCAGAATGCCTGCTTCCGATAGGAAAAACTTTCCCGATCCAAACCGCCGCCGCGAGCGATACTTCGCGGTCGGGCGTAAATCCAGGACCGGATAAAAAAGCGCTTGCGCTTTGACAAGTTGAGCAACGCGCGCATCGGCGCTGAGAGCAGCTGCAAGGGCGCCGCCCGCACTGTCTCCAGCGAAAAACAGCGAGCCGCCAAATTGGCCTGCCGCCCACGTCGTCACGTCGGCAAGCAAATCGAAAGCTGCGGGAAAGGGGTTTTCAGGCGCTTGGGGGAAATCGGGCGTGATCACGCGCATTCCCGTTTCCGCGGAAAGCACGCGGCTTAGCGGCGCATAACTCAATGCGGACCCAAGCGACCAGCCGCCGCCGTGAATGAACAAGATTGAGCAATCCGCCAATTGACGAAGAGGTTCAACAATGAGCGCTGATGTGCGCTGAGAGCCGCTTTCGATTTTCACCCAGTCTTCTCGCGTAGGCGCGGCGGCGCCGACCGTCCAGGAGCTGAACACACGATCGTAAGTCGCTCGAACGGCGGCGATGTCATCGCTTCCGCGCGTCAGCGCCGGTTCGGACGACAAATCCTTCAAGACCGCGCGCGTCGCCTTATCGACCCCCATTTTTGAGGCTCCTAATAGCGGACCGATGCAGTGAGGGACCAGGTGCGAGGCGCGCCATAGTAGCCCAGCTGATACCCGAGACTGTCGGAGAGATCGAAGCCCTGCTGGCGATAGCGTTCATCGGAGAGATTTTTGCCAACCGCGCGTATTGCAAATCGGCCGTCGGCGAATTCAAAACCCGCCGAGGCGTCAAACAGCGTATAGCTTTCCTGAAACAGGACCGGACTTGAACTCACCGTCGGGAAAACGTCGCCACGATAGGAAGCGGCGCCGGCAATGACGAAATCGGAACTATTGGAAACCGGCTTACGGAATTCGGCGCCGACGCGCGCGGTCCATTTCGGCGAATTGGCGGGCGTCAGCTGGTCGGAAACATCCATACCGCTGAGACCGATAAATTCCTGGTACTCAGCATCAAGATAACCGACAGCGATATCAAGCCGGACCCCATCGAAGGGCCGCGCTACGGCTTCGAGTTCAACGCCTAAATTGCGTGCCGCTGCAGCATTCGTGAAAATTGCTGCAAAATTGCCCGGATTGTTCGGGTCCGCAGTAAAGCTCGAGACCTGAAGGTCATTGTAGTCGTTATAGAAGAAAGCGAGGCTGCCGGTCAGGCGATTGTCGTGGAAGCTCCCTTTAAGACCAGCTTCATAAGCCCAAAGCGTTTCCGCTTCGAACGGGACGGCTTGCAAATCTGACGTTGAGCGTCCGTCGAAACCGCCGCTCTTAAACCCACGGCTCACCGACGCGTAGCCGGTAAGCGAATCGGAAAAATCGTAACTGATCGTCGCCCTCGGCGACACATTGAAAAAATCTTCCGACACATCGACATCAGTCACGCGCAGACCCTGCCCCAACGGCGGGACCAGCGGCGTCATGGCGCCGAAAAATTCCTGAATGCGCGCGAACTCTTTTTCTTCATAAGTGAGGCGCAAGCCGGCGCTGATTGAAAGACGATCCGTCAAATCATAACTCGCGTCCGTATAGGCCGCGTAACTGCGTGTTACCTGGTCATTCAGCGAATTTGAGATGAATGCGATGTCCGGTCCGAAGATGCCGGATTCGGTTATGTCGTGCTCCCGGAAGAAATAAAGCCCGCTGACAATAGCAAGACGCCCATGTTCAACAGAAAGTTGAAGCTCCTGGCTGAACTGGTTTTGATCCTGAAAAACAAAAACGCCAAACAGCGGCGCTGGTGTCGCATCAAGGTCAAGATGCGCGTCATAGGCCATATCTCGGTAGGCGCTGATTGACGTCAACGTGGCGGCGTCGGAAAGCTCCCAAGTCGCCCGACCGGAAACGCCCCAGACTTTCAGGTCGTTCCTGTCGTTAAAGTCCGCATCGATCACGAACGGATCGTCGTTCGGCGCGAAAAGACCGAATACTGATGTTTCGCGCGCCGGCGTGCGCGATGTATCGGGTCGGTCGATCGAACCGTCCGTCGTCAGCTCAAAGCTGAACCGGTCAGTCGGTGTGGCAAGCAATGAAGCGCGCCAGGCGACAGTGTTCTTGTCGCCGTCATCCTCGCCGTCGACGGTGTTTTGCGAATAACCGTCGCGTTTGAGGTAGGCGACAGCGGCCTTGCCGAGCAGCTTGTCAGCAATCAAGGGGCCGCTTAGCCCTGCTTTCACATCAATCCGCTCAAAATTGCCATACGTTACCGACGCATAAGCCTCAGGCGTTTCCGTTGGCTGCCTCGATACGAATTTGATGGCGCCGCCAATCGTGTTGCGGCCGTAGAGCGTTCCTTGCGGTCCGCGCAGAACCTCGATCCGTTCAACATCAAAGACGTCGAGGAACGAGCCTTGCGCGCGCCCGAGGTAAACATCGTCAATATAAATCCCGACGCCGGGATCTGCGAAAGCAAGGCTGTCGAGCTGACCGACGCCGCGAATGTAGGCTACCGTGTTTTGCGCATCGCCTTCATGTAGAACGAGATTTGGCGCCGAGGCCTGCACGTCGCCTATCTCAACCGCATCGAACTGATTGAGCTGGTCGGACGAAACGGCGGTTACCGACCCCGGCACGTCCTGCAGGTTTTCTTCGCGCCGGCGGGCGGTCACGACGATGACATCAGACGTGTCGGCAACCTCTTCAATCCGAGTATCGTCCTCGTCCTGGGCGTTTGCGGTCATAGAGCAAAGTGAAAATGCCGAGACGCTTGCCAGAAGAGCAGCGATTCGAATTTGCGGAAATCCCTGTAGCGTCGTCATGTCGCCCTCCCGTCGATCATGATGATCGACTTGTTTTTTTGCGTTCGGGAGTGAGCTTAGGCCAGCGGCGGTCAACACTTTAAGAGAAAGGATGCCCGAGAAAATACCCGCAAAATGTTCGTATATTTTTACGGTTGATCGATGGAGCCAATAGCCTCGCGGATGCGCGTCAGCGTGCGTTGTAAATGACCAACGATGATCGATTCCAATTCCGGCGTAGGGCGCACAATGGCCGCCCGGCCGTCATCGCCGCCCTTTTCCTTCACGAGATAGCCATCATCCACGGCGCGCTTGATGCGCTCCTCGCGGGTCCGGTTGGAGCCGGATTTCATGCGCTGAGCAAGCTGACTGACCGTGAGCGGATGCCCTTCCCAATCGGCTCTCAGACAGCCGATGAGCATGTACCAGAATTCCTGCGTGAAATAGCTCGGCCGGCCGTCAAAAGCCTCGTCCCAGTCGCGAGCGTAGAATTCAAGGGCGTCCATCCATGTGACCAAATCTGTCCGCACGCTTTGGTTCGTCTGTTTTTCTTCGCTTCCTTGAGGCCGAGGCATGGCTCAAGAATAATTCCGTTGCCTGCGAATTGGCAACGCTTGCCGGCGGCGAACACCCCAAAAACGCGAGATACGGCGCCCAATACGCCAATAACCGTAAATCCTGCAAGGAATCCCGCATTTGGTCGATAGTTATCGACGCCTCTTTGACCTGTCGTATAACCATGGCGTGACACGATCTTTAAACCCCGTCTTTACCGGACGACCGCAATCGATCTTCCCGACCATGTCGCGGCTGGCGCGCCAGCACGGCGCGATTAATCTTGGTCAGGGCTTTCCCGATGAAGACGGGCCGGCGGAGATTCGCGACCTCGCGGCAAGGCTGACCTCACAGGGGCCGAACCAATATGCGCCGGTCGAAGGCGTGCCGGCCCTCAGAAAGGCCGTCGCCGCGGATAATAAGCGCTTTTACGATCTCGACATCGATCCTGAAACCCAAACGCTCGTGACGTCCGGCGCGACCGAAGCCCTCGCGGCGGCGCTGCTGGGTTTTCTGGAGCCGGACGATGAAGCGATTGTGCTGGCGCCATTTTACGAATGCTATGCGCCGCAGATCGAAGCGGCTGGCGCTCACGTCGTTCCGGTCAATCTGGCGCCCCCTCTATGGCGCCTGTCATCGGACGCGCTCGAAGGCGCCATTACCGCGAAGACCAAACTCATCGTCATCAACACGCCGCATAACCCGCTCGGCAAAGTCATGGGGCGCGACGAACTGGAGATCGTGGCGGACGCCGCCCGCCGCCACGACCTCATTGTTGTTTGCGATGAAGTCTATGAACATCTGATTTTTGACGGGCGCCGTCATGAAACGCTCCTTGCCCTGCCGGACATGTTCGATCGCGCCATCCGTATCGGCTCGGCCGGCAAGACGTTTTCGCTCACGGGGTTTCGCATCGGTTATGCGACCGGCCCCGAACATCTAATCACAGGGCTAATGAAAGCCCATCAGCATCTTTCTTACACCAGCCCGGCTCCCTTGCAGGAGGCAGTCGCCCATGGTCTTGCTTTTGGCGATGATTATTACGCTGCGTTCCGCGCTGACATGCAGGCCAAGAGAGATCGCCTGAGCGCAGGTCTTGCTGACGCAGGGTTTGAGGTGATGGCGTGCGAAGGGACGTATTTCGTTACAGTCGATATCCGATCCGTCGGACGCGACGATGACGGCGCCTTTTGCCGGGAGATAACCGAAAAGGCGAAGGTCGCCGCAGTGCCGATTTCGGCGTTTTATCACCCGTCCCAGGACAATCGTCCGCGGCAGTATGCGCGGTTCTGTTTTTGCAAAAAAGAAGACGTTCTTGACGAGGCTGCGCGCCGATTGAAGGCGTATTTTGCATGATGCGATCAGTGCTTGCAGCGGCGGCGGCGATTTTTCTTTTTGCGTGCGCTGACGATGAGTCGCCCGCATCAGTCGAGGATCGGCTTTCGCAGATTGTTGAGGATCATGATCTTGCCGGCGCCGCCGTCGCTATCGCCATTGGCGATGACATTGTCTGGAGCGCCGCGGCGGGTTGCGCGCTCTATTCTGACACAGCGCCCCAAACATGCCTGCGCGCATTAAAGCCATCGTCCAAAATGCGCGTTGCGTCAATTACGAAAATGGCGGTCGCGTTTGTTGCGCAGGATCTAGCGCAGGAGGGAACCATCGATCTTGATGCGGATGTTTCGCAATATCTTGGCGAGCCCCTTCGCAATCCTGCTTTTCCAGAACGCGCCATCACGCTGCGTCAGCTGTTGTCTCATACTTCATCATTGCGCGATCCGGGCGAGTATTGGGTCCCGGCGCCGGGGGTGATAGAGCAGCTGTTGAATGATCCTGCAATCTACGTCGGTGGCGATCCATCGCTAGATGTCGGTCCCGGCGCGTATTTCTATTACGCCAATGTCAATTACCCGGTGGTTGGCGCGGTCTTGGAGCGCGCGACAGGAGCGCGTCTTGATCATCTCCTGCGCGATCGATTGCTAATTCCTCTTGGCCTCAACGCCGGCCTCAACTGGTCCGGCGTTTCGCGCGAGGCCCGGCGCAGCGGCGCGAGCCTCTATCGCCGCGAAGACACCGTCTGGACGGTGCAGGTCGACGGCGCAGAAGATTTGATGAGCGACGATGTGTTGTTCCCGGGCCGCGATAATGTCGACGCAGATGCTTTCCTTTCGCAATACCGGCCTGGCGACAATCCGACCTTGTTTTCACCGCAGGGCGGTCTGCGCGCCAGTGTGCTCGACCTTGTCGTCATTCTCGATCAGTTGCGCGGCGATTGCGCTCTTTGCGAACCGGTTTGGCAATATGATGGCGATGCGCGCGAGACGGAGGAAGGCGTCTTTCACGCCTTCGGAAGCGGCGTTCAAATGATCCCTGCGAATGAAAACACGCTCAACGAAAGACTTTATGGTCATGGCGGCGTTGCTTATGGGCTCTTTGCAGGCGCATGGTACGCCCCGGCGCTGGACCTGCGGATCGCCTTCGCCATCAATGGGACGGGCGAACCCGTAAATGACAGTGCTCACGCTGTATTCAATGCGCCGGAAGATGCGCTCATGGCTCTCGCCGGCGATGCGTCGAAAGCCTATCGTCATCTCAAAAAGGATCGATAATCATGCGTCTGTTGGTATTGGGTCTTTTGCTCGTATTTCTCTCTTCCGGAGGCTGCGTTGTTCGAACCGCAGGTTCAGTTGTGAAGACCGGAGCCGGCGTCGGTGTCGACGCTGCGAAGGTCGGCGTTAAAACCACCGGCGCCGTTGTCGATGCTGCGGTTCCGGGCGGCCACGACCACCACGATGACGACCCCCGCCCTTTCGACGAGACCAGAAACGCCAGCGCCGACGTGGACGCCGCGTTGGCCGCTGCAAAGGTAAGCGGAAAAAAGCCGCTCCTCGTTCTTGGCGGCAACTGGTGCCACGACAGCCGCGGGCTCGCTGCGAAATTTGAGCAACCTGAACTCGCCGCAGTGATCGCCGATCACTATGAGCTCGTCTGGGTTGATGTGGGGCATCGCGATCGCAATCTGCACATCGCGGCGCGCTTTGGCGTCGCCGAACTCTACGGCACGCCGACAGTGCTCATCCTGTCGCCGGAGGGAGCCCTATTGAACCGGGAGAGCGTGCATGACTGGAAAACGGCGGACTCCAAACCCTACGATGAGACGCTCGATTATTTCCGTCATTTCACACACGATAATCCGTAACCGGACTTAGAGCGCGCCTTCAAAAAGTAAGTGCAGCTTAGGAGCGCGGCGCGTTTTTTTGCTTATCACTCCAAAACGATACGCAGGGAATTTTTGTGGTGTCACACCGGTCTGCGTATTTTCTGGCGATTTCGGTGACTTCCTCAAAAAGGCCGTCCTCAAGCGTGATGGGCTCCAGCCCCAGGCCGAGCAGACGCTGGTTTTCGACGTCGAGATCGTTCTCGGCCGCCTCGTTGCGCGGGTTGTCGACGTTAGCGATTTCGGCCCCGGTCTTGTCCGCGATCATTTTCGCCAGATCGCGCACCCGGTGGGTCTCGGTCATCTGGTTGAGGATCTGCACCCGCTCGCCGTGCTGCGGCGGGTTTTCGATGGCCAGCTGAATGCAGCGCACCGTGTCCTGAATATGGATAAATGCCCGGGTCTGACCGCCGGTGCCGTGCACGGTCAAGGGATGGCCGACCGCGGACTGCATGAGGAAGCGGTTCAGGACCGTGCCGTAATCCCCGTCATAGTCGAAGCGGTTGATCAGCCGTTCGTCCTTGCGCGTCTCGGCCGTTTGCGTGCCCCAGACGATGCCCTGATGCAGGTCGGTGATCTTCAGCCCGTCATTCTTGTTATAAAATGCAAACAGAAGCTGATCCTGGGTCTTGGTCATGTGGTAGATCGAGCCCGGGTTGGCCGGGTAGAGGATCTCCTGACGGATCTCGCGCCCGTCGTCCGTTTCAATCTTAACCGGCAAATATCCTTCCGGGATCTTCATCCCCGCCGTGCCGTAGCCGTAAACGCCCATGGTGCCGAGGTGCACCAGATGAGGATCAATGCCCGACTCCACAATCGCAGCCAGGATGTTGTTGGTGGCGTTGAGGTTGTTATTGACCGTATAGCGCTTGTGATAGGAAGATTTCATCGAATAAGGCGCCGCCCGCTGCTCGGCGAAATGCACGATGGCGTCCGGCTCGAAATCCTTGATCAGGTTGAGCGTGCGCGCGTAGTTTTCCGAAACATCGATGTTTTCAAACAGGATGCGCCGTCCCGATACCTCTTCCCAGGTCGAAAGCCGGACCGACACCGGCTGGATCGGCGTCAGCGATTCAACCTCAAGCTCGATGTCGATCTTGCGGCGTGACAGATTGTCGACGATCACCACGTCGTGGCCCAAATTCGACAAATGCAGCGACGTCGGCCAGCCGCAAAACCCATCCCCGCCAACTACCAGTATCTTCATCAATAAACTCCGCCGTCAAAATTCAACGCGCGCTTCTAGCGGTCCTGACAAGGAAAATAAAGACCGCGCCGGGACCGTTTTATTCAGAAGAATTGGGCAATTATTACAAGCCTATAGAGGCTAGCTTGCAAGCTCGGACAATACGTCGCGCAATCCTTCGCGCCAATCAGGCGAAGCAAGGCCAAAATCGCGTTCAATCCGCGCGCAATTGAGAACCGTACGCAATGGCCGTTCCGCCGGCGTTGGAAATTCACTGGTCGGGATTCGTCGAATTTCGACGTTTTGCCTGGCAAGTTCGAATATTTTTTCGGCAAAGTCCGCCCAGCTGACCGCCGGCGCCCCTTGATAGTGGTAAAGGCCCTCGCCATCGGCGCCGCGGTGAAATTTAGAGGCGATCGTCAAAACCGCGCGCGCAATGTCTCTTGCGGGCGTCGGCCCGCCGATCTGGTCGTCGACAACAGAAAGCTCGTCGCGCTCACTTGCAAGGCGCAGCATCGTCTTGACGAAGTTTGCGCGGTACTCAGAGAAGACCCAGGAGGTGCGAATAATTACAGAGTCGGGCGCCGCGGCCAGAACCGCGACCTCGCCATCGCGCTTTGACTGGCCGTATGTATTCAGCGGCGCGGCATCAGCTTTTTCGTCATAAGCATCCTCAGACGCGCCATCGAATACATAATCTGTTGACAGATGAATGAAGCGCGCACCGCTTTCCCGCGCCGCAGCAGCGAGCTCCGCCGGCGCGCTGGCGTTTAGGCGCATGGCGAGGCCTTTTTCCGATTCCGCTTGATCGACGGCGGTGTAACCGGAAGCGTTAACAACAATATCGGGACTCGCGCGCTCGATAGCATCAGCGCCGGCGCCGACTGCTGTCAGATCGCAGTCCGCGGACCCGAGTGACAAAAGCTCAAATGAAGAGCCCTCCGCGCGTAAATTGCGCGCCACCTGCCCGTTCTTGCCAAAGAGAAGAATGCGCATGCGAGAGAAAGTAACACAGCCGCGAATCTATGGACAACGCACCAACTTTATCGGTCTGCGTTTGCGCGGCGAAGGAGGAATGAGAAAGATGTAACTGAAACCGAGAGGCGATTAACGGAAACTCGATTAGGAAAAGAGCGCCCCGCGCCGACGAAACGAATTTGGTGGAGCTAGGCGGAATCGAACCGCCGACCTCTTGAATGCCATTCAAGCGCTCTCCCAACTGAGCTATAGCCCCGAAAATTCACTGGTCCGGATGGGGCCGGACCCGCAGCCATTTGTCGGCCGCCTTCGAGAAGCGCCGGAACCTAGCCGCGAGATGCAGCCGGCGCAAGCGCCGATGCCCCGGCGGTCAGTCGTCTTCGCCGGTCGGTTTGACGATAGAGGAAACATCTTCGTCCTCGTCATCATCGTCGAGGAGGCCCGAGTCGTCCTCTTCGTCATCATCGTCGAGATCGACGTCGAGATCGCCGAGATCGCCGAGCTCGTCATCATCATTGTTCTCATTATCTTCTTCGTCGAGCGCCGCCGCGCGCTTCGACTGTGGCGCCTTTTTCTCCTCATCGGCGCTTTCAAGCGACGTTTCCTGTTCGGGTTTGGCGGCTTCGTCAGCCTCCTTCCCGTCGCTCTCCTCTTCAGCCCGCGTCTTGCGCGGCTTCAGGAGCGATTCCGGGATAAATTCGTGACCGCATTTCGGGCAGCGGGCAGGCTCCCGCGTGAGATCGTAAAACCGAGCGCCACATTCTGGGCAGTCCCGTTTTACGCCGAGTTCTGGTTTGCTCATGAAAATCGCCGATAGTTGTCTGGTCGAAAGAAGCGCGCGTGTTGCCACGCGTTTGCGCCCCTGTCAAAAGGATTGACGCCGCACCGGGCAATCAGCTGACAGAGTGCGCCAAGACGTAGAGAGGATAGGCAGTTTTGTCAGTTCTGTTGGGACCGCTCACTGCGCACAAGACCGGGCCGCTTGCCGGGGTGTGTGCGGCGCCGGGGGACAAATCGATTTCCCACAGGGCGCTGATTTTTGGAGCCCTGGCGGGCGGCGAGACAACGATCACAGGATTGCTTGAAGGCGACGACGTATTGCGCACCGCCGCCGCGATGCGCGCCCTAGGAGCGGAAGTTGAGCGCGATCGCGACCAATGGCGGGTTTCCGGCGGAGATTGGAAGACGCCGGAGCAGCCGCTTTATTTCGGCAATTCCGGGACCGGCGCCCGGCTCGTGATGGGCGCAGTCGCCGGCGCCGGCGTCGCGGCGCGCTTTGACGGAGATCAGAGCCTGCGCGCCCGTCCCATGGGGCGGGTGCTGGAGCCCCTGCGCATGATGGGCCTTTCCGCGACCGATCGCGACGACCGGCTGCCGGTTGCCATCGACGCTGCGAATGGTCTCAAGCCGGTTTCCTGCAAGTTGCCGAAACCATCAGCACAAGTGAAATCTGCAATTCTGCTCGCAGCGCTGGGTGTTGAAGGCGTCACCAAGGTTCATGAGCCGGAACGCTCGCGCGATCACACTGAGCGCATGCTCAGCGCATTTGGAGTTGAATTGTCTTTTGAAGATGATGAGGCCGCAGGGCGCGTAATTTCCATCGCCGGAGGCCAACGCCTTCGCCCCGCCAATGTCGACGTCCCGGGCGATCCATCGTCGGCGGCTTTTATCGTCGCCGCAGCTGTCATTACGCCCGGCTCTGAAGTCACCGTAAAAAACGTTCTCATCAACCCCTTGCGCATCGGCTTTTATCAGACCCTCAAGGAAATGGGCGCCGACATCCGGTTTGAGAACCAGCAGGAATCCTGCGGCGAACCAGTAGCCGATATCGTTGCGCGCCATTCGGTTCTGCACGGCGTTGAGGTGCCCGCAGACCGGGCTCCGTCCATGATTGACGAATATCCAATCCTCTCCGTCGTCGCCGCCTACGCCACTGGCGAAACCATGATGAGGGGGCTCGAAGAACTGCGCGTAAAGGAAAGCGACCGTGTCGCGGCGACAGAAAAAGGCCTGGCCGCCAACGGGGTGGACGTCAAAACCGGTCCCGATTGGATGCGCGTAATTGGCAATGGCGCGCCAGCCGCGGGCGGCGGCCGGGTCGCCGTAGATCATGATCACCGCATCGCTATGAGTTTTCTGGTGATGGGCTTGGCGGCCGATGCGCCGGTCGAAATCGACGATGGGGCAATGATCGCGACCAGCTTTCCCACATTCGCTGAAGTGATGTCGGAAATCGGAGCACCGCTGCCGACAGAGCAGAGTGAAGTTTAAGAAATTCAGGCGTTTGCACCGACGCACCTCTGACGCCTTTGCTCCCCTATACGATTGGGTTAGGGTGATCTCGGGGTAGATTTCGAAGCGCGTCGCACGGGGGTTTCATGCTGAGTTTTGTTAAGCGACACGCATCTGACAGTGGCGACGCCGACGAGACCGTCACAGAACAGGAAATTGTCCGAAAGAAAGTGCGGAATTGGGGCGAGACCGCGCTCTTTTTTGGCGGTTTTTTCATCCTGGTTCTGATTGGGTCCAGCATCGTTTACCTGCACCCCGAAGCTGAACAGGAACGCATCGCGGGCACAGGCACCTATACGACCATCTATGCGACACAAGCGTTTCTTTTTATCGCCGCTGCATCTTTACTGCTTTTTGGCTTGGACAAGCGCATTGAGCTCCCCCGAAATTTTGCCGTGTTGTTCGCGTTCCTATCGATTTTGCGGGTGACGGCAGCCCTTATTCTCGCGATTGAGCTGATCATTTTGTACAATCCGAAGGATATCATTCCGCCTGGCCTGGAAAGCTGGAATTTCTACATGGCGATCGCGCAAGACGTTGCGACGTTCTCATTTTACGATCATGCGAAAGCCTTCGTCGCGAGCTCCTCCTATCCGTGGGATGCGTACAAGATCTTCGGCCATCCAGCGGTCCTCTATGTCACAGACATCTATATGATCGGCGTATTTTATAGTCTCGTCTGGGCGCTCCACCGATGGTTTGAATTCCATAATCGCCGCGAACTCGTTCAACTTCGCGCCGAGTCCCGGCGCGCGACGTAACAGCGCTTGTCAGACCTTTGTCAGCGCGGTTATGACAACCGCCCATGGACGCCTCGTTTGTCATTGCGCTCGATGGGCCCGCCGCTTCCGGCAAGGGAACGCTGGCTCGGCGGATTTCGGAACAATACGCTTTCGCCTCTCTCGACACCGGCACGCTCTATCGCGGCGTCGCCTGGGTGATGCTGGACGCGGGGTTGGATCCAGCCGATGTGGAGCGGGCGGCGGCGGCCGCGCGCGACTACGACCCGGCCGCAATCGAAGGCGCGGACATTCGCACACGCGCGGTCAGCGCGGCCTCCTCGGTCGTCGCCAAAAACCCAGGCGTCCGCGCTGCGCTGCTCGAATTCCAGCGCCGCTTCGCCAAAACCCCGCCAGGCGGCGTTCGCGGGGCCATTCTCGACGGCCGTGACATCGGCACTGTGGTTTGCCCGGACGCCGAGGTGAAATTCTTCGTCACCGCAAACGCCACTGTGCGGGCGCGTCGGCGCTGGCTGGAGCAGATCGAGACCCGTCCGGACCTGACGGAAGCGGCGGTTTACAAGGATCTCCTGGAGCGTGACGCCAGGGACGCCGGGCGCGCTGACGCCCCCATGACCCGGGCCGACGATGCGGAGTTGCTTGACACCACTCATTTGTCTATAGACGCGGCCTTCGCGGCGGCGCGCCGCGTCATTGACGGCGCCCTTCAGCGCTGCGGCTGAGCAAATTCCTCGGCTTCAGGCGTTTTGACGGGCGGTTTTTGTGTCTCCGGTCATGAGCGATTTTGCGCCGCTTAACAAAAACTCGGCTTAACCGTCCGGAACCGAAGCAACGGGTCCCGGAAAGACCGCCGGATCAACCGGTCGGCCCTCGTCAAATACGGCGCCCGCCGAAATACATGGAGTAACAGGCACTCGTGTCTTCTACTGAAACCCTAAACCCGACCCGCGACGCTTTCGCGGAAATGCTTGAAGCCTCTCTTGTCGACCGTCAGGATTTTGAAGAAACCGTCGTACAAGGGAAAATCACCGCAATCGAAAAAGACGTCGCGGTAATCGACGTCGGCCTTAAGACAGAAGGCCGCGTTCCTCTCAAAGAATTCTCTCAACCCGGCAAACCTTCCGAACTGAGCGTCGGCGACACAGTCGAAGTTTATGTTGAACGGGTTGAAAATGCGATCGGCGAAGCGGTTATCAGCCGCGAAAAAGCCCGCCGCGAAGAGGCGTGGGACCGCCTCGAAAAAATCTTCGAAAAAGGCGAGCGCGTCGACGGCGAAATCTTTAACCGCGTGAAGGGCGGCTTTACCGTCGACCTCGGCGGCGCCGTCGCTTTCCTGCCGGGCAGCCAGGTCGATATCCGCCCCGTGCGCGACGCTGGGCCGTTGATGAACATTCCGCAGCCTTTCCGCATCCTTAAAATGGACAAGCGCCGCGGCAACATTGTTGTTTCCCGCCGTTCAATCCTCGAAGAGGACCGCGCGGAACATCGCCAGGAAGTCGTCAAAGAACTCAACGAGAATGACGAGCGCGACGGCGTTGTGAAAAACATCACCGACTACGGCGCTTTCGTGGAACTCGCGCCGGGGGTCGACGGACTCTTGCACGTCACCGACATGTCCTGGAGCCGGGTCAACCACCCGTCAGAGGTGCTTGGCGTCAATGACACCGTCCGCGTCAAGATCATCAAGATCAATCCGGAAACGCACCGCATCTCGCTGGGCATCAAGCAGTTGACGCCGGATCCGTGGGAAGGCGTGGCCGCGAAGTATCCGATTGGCGCGAAATTCAACGGCAAAGTCACCAATATCACCGACTACGGCGCATTCGTGGAACTGGAAGACGGCATTGAAGGCCTCGTCCACGTATCGGAAATGAGCTGGGTGAAGAAAAACGTCCATCCGGGCAAGATCGTTTCGACTTCTCAGGAAGTCGAAGTCATGGTGCTCGAAGTCGACGAGTCCAAACGGCGGATTTCGCTGGGTCTCAAACAGTGCCTCGACAATCCGTGGGAGCGTTTCGCCGAAGAGCATCCGCTCAACTCGGTGATCGAAGGCGAGATCAAGAACATCACCGAGTTCGGCCTGTTCGTCGGCCTCACCGAAGAGATGGACGGCATGGTCCATCTTTCCGATCTCGATTGGAACCGGTCCGGCGAAGAGGCGATCAAGGATTACGAAAAAGGCCAGATGGTCAAAGCGAAAATCCTTGACGTTGACCCGGAAAAAGAACGCATCTCGCTTGGCGTCAAGCAGGTCGGTTCTGATCCGATGGAAGCGATCGGCGAACTGAAAAAAGGCGCCGATGTCACCTGCACAGTCACCGCCATCGAATCCGGCGGCATCGAGGTGCAGATTTCCGGCGCGGACGGGCCGAAAGCCTTCATCCGCAAATCGGATCTCTCTAAGGAACGCTCTGAACAGCGTCCCGAACGCTTCGCCGTCGGCGACAAAGTCGACGCGCGCGTTACCTCAATTGATTCCAAGACACGCCGCATCAACGTCTCAATCAAGGCGCGCGAAGTGGCGGAGGAAAAAGAAGCGGTCGAACAGTTCGGTTCCGCCGACTCGGGCGCCTCGCTCGGTGATATTCTCGGCGCCGCGCTCAAGGAAAACGAAAACAAAGACTGATTTATTCAGCCAGTCTCAATGCAAAGCCCCGGCCCATGGCCGGGGTTTTTTTGTTAGGCAATCCGTTAAACGCCTTTGCGCGACGTTACCCAATCAACGCCTTCATAATCGCCTTTTGCACATGCAGGCGGTTTTCCGCTTCCTCATAAGCTATGCATGTAGGCCCATCGAATACTGCGTCGGTCATTTTCACATTTCGCCGCATGGGCAGGCAGTGGGAGACCAGCGCATTGTCGGTTTTGCGCATCTTTTCTTCATCGACGATGAAATGCTTGTGCGCATCTCGGATCGGTTTTTCCGGGTCCCAGTCGCCGAAATATGGCAGCGCGCCCCAGCTCTTGGCGTAGACCACGTCAGCGCCGTCATAGGCTGCGTCGATATCATGCGAGATCGTCAGCTCATGCCCGTTGGCGGCTGCATCTTTCCTCGCCTGATCGATATAGCGCGCATCAAGCAGATAATCCTCGGTCGGACAAAGAAGGGTCGGCTTCATGCCAAACTTTGCGGCAATCATCAGCGCTGAATTGGCGACGGCAGTGTTGAGCGGTTTCGGGTGATACGTCCATGTGAGGAGAAACTTCTTGCCGTCGAGCCCTCCCCGATCGTCCGCATCAAAGCGTTCCTGCAACGCCATCACATGGGCCATCTCCTGACAGGGGTGGGTGATGGTTTCCATATTGACCACCGGCACAGTCGCATATTTGGCAAAGGCGTTCAGGATCTTGTCCTTGCGGTCTTCTTTCCAGTCGACAAATTTCGGAAAGGCGCGAACGCCGATGAGGTCGCAATACCGCGACAGGACGGCGGCGGCCTCTTTCACGTGCTCTTCAGCCTCGCCGTCCATCACGGCGCCGTCTTCGAATTCGAGCGGCCACATGCCGCCAGACGGCGACAGAACCACCGCATGAGCGCCAAGCTGGCGAGCGCCCACGTCAAACGAGGTGCGTGTGCGAAGGCTGTTATTGAGGAACAGAAGCGCAACGGTCTTGTTTTTCAGCGCATCTCCGATTGGCGCAGTCTTCATGGCCCGCGCGTCATCGATCATCCCCTGCAGTTCCGCACGGGTCCAATCGGTGGTGTTCAAAAAATGTCTCATCGCGCTTCGATAACGGGCGATTTGAGCGGCGCCAACGAAAAACCCGCCGCTGGAGCCGTCGAATTTCCCCGCCGCCGGGGGATTCGAAGGTGACAGCCTGTGCCAAAGCAGAATAGTTTACAAAACGTAAACACTGCCGCGGGCCGCATGGCGCTGACGCCTGTGTTTTGCTAATAAGCGGCGTTTTTCCGGAAGTTAGAGGGCGTTTAAGCACTGATCGTATGGCAAAGGGTCCTAAGGACAATCCTGGACTTGCCCTGTCGGCGCGCATCAATGCGTTGTCGCCGAAGCGCGTGGCGATTCTCGCGGCCGCTTTTATCGCCGTTGTAGGCGTCCTTTTCGTAATCGAAACTACTGACAAGGCCTCGCTCCGCGAGGCCGAGACTGCATTGCGCCTTGATCGTGCGGCAAGCGACGGGGCGGACGCCATGAATATAGCGATTATGACCGGCGCGCCGGCGCGAGACGTGATGAACAGCGCTCTCCCCGGCGGGCTTGGCGCGATTTATCACCTTTCGCCAAATGGCGATATTCTCGCCACCGCAGGTCGCACCGACATTGTCGCCATTCCGGCTGAGGCCCTCCACGGCCTTGCGCTTGACGCCCGCGGCGAGCGCGTAGTGGACCTTAAGGGTGGAAAAGTCGCCATGGCCTGGCGGCCGCTCGATAATGGCGAAGCCCTGCTGGCCGCCTCGCCGGCGCGAGATATTTTCGATCGACCGAACGCCTGGATTTCCTACGCCGTCATCATTGCCGCATTGAGCGTTGTCGTCATCTCGCTAATGGCGGCCTTTCTCCGTCAGAGCCACGCCGCTGAAACCGCCGCCCAGGCGCTGACCACCTTAGCGGACTTCAAGTCCGCCCTCGCCGGGGGGCGTTGTTCACCCTGGTTTTACGAAAAAAAGGACCGCAGCGTGACCTTTGCACGGGCGTTTCTGGAACCGCTGGGCCTGGGCGCCCGGGACCGACGCTTTACCCTGCGCGAGATTTCGGCCGTCTTGCATCCGGAAGACTTGCGCCTCGCCATGGCGGTGATTTCCGGTGAACCATCCGGCGTCACAGAAGGCGTCGTCCGGTTTCGCAACCCTGCAGGGTCCTGGGCCCGCGGCTATTTACGCACGGCTGCGGACGCGACGCGTTTTGAGCGCGCCGGTGTCGCTTTCGATCTGTCGGGCGCCAAGGCCCTCGCTCCCGGGGCGGCGCTTGCAGAAACGCGCCTTAAAGATGCGATCGAGACAATCCCCGACGCTTTCGCGCTGTGGGATGCAAATGGCCGGCTCGTTATCGCAAACAAGCGATTTGCATCAACTTTTCGCATCCCCGCCAAATTTGCCCGCGCTGGCGCGGCTGCGTCCGACATTGCTTCCTGCGCGGGGGCCGGCGGCGACATATTGCTGGAACACTTTGGACCGCTCGGCGAGGACGCTGTGGAAACAAGCGAGGTCGCACTGCCGGGCGGGCGGTGGGCGCACGTTTCGCGCCGTCGCACCGCGGAGGGAGGCACCGTCGCCATCGGCGGCGACGTCACGGACCTGAAACGCCGGGCGGCGGCGCAAAAGAAAAAAGAGCGGGTCCTGCAAAAAACCGTAGAGGACCTTGAAGCGTCGCGGCGGGATCTTTCAGATACGATGCAGAAATATCAGTATGAGAAGTATCGGGCAGAGGAAGCAAACCGATCAAAAAGCGAATTCCTCGCCAATATGAGTCACGAACTAAGAACGCCGCTCAACGCCATCAACGGCTTTTCAGAAGTCATGAAGTCGGAGCTATATGGGCCTTTGGGCGATCAGAAATACCAGGAATATGTCGGCGACATTCTGGCGAGCGGGCAGCATCTTCTTGAACTTATCGACGATGTTCTTGACATGTCGCGCATTGAGGCGGGCCGTCTTGTCCTGGAACCGAAAAGCGTTGCTGTCGAAAAAATACTCGGCGAGGCGGCGCGCCTGGTCGCCAAGCGCGCAAGCGACGCCGGTGTCAAACTCACAACGGCAGTCGGTCATGCGCCGCCGGTCTGGGGCGATCCACGCGCCATCAAGCAAGTCACGCTCAACCTGCTGTCGAATGCAATCAAGTTTACGCCAAAAGGCGGCGAGGTGACCCTCACCGCTGAAGCTGATCTTGACGGCGTTACCGTAATCGTCGCCGATTCAGGCGCCGGCATTGACCGCGCCGCCATGAAAAAACTCGGCGAGCCGTTCTCCCTCGCCGAGGGCAGTTTCGCGCGAGACGGCGACGGCGCCGGGCTGGGCCTTGCCCTTTCAAAATCGCTCATGGAAATGCAAGGCGGCATTCTCGCGCTGATCAGCGAACCAGACAAGGGAACCGTCGCCTGTGCGGCTTTTCCGCGGCGCAAGGACGCCCGGGTTCGTCTTCCGCAATTCATGCGCAAGGACGCCTATGTGATGACGACGCCCGGCGCGGCGGAAACGCCCTCTTTCAATACCAGCCAGGCGGCCGAATAACGCTTATCGCTCGGGCGGCGGCGGCGGTTTCATCCGCCCGTCTCTTTTTCCACGGCGCTGCATGCGCATTTGCATCGCCGCCTCAATCATGCGCCGGCGGTCCTCGCCGGAAAGCGAACCGACAGCGTCGACAAACGCTTTGTCAAACGCCTCGCGCTGTCGCGCGTGCAACATGCGAATCTCTTCCATCTTGGCGGCGACCGCATCAGCGTCCCATTCATCCGCTTCAACAAGGGCTCTTAACTCTTCCCGCTTTGAACGCATCTCGCGGTGTTGAATGCGCATATCAGGTAACCGCTCTTGAAACGACCGTCGAAAAGCGCGACGCGTTTCCGGCGGCAGCGCCATGGCGGCGCCAATCAATCCGCGCGGGTTGTTAAGCCCGCGAAAGTCCCCTGCGAGGGGCGGCGGTGGAGACGGCGGGCGAATCACGTCGTGCAAAAGGAATCCCGCCATGAAAAAGTTCAATCCCAGCGAAACCGCCAGAACGATTGCTATTCCGCGTCCCATAAAGCCCCCGCTTCATCACTAAAAGTATTGACGCTGCTTTCTTCGAGATAAGCATATGCTTCATATTCGGGCGTCAGCGCGCCGCCCCGTTCCGTCACTGCGGCAACGATGAACCCAACCGCTGCAAGGCCCGCAAAAGCGCCTGCCGGGGCCGGCCTAAGCCAGGCAGAAAGAACATCCAGACCCGCCCAGAAGCTGTCACCACGCATCGTACGTGGCGTATGCGGATGATAGTTTGCGGCGATCCGTTCTTTTAGACCAAGCGGCGTTTGCGGCTCCGTGGCGGCGTCCAGCAACAGATCCAACGCAGCAGCTTCATCGCGATCATCTTGCAAGGCTTCGCTGACCGCCAGTTCGCCCCATCGCGCGCGCGCTTCCGCCGGCCAGCGCTCGACGTCGGCGCCGTATACCGCAAGGCAATGCTTGGCTGCGGCTATATCGTCAGTTGATCTGCGTTGTTCCGTCATCGCTCATTTTCCCCGTCAAATTTTCCCGCTCCGGCGCAAGCTTTGCCCGCAACCCGCGACGCCCGCGAGCGAGTAGTGATTCCAGCGCCTCGACGCTAACCCCCATGATCTCCGCCGCCTCGATATTGGAAAGCTCCTGATAGTGGCAGAGGCTGATGGCGACGCGCTGGCGGGCCGGCAGCGTTTCGAGCGCAGCGTCCACCACGCGCTTGCGCTCAGCAGCGAGAAGCCGATCGTCCGGCCGTAGCGCGCCGTCGACCTGCTCGGGAGCCGCCTCTTCAGGCGCTTCACGCTTTCGTTTGCGTAATTGATCGAGACAGATATTCATCGCCACCCGATATAACCATGTTTCAAACTTCGCCCCTTGCGGCCTCCATTTTGAGGCATTCTTCCAGAGGCGCAGAAAAGTCTCCTGCGCTGCGTCTTCCGCGGCGGCGCCGGAGCGGAGCGTACGGACACAAACGGCGTATATTTTATCCGTATGCCGCTCGACGAGAATCGACGCTGCGCGCCGGTCGCCGCGTCCGGCCCGCGCCACAAGCGCTTCATCGCTTTCTTGTTCTTTCGCCAATCTTCCGCGCGCCCGTGCAGCAAAAGGAAGCGAGCGAACAACGCCGCTCGCCGCTCCTCAATGATAGGCTTATTCGTCGCGATCGCCATCATGATGACGCCGGTGGTGACGGCCGTGGCGACGCGGGCGTTCGTCTTCGCTTAAAACGCCGTCGTCGTTCTTATCCATGCGATCGAATCGCTTGTCCGCCGCCTCCTGGAATTCGACACGAGAAATAACACCGTCACCGTTCGTATCGGGATTGTTCTTGGCGCGGCGCTCATCTCGCTTGGCTTTGCGATGGGTTCGCAACTCATCTTCCGACAGACCGCCGTCGCCGTTTGCATCAGCCTCTGAGAGGAGCTCGGCTTGCTTTGCGTCGAGTTCGGCCGCTGTGATTATGCCGTCGCCATTGGCGTCCATCTTGCTAAATCGATCACCCGGCCCGTGTGCTGCGGCGGCGACGCCTGCAGCTGACAACAGGACGGCGACTGCACCGCCCGCGACAATGCCTATTCGTTTCATGGTTTCTCCTTTTCCAACCGTTTGGCTGAGGATGAAACGCATGAAGGAAGCAATTCCGTCGTTAAGGCTGCGCCGCCTCAAAGGCTGCCGCAAGACGGCTTTCCGCTGTCTCCAGAATGCGCGCCGGCCGCGCTTCGCCGGCGTCATCGATGACGGAAATATCTCTTATTTTTCCGTGTGTTACCGCAGGCAACGCCGCGAATGCGATGACCCTGCGCACCACCGGCGACCAAGCCGACGACGTGATTCTGCCGCTCGTTTTTGCGCCGGCCTCAACGCGCGCGCCCGGCAATACGCTGTCTGCGTCGACAGAAATCGTGACGAGATACTCGCCTTGCGCGGGCGCCGCAAAGCGCAGCGCGCGCCGCCCGTTAAACCATCCTGCATCGAGCGGCGCGAGATGAGGCAGTCCGATTTCAACCGGGAGCGGTCGTCGGGCGCCGGCTCGTGGCGTTCGAGTAATGAAATCGGCGCCCGGTCTCGGCGCGCCGCTTTCAATGCGCAAGACCTCCATGGCATCGAGCCCGATCGGTTTTACGCTGCTGCGCCGCATCAACCGCTCCCAGATGGTCAACGCGTCTTCCGCTGGAAAGATCAGCTCTGCGCCTGGAAGGGCCCCGAACTGTACTGGCCGAGCGGCTGTTTCGACGCCACGCAACACAGCCGACGCGGCGACATGATCACCGGGAATCTTAAGTCCTGATGCGGAGAGCGCGGCTTGCGCATTGACGCCCAATACGCCAATCGCAGCAACAGCATTTGAAATGTCTTCTATTTGGAGATCAAGACCCCGGGCCGCCAGTTGCAAGACTCGCGGTTGCGCCGATGGCGTCGTCATCAGATAGAGATCGTCGGCAAGTCGCGAGACTTCGGAAAAGTCAATTACACCGCCGTCATCATCGAGCAGAAGACCGCGGGCGCTTTCCCCAATGGAAAGGCTCAAGGCGGGCGCCGTTGCTACGCGCGACAGCAGTACGGCTGCGTCTCGCCCCCGCACTGCGTATCGCGACAGCGGGCCAAAATCGGCGATAACGGCGCCCTCTTTCGCCGCTCGGTACTCCGCGTCAACAGAGTCAAAAATCCGCGCCGCTGCATAACCATTGACCGACGTCCAGACATTGGCGGTGCTGACCGATGCAGTCGCCGAATAGAGAGGCGTGGGCGTCGGACGTTCGGCCAGCCTGTCATCGACGGGAAAAATCATGCAGCCGCTCCCGCGCGGGCGACCTTAGCGAGCGCCGACTGCGCTGCGTTGCGCCCGGCGGCGCCGTTGACGCCGTATCCGATCTGGGCTTCCGGCCCGCAAAAATACAGACCGCCAATGGATCCCGCCGATGTTGCAGAGGCAGCCCGGGCGATTTGCCGATAAAGGCCCTCGGTGGCGGCGAAGGCGCTTGTCGGCGCCCCATTGGCGGCGGCGAGATCCGCCGCTGTGATAATGTCAGTTGAATCGATGCGCTCAGCGATATCCGGCGCCATCCGTTCCACCGCCGACACGACTGCCTTGCGCAAGGCGTCCCGGTTCTTTTTGTTCAGCTTACTGAGATTGGGGATCGGGTGAGCGAGGATGGACAACCTGTGCCCGCCGGACGCGAGAGATTCGCGGAAGGCGCTTTCAAACACCGCTTCAATGATCAAGTCAGCGGGAATTTCGCCGCTAGCCGCCGTGAGAAACGCGCTTCGCAGGCGGTCCGGCGACGGCGCATACACCATGCGGCGCGCATAGTCGGCGCGGCTTTCTTCGTCAATCGGCGCACTATTTAATTGAAACATCAAATGCGCGGTCGCGACCTCTGGCTTCCGCATGGAGATTGATTGCTGAAAGGACCGATCAAGAGCGGCTGCGCCGATAAGTCCGATGAATGTCGAGTGCGCGTCGAGAGCGGAAACTACAATTGGCGCGCGCAGTTGATTTCCCGTCTTCAATTCAACGCCCGCCGCACGATCTTTCTCGATCAGAATTTTTGCGACCGGGCTTGCAGTGCGAATATCAACATTTGATTTCTGCGCGGCGCGCCGAAGCGCATCAATCACAACGCCAGCACCGCCATCTGCAAAACCAACGGCGCCTTGCAATCCAGAAATTTCACCGGCCCAACGGGAAAGCAGCTGTGAAAAACTCATCGGCTCGTGGGGCGGAACGCCGTTTCGAAAGGCTGCCTCTGCGATCAACGCAGTTTTCAGTGACCTGTCGGAGAAATACGCATCCACCGCTTCTTCCGCTGATTGCGTCATCCAGAGATTGACCGATTCCCGAAATCGCGCCGGCGCAGTACTGAGCGCCGCGTTAAACGCACCATTGGCGCCGGGAGCGCCAGCGAACAAAGGCCGAAGGAAAGCCGACGCTTCGAACATCTCTGAAACAAAAACTTCAAATGCGTCGCCATTTGGTCCGAGGGCGCCGGCTGCCGCACGAATGTCCCCGCCTAGTGCTATTGGGTCTTCACTTTCGAAGAAATAAGTCGTTCCCATGCGCCGCGCAGAATAGGCGACGCCGCTGCTATAAAGATCGAGGTCGTCAATCGTCTGCGGATCGAGGGCGTGAAACAGATGTTCGCCCCGCAACGTATTGTCGCCATCGCCGTCCGAATCATTTCGAAACGGCGCGCCAATTCCCCCCGACCCTTCAAGCATGACGGTCTTAAGACCCTCGCGCGCAAGATAGGCGGCGGCGGCAAGACCATCGGGTGAGCTGCCTACGACAATCGCATCGACCCCGCCTTCGATACGCGCAGTTGGGATGGAACTGACAGTCTCAGGCATTTGAAAGCGCCCGGTCGATTAGACGCACTGCAGCGGCGACGGCGTCATGACGTCGCGATTGCAGAAAAACGTTGCGCGCCTCCGCAAACTTCCCATTTTCAGCATCGAAGCGGTCCATCACCTTAAGGTCGGTCTTTCGAATCTGTTCGTGAAGGCCATCGATGCGGCTCGCCAGCCTGTTCAGCAGTATCGTCGACAGGAGCTGGCGGTCCTGGCCGGTCCAGGCGCGCCATTCGCCTTCCTCCTTTAATCGTTTTGGCGCAAAAGACGTGCGCGCAACTATGTCCCCCTTGTCGGTGTATTCGAATGTTACAGGCAAGCTCTCGGAAATTCTGCCATCAAGGGCTGCTCGACGCGCCGATTTTATGTCCGACGCGTCATCGACGATCTGAAAAAGCGCCCTCGCATCGCCGGTTGGCGGATCGATCCGATCGCGTAATTTAATTCGCATGACTGCGCGCGCGCCGTTAACCGCCGCATTTTGCCCGGGTGGCGCATAACCGGCAGCCTCTGCGGCATCCGGTGTCGCAAAGAATATGCGCCGTGCGCGAATTTTTTCGCCGTTCTCAAACAAGACGCCATTTTGTTTGGCGCCGTCGGCGATTACGCGTTGGATGTGGGCTGGCGCGGACGCAACCCCATGTCGCTCGCATGCCTTTCGGAGCGCTCCGACAATCGAGCGCGTACCGGACTTGGCGCGAACGCGCCATGCGTGTTCATCGAAGAATTCCGGCAAAGCGGCGGCCGAACCCGCCTCTTCTCCTCCGAGGCCGAAAGGCGCCAAGGCGTGCGCCTGGATGTGCGTGTTCAGCGGCCCGCTATTGACGTAATCGTCAATAATTTCTTCGCTTGTTCCGGCGAGACGGCCGATATTCTCAAGCGCGCGTAGATCATCGAAACACAGAATCGCTTCGGACGATCCGCTGTCGACGCTCGGAAACAATTCGGCTTCGCTGAGCGCCTGCATGTCGTCGGTCAGCGCTGGCCACAGCGTGGCGCCCTCATCGTCTACATCACGGAGTGAATCGACGCTCTCTTGAAGGCCGCGAAGCGTCGTCGTCGTTCTCCCATCTTTGAGCAGCGTGACGCGGGCGCTCACGGGCTCGACCTCCAGCCCGAAGTCCTGCAGTTCCAGGCGGCGCCAGACAAAGTTCGGAATGTCGCAAACCGAGGGACCAATGTCGGACGCCGACCCGGCGGAGGCGATCGCCGTCGCCGCGCCGCTTGCCGCCGCCGCCGCGGCGGCGGCGAGGCTGGGCGCATCATCGCCAATGACAAGCAACTCGTAACTTGCGGCCATAAACCCGTTAACCGGTGTCGTTCGACGACATTCCTACCATCTGTCGGTAAACTTTCGCCACCCGTTCCTGAAGCGCCAATAATGCCGCCTCCGCTTCTAAAAGCGAAGCAGCGCCGCAGACTTCAGTAATGCGCGTGTTTAGGGCTTCGCCAGCCGACTCGGGCGAGAACGAACCGCCGGTCGCTGCACGCCCTAGTTGTAATACGTCGCTAAATTTACGGTGGGCGCTGATTAATAGCTCCGCGGTCTCGGAGGCGATGAGATTGCGATCGCGAAACCAGGCAAGGGCCTCGCGGGTTGCAATTGGCGGCCGGCCTGCAGAAGCGGAAGAGACCAGGGCGAGATACTGAACAACGAATTCAATATCCGTCAGTCCCCCGGTGACAAGCTTTACGTCCCACACTCCCTCACCGGGCTTTGCCTCGGCAAGTCGCCCGCGCATATCGGCAACATCGCGGGCAACGCTTTCCTCGTCACGACCTCGCTTTAGAATATCCTCGATCTCAAGCGTAATCTTGTCAGCCAGGGCGGAAGCGCCTGCAACAACACGCGCCTTCGTCAGCGCCATGACTTCCCAAGTCCAGGCATCGCGCTCGTAATAACGTCGAAAGGCGGAAAGGCTAACCGCGGTGGGCCCGGAGCCGCCTGACGGACGCAGCGCCATGTCGACGTCATACAACAGCCCCTCCTCCGTCGCCGCCGAAAGCGCCGTCACCAGGCGGCGCACCAGCCGCGTGAAATATTCGACAGCCCCGAGCGAGCGTGCGCCGACGCCATCAAGTTTCGACTGTGCGCCATCCGGCGCATCGTAAACAAAAATCAGGTCGATATCCGACGACGCCGTCATTTCCCGGGCGCCAAACCGGCCAAGCGCGACAACACAAAGAGCGCCTTCTATCTCGCCATGGGTGCGGCGCATTTCAGTTTCTACCGCTGGCGTCAGCGCGCGCACGCTGCATTCGGCGATCGCGCTGAAATGCGCGGCTGCAACATCGGCGTCGATTGCGCCCGCTGCAAGTTTCGCCGCAACAAAAAATTTCGCCTCGCCCGCCCAACGACGAACAGCGTTGAGCGCGCCTTCATAATCGCCGGCGCCAGCCGCAACCGCCTGTTTGAGCGTCACTGGATAATCTTCGCGCTCGGGCAGCGGCGCCCGCAATCCTTGTTCCAGCAGCGCTTCGACAAAGTTACCGCGTTTTGACATCTCCCGCCCCAAAAACGGTGAGATGGTGATGATTTCAATCAGGGCGTCGAACAACGCCACATTATTGGCGAGAAGCGAAAAAATCTGAACGCCGGCGGGAAGGCGTGATAAAAAACTGTCAAACGCAAAAAACGCCGCATCCGGATCGCTTGACTTTGAAAGCGCGACCAGAAGCGGCGTCATGAGCTTTGTCAGAATGTTGCGCGCACGTTCCGTTCGGGTCGCTCGCACGGCGCCCGCATGCCAGCGCCGGATCGTGCGACTGATCTCTCTGGCGCGTTCGAAACCAAGATCTTCCAGGGTTTGCAGCGTCGCCGGGTCGCCTTCAACACCGGTGAAAACGAGGGGCCCGGGTTGTTCAACATCGAGCGCATCTTCGCGAAACAAACGGTCGAAATGCCCTTGGACTGTATCGAGTGCTGACAACAGCTTGTCTCCAAAGTCCGCGCCGTTTCGCTCGCCCGAAAAAACCGCAAGGCGTTCAATGTCATCCGGATTTTTTGGAATTTTGTGGGTCTGTTCATCGTTGATCATTTGCAAGCGATGCTCAACGTGACGGAGATATCGATACGCCACTGTCAATTCGGTCAACTCCTGCGACGACACGTGACCGGCGTGAGACAACGCGTCCAGCGCTCGAAGCGTCTGGCGGCAACGCAGCGCTTCATTTTTGCCGCCAAGTATCAATTGTTGCGTTTGAGCGAAAAATTCGATTTCCCGAATACCGCCGCGACCCGTTTTTATATCGTGTCCTGCAAACTCAATCTGGCCGCCGCCCTTCGCCGAATGAAGCTGACGCTTAACTGCTTTGACGTCCTCGATGGCGGCGAAGTCGAGAAACTTTCGCCAAACGAACGGACGCAATGCGCCCAAGAACTTTTCGCCAACCTCAGTATCGCCAGCATGCGCGCGCGCTTTGATAAACGCCATGCGCTCCCAGTTCTGGCCGAAGGATTCATAGTAATGTTCCGCCGCCCTGGTTGAAATCGCGAGCGCGGTTACACCGGGATCCGGCCGCAACCGAAGATCAGTGCGAAACACGTAACCGTCCGCCGTCTGATCCTGCAGGATCGCAACCACATCTTTCGCGATCCGCACCGCGTGTTGGCGCGCCTCATGGGCGTCACATAGCATCGCTTCATTGTCATAAAGGATGATGAGATCGATATCGCTTGAATAATTGAGCTCATGGGCGCCGAGCTTGCCCATGGCGATCGAAGCAATCCCGGCTGCGCCGTTGGGCGTCCGGTTTTTGATCGCCGCCGCCTCTATCGCGGCGTCCGTTGCGGCATCGGCGAAATGCGAAATCCATTGCGCCGCTTCCATGGCGTCAACAACACCCGCAATGTCAGCAAGAGCTGTGCACAGCGCCGCAGTTTCTTTCGCCGCACGCAAATCGCGCATGACGGCGTCGCGGCTTTCCAAGGCGCCTGTCTTTCGTGCGGCGGCGCACGCATTCTCAACCGTTGCCGCCGGCGGCGCCCGCAATACTTCGAAAACCCTCGAAGGCGTACGTTGCATCAGCCGCCGCAAATAGGGTGAACAGCCCGCAACGCCCTCTATCAAAGCAGCTTCATTGGACGTTAGCGCCGACCACTCCGCTCCCCAGGCCTCGCGCAATTGCGAAGCCGCGCCGGCGTCAAAAGTGCGCGGGACTTGCTTGATCGATTCGCCGAGAATGACCGCCTTGCTCATCAGGACCCGATTCTTTCACGGGATTGGCTTGGGCGCCAGACTTTCTAAAGGCAAAGCGCCAAAGAAAAACCGCCGCAAGGCGCATCAGACCTTCGCGGCGGCTTTTGCAAACAAATATGCGTCAGGTGCGGCGACTTAGCAGCCCGCAGCATCTTTCAGGCTTGAAGAGGGTCGGAACCGGAGCGACTTTGACGCTTTGATTTTGATCTCTTCGCCAGTCCGCGGGTTACGGCCTTTGCGGGCGGCGCGCTTGGAAACCATAAACGTGCCAAACGTGCCGATCGTGAACTTACCGTCTTTCTTGGCGCGCTTCAGGCCAGCTTCAATTTCGCCGAAAACAAGCTCGACGACGCGCTTGGCTTCTGCATTGCTGAGATCTCCGGTCTTGGCGACATTGGCGATGAATTCCGCTTTGCTCATGATATTTTCCCTTAAAGATTTTCGCTGTAGCAAGCGCCAATTGACGCAGCGCTCTTAGAGAAAGAAGCGGGTGATTTGCCGCGGAACGCAAGTCATTCGATTAAAAAAAACGGCGTCCTGATGCGGGAAAATGCGAATCACCTCTACTCGGCAGGGGCGGGCTTAGCCGCCGTCTGCAGCGGGAAAGCGCACAATCATGCGCAATCCGACGCCGCCGTCGGCGCGCGCAAGCCCATCTTCAAGCTTGAGCGTGGCGTTGTGCGCGCGGGCAATGGCCGCAACAAGGCTGAGCCCCAGACCGCTGCCCGGCGTCGATCGGCTTTCTTCCAGGCGAACGAATCGCTCCAACACGCGGGCGCGATCCTCTTTCGCAATACCGGCGCCATCGTCCGCAACACTGATCACCGCGCCGCCATTGGCAGCGGCCGCCGCCTTGATTTCAATGCGCGAGCCACCCTCCGCGTATTTGAGCGCATTATCGAGGAAGTTTGCGACGGCCTGGCTCACCAGCTCGCGCGAGCCTTTGATCGCCGGCGTCGGCGTCGTAATCAGGACCAGTTCGAAACCACTCTCCTGCGCGGCCGGCTCATAAAGTTCGGCCATCTCTTCGGCGACAGCGACGAGGTCGATCGGCTCCATCTTTCCGGCGCTTTCCCCCGATCCAATGCGCGCAATCGAAAGCAACGCGTTGAACGTGGAAAGCATGCGTTCGGAATCTTCGAGCGTTGCTTGAAGCGCCGCTTCTTTTTCTTCCGGACCGCTTTTCATGGCGTCCGTCAGCCGGTTGCGGATGCGGGTAAGGGGTGAGCGCAAATCATGGGCGATGTTGTCTGAAACGTCGCGCATCCCGCTCATCAATCGCTCGATCTGGTCCAGCATGGCGTTGAGATTTTCAGCCAGATGATCAAGTTCGTCGCCGGCGCCGGTGCGCGGAATGCGCTGAGCGAGATCTCCGGCGCGAATTGCCCGGGTTGTCTTATTGACCGTTTCGACCCGGGCGAGGATCGAGCGCGAAAACAACAGCCCGACAATGATGCCAAGGATAATGGTGGCGGCGATAATGCGTTGAAAGACTGCCGCCAGACGATCGCGCAAAAACTCTCGCGTTGATACATCCCGGGCAACCACGACCAGGAAAGATTGTTCCGCATCCGGCGCTGCGCGGAACCGGGCGAGCTTACCGCGGGCGGGACGCAATTGAACGCCCGCCTCGCGCCCGGCCGCATCGAGCACGGGACGCTCATAAACGAAATCAAAAAACGCCCCTTCCGCCGTCAATGCCTCAGGCGGCAACGCTGTCAGATTGCCGGCAAGAGAGACGCCCGACGGCGCGCCAATCAACATGTAGATCGAATCGTCCCGCCAGGCCGTGCGCTGCCGGATAACCCGGGTGAGCATGCCCGGCCCGTCATCGCCAAACAGATTGGCGAGCACAGCAAGTTCCGCATCGATGATTAGATCGGTTTGTTCAGAAGCAGCGCCGAAAGACGCGCGATATACAAAAGCCCCAAGAACGCCGACCGCCCAGGTGAAAAGCAAAACGAAGAAAAGCGTGAAACGAAACGACGTCGTGCGAAAGAGACGCAACACGCCGCCGCCGACGCGTTGGCGCGTTTTTTCTCTCGCCGGTTTTTTCCTGCGTTTTTGCGCGCTGGGCGCGCCTTCAAGGAGTTCCGCCTTTACGGTCAATCTTCGTCGGAAATAGTATAGCCCGCGCCGCGGACTGTCTTCAGCAGAGGTTTTTCGAAATCCTTGTCGATCTTTGCGCGCAGCCGCGAAATGTGAACATCGATAACGTTTGTCTGCGGATCAAAGTGATACTCCCAGACATTTTCAAGCAGCATGGTGCGGGTTACAACCTGTCCGGCGTGACGCATGAGATACTCAAGCAGCCGAAACTCGCGCGGTTGAAGGTCAATTTTTTTCGACGCGCGGCGCACCGTCCGCGACAAGAGATCAATCTCGAGATCGCCGACCTGATAGCGCGTCGTCACCGAAGACGGCTCAATCGATCGGCGACGCCCAAGCGCCTCAACCCGCGCGAGCAATTCAGGCATAGCGTAAGGTTTGACGAGATAATCGTCGCCGCCTGCTTTCAGGCCGGAAACGCGGTCATCAACTTCGCCCAACGCGGACAAAAACAGCGCCGGCGTTTCATCGCCCTCGTTCCGCCGCGACGCCAGAATGGAAAGGCCATCGCTTTTCGGCAGCATTCTATCGATTATGTAAGCGTCGTAATCGCCGACGCCCGCCATATCGAGACCAGCTTCGCCATCAAGCGCATGTTCGACGACGTGACCGGCTTCACGCAGGCCCTTCGCCGCATAGGCCGCGGCCTCAGCGTCGTCTTCGATCAGCAATATTTTCATCATTCGTCACCTGCTTAACTATCGGGCTGGCGGCGGCTGCGGTTCGCAGCATTTGCGACCGCCTTCCCATTACTATACGCGCTCGCCGATAATTGCGAAATTCGCAAACCGGCGCGCTATTCCAGCGACAATGCGCCGAACTGCCGGTTCGATCCGAATTGCATCCGCATAAGGATCGCCTCTTTCCCGGCTTCTTTGGCGTTTTCTATTTTGTCGCGCAAATCATCAGCATTGCTGACATCCTGGCCCTCGACCTCAAGGATCACGGCGCCGGGACGAAGACCCGCCTCTTCCGCCGGACTGCCGGGCCGCACGCCGGTGACAAGAACGCCATCCACATCGCGCGGTACGCGGAATTGCTGGCGTAAGGAATCGTTCAGTTCCGAAACACGCACACCAACATCCGACGACAGAGTATCGTTGTCATTCGCGCCGGGTTCGTCGTCCGCAGCGTCGGAATCATCATCGCGCAGGCCAAGCGTCACGTTGAGGGTTTTTTGTTTACCCTCGCGCAGAACTTTCACCCGCACTTTTTCTCCAGGCGCATAAGAAGCGACCCGACGGGAGAGTTCGTTGGGCGTATCGACTTTCTCGTTGCCGATTTCAACGATGACATCGCCGTCTTTGAGGCCCGCCTTCGCCGCCGGCTCGCCTTCAATCACGGAATTTACGAGAACACCGTTGCGCGACTTGAGTTCAAGGGCGGCGGCGATTTCCGTTGTGACTTCCTGCAACTGAATGCCAAGCCAGCCCCGGGTCACCGAGCCATTTGCGATCAATTGCGCCACCGTATCCCGCGCCACTTTTGCAGGGATGGCGAAACCAATCCCGACGCTGCCGCCATTGGGCGAAAAGATTGCAGTGTTGACGCCGACAACGCGTCCTTTGAGATCAAAAGTCGGACCGCCGGAATTGCCGCGATTGATCGGCGCATCGATCTGGATGAAATCGAGGTATTGGTTTTCGCGGTTCTGGCCGCCGATCGCCGACACGATGCCGCTTGTAACGGTGCCGCCCAGACCGAAAGGATTGCCGACCGCGACGACCCAGTCGCCAACACGTAAATTCACGCCTTCCGCAAATTCTACATAGGGCTGTTTTTCTTTCGCTTCTACTTTGAGTACGGCAAGATCCGTAAGCGGATCGGTGCCGATGACCACGGCGTCAAGTTCATCGCCGTCGGCGAGGCGGACGCGCACCTTGTCCGCATCTTCGACAACGTGATTGTTGGTAACGATATGACCAGCCGAGTCGATGAAGAAACCAGATCCTTCCGCCTGCAACCGACGCGTGCCATCATCAAAGGGATCGCTCGGCCGGTCTGGCTGACCAAACCGAAAATTGAAAAACTCGTTGAACTGGCTCGGCATTGCTGGCGTTTGAACTTCCCGTTCCACCAGCACGCTCACTACGGACGGACTCACTCTTTCGACAAGATCTGCAAAAGAGAGCGTGCCGTCGGCGGCGACTGGCGGCGCCATCAATCGCGGCGCCTGCGCATTCAATGATGCGCCCAAGCTCAAAGACACTACGGCTGCGCTCGCCAACAAAATTCCAGAGCGGAAACTTTTCATAGTCGCATTACCCATTTCTTGTTTCGATCCGATACAGAATCGCCCACCGTTGATACGATATACGCCAGATAGGCGTAATACGGCGTATCGCAAAGCCGCCTCATCCCATTAAAAATTGTTAAAAATCAGGCCATTTTGGACCGAATTTCGACCCCTTCGGCAAGCATGCGATGAACCGGGCATTTCCCCGCAATCTCGTGCAGCCGCTCACGCTGCACATCATCGAGATCGCCGGTAATTTCGATGGACTTTTCCAAAACGCGGGAAAGATGAGCATCCTCGTCTTTTGCACGGGTGATGGTGACTTTCATCGACTGGATGGGCCATTTTTTGCGCCGGGCATACATGCGCACGGTCATCGCTGAACAGGCGGCCAACGCGGCCTCCAGCAATCGGGTCGGATTGGGACCAAGGCCGTCTCCGCCGTCTTCCTTGTCAGCGTCAACGGTCAGCGCATGTCCGCCGGCGCTTGCGGAAACAGCAAAGCGCTTGTCGGTCATGATTTCGGCGACGGCGCCGTCGATAGCATCGGCCCGCCTGGTTTCAACAGGATCGGCCGGCGCCGCGCCCAAATACCGGGCCGACCAGGCCGCGATGACAGCGGCGGCGTAGCGTGCGTCCTCTCCATTCGACAAAAGATGGTCGGCGGTGTCGAGGCTGACGAAGCTTTTGGGATGTTTGGCGGCGACGAAGATTTTTGTCGCATTTTCGACGCCGACGGTTTCATCGCGCGGCGCGTGCAGGATGAGCAATGGTTTTTTTAGCGACGCAGCACAGTCAGTAACAGTCTGGTTGTTCAGGTCATCGAGAAACTGCGCTTTGATTGTGAAGGGCCGGTTGGCGAGCTGGACTACGGCCTCGCCTTTCTCGCGTATTTCGTTTTCGCTGTCGCGCAATTGTTCGACCACGTGGTCGGCGTCTGCGGGAGCGCCGATGGTTGCAACACCTTTGACTTCCGCGATGCGTGTCGCGGCGACGATCGCCGCTGCGCCGCCGAGTGAATGGCCGATCACGACTGACGGCGCTTCAAACTCGCGACGCAGATAATCCGCCGCCGCAATCAGATCTTCCACATTCGAAGAAAAGTTGGTGTTGGCGAAATCGCCTTCCGATCCGCCAAGGCCGGTAAAGTCAAAGCGCAACACGGCGAAGCCGCGCGCACGCAGCGCCTTGGCGATTTCGCGCGCCGCTTTGATGTCCTTCGAACAGGTGAAGCAGTGCGCGAATAGAGCGTATGCGCGAGGGGGCCCGGCGGGCAGCTCTAGGGCCGCGGCGAGTTTTCCGCCGCCTGCGCCGTCAAATTCCGTCTTGCGTGTTTCGCCGGTCATGTCGTCTCCTGCGCATTTGTTCTTCGCGCCGGATCATAGGCTCAAACGGCGACCGCCGCAGCCTTGGCGCGATCACGAATGAGGCCGGCTTCCTCACGATCGAGCAAGGCTTCGGCGACCAATAGGGTGCTTTCCAGCATGCGCTCGGCGGCCTTGCGCTCGGCGCCTTCGGCGGCGCGAATCTCGGTGACGAGATCGCTTGCAAATGTCGTCATTTTCTCGCGCGCATCGCGGGCGATTTCAGCGGCGATATCGCCGGCGGCGCCCAGCCTTCCGGCAAACTCTGTAGCGTCGGCGATTAACAGCGCCGACTCGCGCGCCTGCTCGATCGCCCGCGGCGGCGGGGGCGATGCGAAGTCGGGCCGTTGCGCCATCAGAAAACTCGATCCGCCGGCCTGCCGCAGCGGCGTTGCCTCCCGTAGCGAGGAAAGCGCCAATTCGCAGAAGCGTTCAAAAGCTTCCGCTGCAACGTCGCGGCAGGCGTTTATGCGGTTGAGCGAAACATTGTCGCCGGCCTTGGTCGCCTGGGCCGCAAGGCCGTCGGCATAATCTGCAAACCACGCAATGCGCACGCGCCCGGCCTGTGCATCGAATTGATCCGCCTCTGCGCCGTCGCGCTCAAGCGAGCGGGCGAGCGATTCAAGGTCTTCAAACAGGGCCTCCGGCAGCGCGGCGACAGCATCGCGGGCAGCCTCAAGTCGTTCATCGGCGCTGCGCGAAAGATGGTAATAAAGCTCCAGCGAACGCCAGGGTTTTTCAAGCCGACCCTTCACCGCAAGCAACAAAAAAGCTGCGAGCTTCGGGTTTTGATCGTGTGCGGATAAAAACAGCGCGCGCAGGGTATAAAGATCGTCTTCCGTGAACGATGCGGCGCCCGGCGCCATGGTTCTATGGAGCTGTTTAAAGAAATCAACGCCCGCCAAAAGCCGCCGCAGTTCCTGCAGGTCGGCGAACGCAGCTTCGCCGCCAAGCATGTCGCAGAGATGCGCGCGGGCGCCGCTCTCGACCATCGCCGCGTCAAGAACACGGCCGAGACCCGCTTCCGTCGCAATAAAGAGCGCTCGCTCAAGATCGCCGGTCTCGCGACCGGACGCGATGGCGTCATCAAGGCTCGCTGCTGCAAAAGCCGCTTCGGAAAGCGCGGTCTCGCGCATCATCAAACGCCAGATCGGGGCAAGCGAAGTGCGCGGAATGAGGCCGGGACGTTTGCGTTCGCGCCGTTCGCCGATGAAGAAATCTTCAAACGGCGAAAAGAACAGTCGTCGCGCATCGGCGCGCCTTGTCGGCAACACCGCGCCGCGGGAAAGCAAGCGCTCGCGAAGATCGTCAAGAATTTCGTTGTGCGGCAGACCGCTGCCGCCGCCGAGACGATCGGCCTCGACCGCCGCAAACAGCTTAACCGCTGTCGCTGTCGGCAGCTCTCCGAGAAAGGCGATGAGTTGTTCGCGTTTACGCTCGCTCAGCGCCATCTGAAATATCCCAGCGTTTTGCCATTATTGACGGCGACTATAAGCGACAGCCGCCTTCGCGTCCAAGCATTCAAACGTCGGCGAAATCCGGACGCGCGGGCGCATCGGCGCCCTTCCAGGATTTCACGAACTCTTCGAGTTCCTTGTCGCCGCCTTCGGGCAGAACGATCTTGAGGCGGACATATTGATCGCCCGCCGGCGCGCCTTTGCCCTTGGCGACGCCGCGGCCGCGCAGGCGCAGGACGGCGCCGGAGCTTGTATTCTTCGGCACGGTCAGCGACACCTCGCCGGCAATGGTGGGCGCAGTGACCTTGCCGCCCAAAACAGCTTCTTTAAGCGAAATCGGCAATTCCACATGAATGTCGTCGCCGCGCCGTTCAAAGCGTTTATGGGGGCGCACTTTGACATCAACGTAGACATCGCCGGCGCCGCCGCCGCTGCTTTCGCCCTGGCCTTTAAGGCGCAAGGTCTGTCCGTCTTCAAGACCAGCCGGAATGGTGAGATCGAGGGTGCGCCCGTCCGGCATGGTGACGCGCTTTTTGGCGCCGAGCGCGGCGTCGAGAAAATCAACTTCAAGACGATAGCGCAGATCCCGGCCGCGAGACTGAGCGCGCCCTGACCCGCCGGCGCGCCCGCCTGCGGCGCGGCCGCTTCGGGCGCCGAAAAGATCTGAAAAAATGTCGGAGAGATCCTCGAACGAGGCGCCGGCGCCAGGCCCGCCCGGTTCGAAACCGCCGCGATAGGCGCCGCCGGCGTAACCGCCGCCCGGACGGCCCGACCACTGACCGTAAGGGTGGCCCTTTTCCTTGCCTTCCTCATCGATCTCGCCGCGGTCGAATTTCTTGCGCCGCTCAGAATCGCCGATGATGTCGAAAGCGGCGGAAATTTCTTTGAATTTTTCTTCGGCCTTTTTGTCGCCTGGATTGCGATCGGGATGATGTTTCTTGGCGAGCTTGCGGAACGCCGAGCGAATCTCGGAATCCTTCGCAGTGGGGCTAAGGCCCAGAACGATATAAGGGTTGCGCGCCAAGGCTCGTCTATCTCCCGCCGATCTATCCCTTTTACGCCGCCAGGTCGTAACGCTTCGTTAACCGCAAAGCACGCCGACGGCCGCCCGGCCACAGAGATAGGCGATTTGCCCCGGATTTGAAGGGGATGGGGCGGAAAGCGGCCGTTCCAGGGGCGTGGGCGAGATTTGCCAAACAACGAGTTTGTTGTTTTACTTATATAATGTTCAAGAAATATTTGCACGATATTTTATTCACTGCCAGCATTACTGGTGCGATTATCATAATGGTGCGGGTCGCCACGAAGATATTTCACAGCAAAGGCGGCAATTTTGCCCTATTGCCGTTCGGGACAGCTGTAATTTCCGCATGGATAGCGGCGCTCGTCATTGGAGCGGCGCTCACCTTTGTGCTCAGCCGGAACAAGCCCATTGAGACGTCGCCGGCTTCATCGATCATTGGACGCGTCGCCATATTTGCAGGCAGCGGCCTTGGGGGCGCCGGCGTTTTCTTCCTGGTTTTGACCTTATTCGTTTCATGACCGCAGACGGCGAGCGGCGGCGCATCCCAATCGCGAGTAGTCAGAAACAGCATCAAGCAACAGTTCGCCAAGTTGCTCCGCGTTTCTTTCAACCGCTTCGGCCTGACGCGCCAGACGCTGCGCCTCAATGAGTTGATGGATGGCAAAAGCAGCCGCAATCCCTGAGCCAATTGGACCAAGTGCTGCTAAGACATCGACGATATCTCGCTTTGACAGCCTGCTGATGTCCTTATTCCTGATGCGTCGTATAATAAGCGCCAGCCCCCGCAGCCCCCGCGCCAAACTTCCCAGTCCAACAAGCGCCGACAACGCAAGTTCAACGCGCGCCGAACGCTGAAGCTGTTCAGCAGCATCTGCGAGATGTTCGGCTCTATCTCCGATTCTGCCAATTTGGCTCTTCAATGATGAAATCTCGAGAGACAAATCTGTGCATCTTCCGCGGTTCTTAGATTCAAATTTTTTCGCCCTGTAAGCAGCCGTTGCTTTTTGCGCCGCTTCCTCCAGCGTTCTACCGGCAAATTCATTGTTTTGGCTCACTGAAAAACTCCTGTTGGTTCGGATACTATGTGATGACCGTCGTTTTTTTCCCTTCCACCCCCCTCCCCACTGCATCGGAAATCTGGGCGACGGAAAATGTGATCGCGGGACCCGGACCCGAGGGACCGAAGTCCTGAACGATCGCGGCGGCGGCGTAGAGATAGTCCGGGCTTGTCGTTTCGATCTCGCGCACCGCCGTTGCGCCATCGAATATCGTCACCCAATAGCGCTCCGCCTGTTCGCTCAAAGGCGCCTCCCCTTCCCAACTGTCGCCGCCTTCCCGGGTGCGGCGGATCCAGTTCATTTTAATGTCGCCGCCCGAACGCGCTGCACGCAAGTGAACGGGCGCGAGCGGTTTCAGCCCCCGTGCGGCGAGGGTCAGCGTTTTTGATGTAAAATTCTCCGTATCGGGAATTTCTTTTTCCGGACCCGCCTGCCAGCGCAAGGCAAGGTCGCGCAAATCAACGGAGAAATCAGCCTGAGTGACGCTTCGCGTCATCAAAACAAAGCGCGCGCCGACATCGGCGCCGGCGAGGGCTTGCGGCTCGCTTCCCCCTTGCCCGCGCAAGAGACCGGTAAGCCGCCACAATCCGTCGGCCTGCAATTCGGCGTCGCGAAACTGCATCAACTCCCACGCGCCGCTGATGCTTTCCACCGCACAAAGATTGGCGCCGGAAAAAACATCATCCGCCGCGCGCGATGAAAGCGTCCCGAATGACAAATCGATATCGACCGATTGCGCAATCCAGCGCCCTGACCCGGCGGGCGTGAGCGCCGTCTTGAGCCGTCCCATAACGGCGCGCGCGGGCGCAAGGCCGGAGAGGATCGGCGTTGACGCCCCGCCGCCGCGATAGAGGGCGACGGCCCCGGGCCAGGGTTCAGAGAATGCTGCAAACCATGGCGCGGCGGGGTCGGCGCCGGCGATCGCGGGCAGTTCGAAGAGTTCCCATGACGGGGCGGAAAAAACTTTTGCAGGCGGCGGCGCCGTAAATTCCGTCGGCCCGACCGGGCTTTCATAAACCGACGGCGCAACGCGAACGAGGTCGGCGCGGCGGGCGCCGCCGTCTTCGATGTCGGTGATGCGATAAAGGCGTTCCGCCCCAAGATCTTTCAGCGTAATTGCATCGCCCGGCTCAAGCGCCATCGCCGAGGGCGGCAATTCGAACGACAATTGCTCGCGCATGACCCAGGCGTCGGCAAGAATGGACCGCGCCCGGGCTTCGGCTTCCGCCGCCGGAATGACTGCAGCGATATCGGCGCCCGCCTCGCGATGAGGGCTAGCTGAAGGATCGCGCGCTTCTGCGACAGCCGGTGCGAAATCTTCCGCTTCGTCGAAAAATCCGAGACGAAATGCGGCCGGCAGATCGGTTTCCTGCGCCAGCGACAGGGAGAAGGCGCCGCTGTCTCGCTCGGCGAGGCTACCAACGTCGAGCGCAACCACAGCGCCTGCCTCGCGCGGCTGACAGCGCAAGATATTGTCCGTTTCGACCACATCGAACTGGAAAACATCCGCCAGCGGATCGATCATCTCCCGCGGGGAAAGCGGCCGGTCAACGAGATAGCCGGTGACGACGCCGGAAAGCGCCGACGCATCGATGTCTTCAAATCCCGCTTCGCGGCCAAGCGCCTCCACCAATAAATCAAGGGGTGCGCGCCCGAGGCGGCCGTTTAGCCAATGACCTGTCTCCCAATTCGCCGCATCGCCCCAGACATCAGATCGCGCCGGGAATTCCGGATAGGGTCGGGCGTCAAAGGCGTAAACATAGCGCCGGTTCGCATCGACCATGGGCCCGCCATAGACGGAGGATGTGGGGTTGTTCGCAGCATCCGCCCAGAACGCGCCTTGCGCCTCCAAAAACCGGCGCTGAGCCATGTCATCGCGACGCCCGGTCGAATAATAGGGAATGGCGCTTTCGACAGACTTTGGATCGACAAACACATTCGGCTGGTTGGCGCCTTTATCGATCGCCGGGCATCCGGCTTCTGTGAATAGAATTTTTTTCGCTTCCGGAATCCAGCTTGTCGGCGATGTGTCGCGCACGCCGCCGGGGCGGTTGTGGTGAGCTTGTCCCCACCAGTTCCAAAGATCCTTGTAACGAAAGACCCAGGGCTCCCCATAGGCGCCGTCACCTATCGCCGTGCGGATTTGCCCGTCGCGATCGGCAGCGCTGGCGTAATACCAATCAAACCCTTCACCGCCGTCTATGTTTGCTTTCAAATAGTCAGCGTCATGTTGTCCTTTTGCCCCGGCGAGCGCATCAAGGTGCGCAAAGCCGTCGCGCCAGTCGGCGGCCGGCATATAATTGTCGATGCCGACAAAATCTATCGACGGATCGGCCCATAGGTCATCCATATGAAAGAACACGTCGCCCGATCCGTCCGCAGGCTGATGACCGAAATATTCCGACCAGTCGGCGCCGTAGGAGATTTCCGTCTCGGCGCCGAGAATGCTGCGTAGATCGGCGGCGAGCGATTTCATCTGCGCAATCGCCGGATAGGATGTTGCGCCGTCGCGGGTCGTGGTGATGCCGCGCAATTCCGATCCCAACAAAAAACTATCGACGCCGCCGGCAAGCACGCAGAGATGGGCGTAGTGAAGGATCATGCGCCGGAACGACCACTCCGCCGGGCCCGCGTAAACGATCTCGCCATTTTGATTGGAAAAGTCACCGGGTGAGGCCGTCCCGAAAAAACTCGCAATGTCGACGGCGGCCGCCGCGGTCTTGTCATTGGCGCCCGCGTCGATCCGCCCCCGCCACGGGAATCCGGGGGCGTCCATGAGGATAAAAGGATGGCATAAGACCGACAAATTGCGGGACTTTAAGGATGTTATGGCCTCGACGACGGCGCGGTCCGCGGGCGTGCCGCCATAGACCGCCGCGCCGTTTACCCGAGAGATTTGATGGGCGCCCGCGCGCGCAACGCTGCCGGCTTTCCATTCATAGGGCGTCGTTGTTTTCGTCGCCGCATCGACGCCCGGGCGAAGCTGGCACTGGCCGGCGGCAAGGCTGTCGCCGAACCAGGACACCACCAGCGAAACATGAGCGAGATTGGGCGCGGCGTCCATAAGCGCATCAAGGGACGCGGCAAAGTCAGTTACGCCGGAAATATTGTGAACGTTTTCCGCCGCGGTAACGCCCTCGCCCGCCTCGCGCAGCACCCTGGTTGTTCCGTAAACGAACTCTCCCGAACCGGGGATCATGGTGAGGGCGGTTAGCGTGTTCTCAAGAGCGTTTGGATCGTTGTCTTTGAGGCTCTTTTCGATTTCGAACGACAATTGCGGGATGCGATTGCCGAATTCCTTGAGCGGCAAATCTTCAAACACGATATAGGCGAGACCGCGAAAGGCCGGCGCTCGCCCTGCCCCTTCGATCGCTTCAATCAGCGCATCCGGGTTTTGCGTTTCGCTTCCCCGATAGATGCGCACATTGTGACTTGAAAGATCAAAAGGCTTGCCATCGGCCCAGACGCGGCCAATGCGGTCAATCTCTCCTTCGCAAAGCCCGACAGCGAACGAGATAGAATAGAGATACTCCGTAATTGTTGTTTGCGCCGCCGGACGCCCGCCCTTGCCGCCCGATGACTCCGTCGTTTCCGAAGCCGTCTCCTTAAAACCCGCCGCCCAGATCAACTGTCCGGCGATGCGGCCGCGGCCGAAGACGCGGGGGACGCCCGCGCCTTCCTGGCTCGCCTGCACCTGGAAATTTTCAAGCCGCGGGCCTTCGACGGCGCGCTTGCGAGGCCCGAAGATCAGCCGGTCCACATAGCCCGCCGCATAGGCCGCCGCCGTGGTCGCGAGGGTGCGCACCAGAAATGACCCGAGGCCGGCCTTTGCAGCGGCGGCGCCGGCAGACGCCGCGGTGAGGAGAAGCTGGGCCATTATTCCGCCCCCGGAAGGATGAATGCGCCGGCGAGCCGTTCCCGCCACCAGCGCGACAACCAGCTTTCGATGACGGCGCGCCCGGCATAGGCGTGGATGAAGCGGTCCGGCGCAACGGCGACGCCGCAATGCTTTGCGGGGCCGTCGGCGCAAACACGGAAAACCAGAACGTCGCCGGGCTCGAACGCAGCGCCCGAACGCGCCGTCATGTTGCGCCGGGCGGCGTTGAGGAGTTTTTCTTCTTCGCCCGCTTTCCAGTGGCGTTCGTTCCAGTCCGGCGTGTAAGCGGGCGGGGCTTCTGGCTCGGCGCCGTAAAGCTCGCGCCATATGCCGCGAACAAGGCCGAGGCAGTCGCAGCCGGCGCCCTTTGCGCTCGCCTGATGCACGTAAGGCGTGCCGAGCCAATCGCGGGCGGCGTCAATGATCTTTATGCGCGAGACCGTTGCGGTGAATGTGGGAACGGCGCTCATATGCCGGTCCCGCCAGGTGCAGATAAATGAATGTTGCCGTTGATTGAATTCTTATGTATATTTAATTTTAAATAAGGAATATAAATATTGTGCCACGACCGGTCGAAATACTTGCTATCGTTGCGCTCGGCATGATTTCGGTTTTCGCGGCTGTAATCACCGGGCAGACAACGATCTGGTCTGAAAACTTTGCAGCGGACTTTGGACATATCGCCGTTAAAGCGCTTGTCGCGGCCGGCATGTTTCTCAGCAGTATCGCATTTTTGCCCCGCCTTGTCGGCTGCAGACCTATTGGCGCCGCGCTCATCGGCGCGACTTTGGTAATTGCAATCGCTCTCTTCACTCAATTCTGGCTGGAAGACGTCATACGAATTCTGTCGTAGCTGCTCGCCCGGACTGTTGACAGAGCGTTGTCCCGACGCCGCGCAGACGCAGGACCGCTCATGAAAAATCACTTTCGCAATTTCATGCTCGTTGTCTCCTGGGCGTTTTTTCTGTGGACAATCCACCGCGTCGCTGCCGACAAACCTGTATCCGACACATACTGGATTAATCTTGCTTACGTGACAGCAATCATTTCCGCTGGAATCGCATTTGTTATTTTCGGATTTTTGGGCGTCGCCAGCGCATTGCGTCCGAAACCGGCAGGGGCGTTCGCTATCGGCGTCGCCTTGATGCTGGCGGTCGCCGCGGTTGAGGTATTGTTCCTGCGCGATGTAGTTGCGGGTTGGCTTGCGGGTTGAACATGTCATTCAGCTTGTTCCGCGTTCGCGACCACAACCCGCACGCCGATACTGCTCGGCAAGGCTGAGTAACTCATCACCTAGGCGGTCAGCGCGTTTTTCGGTTTGCTCGGCCTGCCGAATCAGCCGGCTCGCCTCACGCCAACCACTAACCGCCTTAAATGCTTCATATCCGGCAAGAACGCCTCCGCCGATAAAGGGAATTAGGCTGATCCAATCGCTACGGTTTAGGTCGCGATATCTCAGACGAGAGAGTAGGCGGAGAGCCCTAATCGCCGAACCAAATGCACCCGCCGCTGCTATAGCTGCACTAACTCCTGCAACGAAGGCGCTGCTACGCGCAGTTTCTTGCAATCTTTCCGCTTCGCGACGGAGATCCTCCACTTCGTCTAAAACGGCGCCAACTTCACGCTTTGCATCTGCAAATTCAAACGCCAAATCACTGCAGACGCTTTTTCGGTCGACACGAGCTCGTCGATCGTAGGCGGCAGTCGCTTTCTTTGCCGCCAATGCCAGACTGTCCGCCGAGAATTCATTACTTCTTACCATCGTTATTCTCCATCAGATGTGTTCATCGTTTCCCGCCGTCGTTTTTTTCACCGCGCAACGGATAGGAAACCGCAAAGTCATTGCCGGGCATCAAATGAAATCCGCGGAAGTTGACGCCGTTGCCGAACTTGTCGCGGCAGTTCGCAAAGCGTTTGTCGCAGCCGGCGGTCGCGGTGAATTGATCGCCTTGAGCGACGCCCGCGCCCGATGGCAGCCATAGGGAGACGGCGCCCGCGGCGCTCTGGGACTTGATGTGCGCCTTTGCCCCTGCATTGGCGCCTGTCGTCCATGTCAGTAATCCGTGGTCGAACCAGCGGTCGGCAAATCCGGCAAAACCGGATGCGACAAAACTCTGATCATCGCGCAGCGCCGTCACCGCGCCCGTAGTTTTAAACGCTGCATCGGCGAGATCGACGCCGCATTTTGCGGAGCCGAGATTGACGTCGCACAAGCGCTGAAAGACCCGCCCCACGGGCTGATCGAGAGCGGCGGAAAGACCGCGCAGCTCCGCCGTGAAGGCGTTTCCCGCACGGGAGACCTCGCCGATGACGGCTTTCTTTAAGAGCGCACGCTGATCGGGCGCCGCCCAGTTGACGCGAAAGATTTCGACGCTCGCGCCGTCATAGCGGCCCGCTGCGAGATCGCTCGCCGACAGCGCCGCATTGTCGAGCGCCCCTTCGATGTCGCTGTTGTCGACAGCCAGATCGGCGCTTGACGAGAGCGCGGAGCCTGTTGCGCCGCTTTCGGGGCTGAATGTCGTTCCATCGAAAAAGAGGGCCCGGTCGTGATCGGTGAAGCCAAGGACCAGGCCGTCTGATCGCGTGATGCGCCAGCAGGTCGCCAGCGTTGTCGCGCCGGTCGCAAGATGCGCCTTAAAATCGGGATCGAGGGCGCGCATCAGGTCAGAACTTCGATAAGCGGGATCGAGGGGATGTCTCCCGCTTTGAATGCGGCGAGATTGACGCGCAATTCATCCGCATCAAAACGAACCGGCGTGTCAAAAAGGAAACCCGCTGTCACCGATTGCCCGGCCGGCGCCGGCGCTGTTAGCGAAACGGCGCCTGTTGCATCGTCAACGGTGAAGTCCGTCCCTTCTATCTGTGCGGCGCCGTCCAAAGCGACCAGAACAGAACCGGTCACCGGCTTTTTAATGTTGCGTAGATAGGCCGCTCCGCCGGATGCGTAGCGTTTTACAAGCTGAAACTCAGTTTGCACGCCGTCGCCGGCGCCGAGAAGCTGGTCTTGCGCGCCGGGCGTTTGCGCCACGCGGCAGCTTTTAAAGTCGAACGGATCGCGAAACCGAAACCCGTAGAGGCGTCCATGGCGGGCTTCAAAAAACGCGATAACGTCTTCGATGTCGTTGATGGATTTCACGCCGTAACCGGCGTTAAAGCGTCGCCGCGAACCGGCCCAGGGAGAATTGCGCTCTTCATGGCCTGAAACCAGCGCGACAATGTCGGTCCTGCGCGACGGCCCGCCCTCGGAATTGAGCGCGATGTCGACGGGAAAGAGGATTTCGTGGAAATTGCTCAAGCGGCTCTCCCGATTTGCCGCAGACTTGTTTTTTCGGATAACGTCGACACATGACCAATGAATGCAGCATCTGTCGTGGCGCGAAGTTTGTCGTTGTCGGCGTTCGCGGGTTTGATGAAGTTGGACGCGAACGGCCGCCAAAGGAATTCGTTGCCTTCGCCACGGACGATATCGACGAAGCCATCCATAAAGCCAACAGTTTCGATGGCTGGATTTATGAGTTCAAAAATGGCGATCTCGTGTTGGTCGATTGGTTCACCTGAAGTCATTTCACAAATTCCTTTGACCGCGCCCGACGGCGCGCGCCAGCGCGGCGGCGATCTGAGTTTCGGAGCGACGAAAACTTTCCGCATCCTGAACGCCCGGCAGATGAATGTTGACGGCGAGGGGGACGCCGGCGTCCGCCGTCACGGCGCCGCGGCCGCCAAGGATGAGCCACGTGGTCCAGTCGTCCCGTTCGGGTTCCCTCTGGTGATCAAGCGCATGGATCCGCCACTCCCTTTTTGCATCCGCCTTGAGGATCCTGGTCAGCATCGCGTCCCGAATGAGACGCCGCTTTGTTTCGAGATCGCGCCTGCTCGTCGGCTTCGAGCTCATCGACGCGGGAGACGACCCGTCGGAAGATGTCGTCGAGTTCTTCTTCGGTGTGCTCGCGCGGGAGCGCTTGTTCGTCATGCGGGCTGCGATCCTTTTCATTGTGCCGGCTCATGCGCGCGGCAATCTCCGCCGAGCTCATCAGCAGTCGCAGGTCGCGCGCGTCGCGATCGAACGCTGCGTCATCGACCTCGTCCTCTTCGATCATTCGTTCGGATTTGCCGAGCGCCAGCGTCAGGATGTTTTCCGAGAGCTGTTTCCAGTCCCGGTCTTCCCGTTGCGTCTGATTTTTCGGCGGAGCCGTTTTTTGATCTGAATTCATCATGGGGGAAGCCTAAGGCCTCCCGAACCCATGACGATAACTATCGACCAAATGCGGGATTCATGGAAGAATTTACGGTTATTGGGGTAAATTCCGAACCCGGATCAACTTATTGGGGTGGGGTTTTTTGGCCGACTTCCGGGTCAGCCCGCCGGTATCGGCACAGCGCCTTCGGGCAAGTCCTCCGGAGCTTGCCCGCGACACAGCATGCGCTGGACTAGCCGTTGCTGAAGTTCTCGCACCATGGACGCACATTCGGGATCGTCATAGCGATTATTCATTTCAAGTGGATCATCATTCAAATTATAAAGCTCACCCAGATCATCCGCATACAAGCAAAGTTTCCAGTCGCGCGTTCGAAGCATGGCCCCTGGACCAAAAGCCGTGGGCGGCTGGGCGGCCTTGAGCCGTAATTCCGGGATGGGATCGGCAGGCTGTTGCACCAAAAGCCCCGCGTCTGCAAATACATCTGATCGACCGATGCTATTGCTTAAAAAAGACCGGGCGTGCGAACCGTCTGGCTGCGGAACATTGCAAAGGTCTAGTATCGTCGCCATTGCATCCATCAGCTCAACCAGCTCGGAACAAACCCCTCTCGGCGCGCGCCCGGTCGGGTCCCAAAGAATGAGCGGCACACGCATAAGGCATTCAAAGAACGCCGGCATTTTATGGGTTACCCCAAAATCTCCCATGAATTCGCCGTGATCGCTCCAAAACAAAACGATCGTGTTGTCCAGTAGGTTTCGTTCAATCAAGCGGTCGAGTATGCGGCCCAGTTGATCATCCACGTATCGAATCTGACCGCAATAAACCGCCATCGCACGCTTAAGATCATGTTCCGGCATATTCACTTCGTCAGCGTGAATGCGCCAATGGGTCAGCCGCCTGACCTCTCCCTTTTCCGGCTCACGTCGAAAGTTCTTTGGCAATTGAAACTGATCCGGGCTGAACATTGAGGCCCAAGGTTCAGGGCATGTAAAAAACGGGTGCGGGTCCTGGTAGTTGATCGTCAGGAAAAACGGGCGATCGCCGTCCGCATGCCGATCGATGAAATCGAGCCCCGCGTCAGTCAGTCGTTTGGTGAGATTCCAGGGTGAATCAACATCGAGAACCGCACTGTCCCAGGCTTTTTTATATTCCGGGTGATCACCCATGATACCGAGGCAAATATTCTCGCCCTCGTCATACTGATTGCCAATGACATTGCCGGAAAAGATATGATCCTTTCCCCAGAGGCCGCGCACATATCCGGCGGCGCCCAGATTATTCAGCGCATTTGGCTTGTCAGGCGAGAAAGCGCCGCCATAGTTTCTCACCCCATGCTCGATTGGATATTGTCCGGTTACGAAACTCGTGCGGCTGGGCCCGCACATCGGACAGGATGCGAAAGCGTATTCAAAGCGCGCGCCCATGGCCGCCAAACGGTCAATATTGCGGGTATTGATAAAGGGGTGTCCGTAGCAAGACGCATAATCCCATCGCATTTGATCGGGATTAACAATGACGATATTGGGCGGTCTTCCCTTTGAGTTCACTGTTCTTTCTCTTAATCATGCACAAAACGACGGACCCAAGTTTTCTTGTACTTGGCTGAGTGTCGCAGAATGCGTTCGCATAGTCCGCTTTCTTTGGTCAAGCGCTCCCATGGCGCTTACACGCGTTGACCACGGCTGGCTTTTAACGCGCTTTGGTAATTCGGCTCTCAAGGAGTTCGTCGTCAATCTCTTCTTCCGGAATCAAGTCCGGCGAGACGGCGACGCCGGCGCGTGCAACCGATGTCGGATCGCCGGTGATCAACGGATGCCAGTCCGGCAGTCCCTCCCCATTTGCGAGCCGCCGATAAGCGCAGGTTTTCGGCATCCAGGAGAGTTTTTCGACATTGTCCGGCGTCAATTGCACGCAGTCGGGAACCAGCTTTGCCCGGTTTGCGTAATTCGTGCAGCGCCGGCGCTTTGCATCGAACAGCTTGCAGACAACATCGGTCTCAAAGACGTCTCCGGTTTCCTCATTATGCAGAATATAAAGGCAGCATCGTCCGCAGCCGTCGCAAAGCGCTTCCCATTCCTCATCGGTCATTTCGGAAAGGGTCTTGGTTTCCCAAAAAGGCTTGGCGCGACCTGTCATGGCGCCAAGCTTTCGCAGATGCACCGCCGCAATGCAACATGGGAGCCTTTTGCCGAGCGACGCAAACAGACCCATGCTCGGTCACCGGTGATACGGGGAGCATCAACCATGTTGCGATATTTCAAGATCATTCTCGTTGTGTTTGTGGGCCTTCAGGGCCTTTTGTACGTCGCAGCCAATCTCGCGAATTGGGAAGCGGCAACCGGCGCGGTCTCTGCGGTAATTTCCATGGCGGAACGGCCCTGGTATCCGAACGCGCTTGTTCCGGCGCTGGAAGGACAGGCCGCTGCAACAATCGGCGCCGTGATGATTGTCACGGGCGAATTGCTTGTGGGCGCATTATCACTTTTCGGCGCGTGGAAAATGTTCGGCGCCGTGAAGATGTCGCCGGCCGAGTTTCACGCATCGAAGACATTCGCCCTTGCCGGCTGCGCCATGGCGCTCGTCGTCTGGTTCGGCGGCTTCACCGTCATCGGCGGCGCGCTATTCCAGATGTGGCAGACCGAACTCGGGCAATCCTCACTCGGCGATGCTCAAAAGTTCTATGTGACAAGCGGGCTCGTGTTGCTCTGGCTTTCCATGCAGGAGCAATAAAAAACGGCGCGGGGAGAACGCCCCCGCGCCGCTGACGCAACTTATTCAATTCGCCTTAAAAGACGCCGCCCATAAGCAGCGTGCGCTTGATCTGCGCGCGATGGGCCTTGGTTTCTTCAGAAAGTCCAAATTCGAACATCCCGAGGCGAGACTTAATATTGCGCGCGCCTGAGAGAGCCGCCGCTCGTGCGGTCGGGTCATATGAAGGATCGTCGATAATCCCGACAAGGCGCTGCAGATACGCAATCTGAAGATTGCGGCGGAACGCGTTGGGGTTGCCCCTCAAATCACCGCCAAAGATCGAATCGTTCAGATCACGGACCATCGCAGCCGGCGTATAGCTGTTGCCGTAAAGCCCTGAATCGGTCATCCGCTGCATCACCACCGGATTTAGGAGATGATCAAGCGGCGCCATTTGAATGCCAAGGGCCCGCCCGTGGACTTTCGGATCTTCGGTGCCGCCGAAGAAATTGAAACCGCGCCGTTGCGCTTGCAAGTGACGGACAAGTTCTTCGGATTCGCTGAACGCATCGGCGGCGAAAATATATTCGCCAAGCGCGTCCATGGCCGCTTTTTGCTGTGCGAGCGGAACAGCCGTGAAGGGCGCTTCCATGCCCCCTTCCTGGCCGGGCGCCGTACGGTCTACGTAAACGCCGCCGACCTGGCGCGATATTACATTGGCCATGACGAATTGCTGGCTGGTGGCGAAAATATAGCCGCGCAACAGGGTCTGCCAGCTATGCTCGTCGTCATATTTGCCGACCAGCTTCGGCAGCGTATCTTTCAAAAGCTCAAGTCGCTGCACGCCATAAGCAACCGGGTCGCCCGACATGTCGTTGATCATGACCCGCGGGTCGATGCCGGCGCCGGGGCTGCGCATGTCGTCGGCGTCATTGCCAAAAATGTGACCGGGCTCGGTCGACTGCGCGAGAAGCGCGTCGCGCGCCTCGCCTTCAATATCCGGCGAATAGCCGAAGACGATCGCCCAGTCGTCATAAGAACCGGGGCGCGTCATGTAATAGTCGCCCTGCTCAACGCCTGACGGGGCAATGTTGATCGACGGATAATCCATGACAGACGCGGTCGGCGCCCCTTGGGTCACGGACTTGTCGTGAACGGCGTCAGGCCCGTGCAGCACGGACGCCTTCATATTGTGATTGAGGCCGAGGGTGTGACCCACCTCATGGAGCATGAGGTAATAGATCGATTCCTTGACCAACTCATTGAGCGTCACATCGTTGGCGCCGAGGGCTTTGAGCACCGTCAGTCCGAACTGCGTGTTTGCATAAAGATGCGAGACCGCCGAACACATGTGCCGCGGGCTGGCGCTTACTGGCGGTTTAATAGCCTCAACACTTGCAAGGCCGGCGTCTTCGAAGACATCGCCAAAGATCCACCGATTGGTGATGAATGAGTATTCGAGCATGATGTCGGCGCCGATGATTTCACCGGTGCGCGGATTGGTGAAGCTCGGTCCGTAGCCGCCAAAGGGCGGGATCGGCGAAGACGTCCAGCGCAGCACATTGTAGCGGATGTCGCCGGCGTCCCAGTCAGCATCGTCAGGCTGCACTTTCACTTCGATAGCGTTCGAAAACCCGGCTTGTTCAAAAGCCGGATTCCAAGCAAGCACCGCGTCGCGAATGGTGTCGCGATATTCAACGGGCGTCGTGTTTTCAATCCACCAGGTGATCGGCTTGACGGGATCGGAAACCTCTGCGTCCGGATCCTGTTTCTCAAGCCGCCAGCGGTTGATGAGATCGCGATAGGGCGCGGCGTTGTCTGACGTTAAATCCGTAATCTGATCGAAAAAGTACCCAACGCGATAATCGTCAAGGCGCGGCGTGAAACCCTCGTCGGGCATGGCGATCAGCGAGTGCTGAACCTTGACCGTGATCGACCGTTCATCGGTTACCGCACTTGACGCGGCGACGGTCGGGTAACGGGTTTCAAATACGTAATCGACGATGATGTCGGAGTTTTGCGGATAGTTGCGAATGTCGGCGAATTTGGTCTTGTCGCCGGAAAGCTCGCCAATCGTGAACGAGTCGGGCGGCGCCTCCGGATTGGGCGACGGCTTCACCTGATGCAGCGCTTCAGTAAGGAAGAGAGAATTGACCTGCACGAGATAGCGGGCCTCGCTTTCCTCTTCTTCGCCATCTGCGACCGGCGTTATCGCTTCAATCTTTGCTGTCGCGAGAATGGCGGGAGAAATATTGGCGTCTTTAGCGCGCGAGATCGCATTCTCATCGTCGAAATAGTAAGCGGTGTTTTCTTCGATGAACTCAAGCTTTTCGTAATGGCGGTTGATCGAAATCACCCGTTGATCGCGGTAGAACCCGCGAAACGCGCCTGCTTCGAGAACGCCGTTTTCTGAATAAGAGAATGCAACGAATTCATCGTCGAGCTGACCCTCGGCGATCTCCATGAAGACATCGCCGCTTTTTGGATCCGTATAAAAGGTAAAAAGGCCTTCGGATTTTTCAAAATCCTCAGTCTTCTCTTCAATTGTCGGCGGACCTTTGTCCTCTTCCTCGTCATTGGCCTCTTCATCTTGCGCCAGCGCGGCGCCGCCAAGGAAAATAAGTCCGCCAGCGAATAAAGCGGTTCGGATCGCCTGCGAAAAGGCAGTCGCATGTTTGCTCATAATTTGGATCTTTCGTTGCCCCGTCTAAATGATGCGGCTTGGCGCGCCCCCGCGCCGACGACGCGTCTCGCGCCGATAGCCCTTGCCCATACTATCGCCAGCATCGACGTCCGCGGCAATACCGGATAGTCGCTGACCCGGCTCAACTAATCGCGAAATACGCGATTGCTGCACGGCGTCACACCCGCCGGGCGGGCAATATCCGCCTACGCTCAGCCACAAAGAGAAAAGCCCCGCCCGGGTGCTAGGGGAGGGCGGGGCTTCGGCCGTTGCCGGCCTCTTGCGCCGGGGCGGCGCAGGGTGTTCGAGCGCTGGGCAGGCGCAGGAAACCAGGCGGGAGCGCTGGATTTAGAAAAAGGCGGCAAGCGCGCTCAGATAACCGAAAACCATCAGCATGACTGCGCCGGCGCCGACGAAGCGGACCATTTTTTTCTCCTTTCCTTTTTTTGTTGAGCCAGAGATAGGCCCGCTGCGATGCGCTTCAACGCGATTTTTTCGACTGTTTTGATCGGGATTTTCTATTAGCCGGCGGGTCCTCGACCACGACGTCCTTAAAATACCGGCGCGCCACGGTGCGAATAACTTCAGCAAGCCGACGATAGGACGCCCCGGCGCCGGCGGATTTGCGCCAGATCAGACCAATGTGACGGGCAATTCTGCGCCCTTTAAGCCGGCGCGCCACGACATCGCTTCCGGCGCCGATTTCAGATCGCGCATAGAGCGCCGGTATGAACGTCGCGCCCATGCCCATCCCCGCCATCTGACGAACAGCATCGAGGCTTGTGCCTTCATAGTCGCGCACAAGACGGGCGCCGAACTGATCGCACAAATTGTGAACCTGATCGTGCAGATGGAAAGACGGATTGAGCGACAGGATTTCAAGCCCCTTCAAATCCTTGACCGCGATCTCATCGCAATCTGCGAGGGGATGATCGTTTGCAACCGCCAGATAGAGCGGCTCCTGAAATAACAACTCCGTTTCAATGTCGGCTGACGCTGCGGGAAGCTGCGTTAACACCAAGTCGTGCACCCCGCTCATCAATTCCTGCTCAAGATGCAAAGGTTCGCTTTCGCGAATGTAGAGTTTCAGATCCGGATACTCCCGGTGCAGGGTCGAGACGACGCGCGGCAACAGATAAGGACCGAGCGTCGGTTTGGAACCGAGACAGATCATCCCTTGCAATCCGCTGCGGGCGCCGGCGGAAAAATCGACAATCCCTTGCATCTCGTCGGTGATGCGCCGGGCGCGCATCGTCACTTCGCGGCCGGCTGGCGTCATCGAAACGCCCGATCGACTGCGCTCAACGAGGCGCACGCCAAGCGCCTCTTCGAGATTTGCGACCTGTGCGCTTAACGAAGGCTGGGTAATGCCGCACCGTTCCGCTGCGCGTCGAAAATGGGCGGTTTCATCGAGCGCCAAAAGGCATTGCAGCTGTTTGAACGTCACGGCGGCGGACATGGGCGTTTCCTCCTGATTGGAAATTCCAATCGAAATATTCATTTCGATCCGGTTTTCAATAGGCGGGTCGGCGCCATATTGCTCAGCGTAGTTTAATGGAGACGACGTATGTTCGATTCAACGCCTGCGAAAAGGGCGCGCCCCGCAAAGCAGAACGAGATCCTTTACGAAACGGCGCTTGCACGGAACGCCCTGCGGTCTCGCGGCGCGCCGGCCACTGTCGCGCCGGATCGAGAAGACACCAAGTTTTTCGATATCATCGCCATCTGGGATGAAAGCCTTGATGAACTGCAAAGCCAGATCGACCTGGTGAGCAACTGGGGTCCTTACGAACTTTATGAGTGCATTCCGCTTTATGACGGCGCGGATGGCCGGCGGCGGGTTTTGTGCCGGTTCATTTATCACGGCGCGGTTTCGTCCCGCCATTCGGCGAATTCCCAGGCGCAGTTCAAGTTTGCGCTATTGAATTGCCTGCAACAGATTACTGAATGGGAGGACGTCGCCGGACAAGACCATCTTGCCCGTGAGCGCGCGTAATGCGCCCTGCGAAAGCAAGATCGGCCTTGCGGTCGGCGCGAGCGCGCCATCGCCGGCTCGATGAGATCATCGATCGCCGCCAGCGTTTGCGGCTGGACGATCCGTACACCATTCAAATGCTTAAAAAACAGCGCCTGGCCGCAAAGGACCGGGTCGCTGGTCTTGCGAAACTCGTCGACAGCGCGGCGCGGCGCTGATCCGACAAATCGAAAACGCGCCTAAAGGAGAAGAAAGAGTAGTACGATGGCCAAAATAGTGGCTCGCATGCAGGATTTCCTGCGACTGGAATCAAGCGCCGGCTTATTGCTGATCCTGGCTGCTGTGCTTGCGATGATCGCAAGCAATACAGCGCTCGCCGCCGGTTATGACGGCCTGTTGTCGACCATGGTCGCCATTCAGGTCGGTTCCTACGACATCACCAAACCGCTTCTATTGTGGATCAATGACGGCCTGATGGCCGCCTTCTTCTTTCTTGTTGGCCTCGAAATAAAACGCGAAGTGCTCGAAGGCGAATTGTCGTCCTTTGACAAGGCCTCGCTGCCGATTTTCGCCGCTATCGGCGGCATGGCGGCGCCGGCGCTGATTTACGCAGGATTTAACTGGGGCAACCCTGAGACGATTTCCGGCTGGGCAATTCCCGCCGCGACTGACATTGCGTTTGCGCTCGGCTTCCTCGCGCTCGCCGCCGCGCGCGCGCCGGTCAGCCTGAAGATCTTGTTGCTTGCAATCGCCATCATAGACGACCTCGGCGCTATTGCGATTATCGCGCTCTTTTATACGGCGAACTTGTCGATGACCGCGCTGATGCTGGCGCTGGTTGGCGTCGTTGCTCTTTTTGTTCTCAACCGAGCGGGCGTCAAAGGCGTCGCTCCCTACATCATGATCGGCGCGATCGTGTGGGTCTTCGTTCTGAAGTCGGGCGTGCACGCTACACTCGCCGGCGTCGTCACAGCGCTCTTTATTCCGCTCGCCGGAAAAACCGCCGATGCGCAATCGCCGCTGCACCGCCTTGAGCACAAGCTGCATCCTTGGGTCGCCTTCATGGTGCTGCCGGTTTTCGCGTTCGCCAATGCAGGCCTTTCGCTCAAGGGCGTGACGATGGAGGCGATGCTCTCGCCCGTGCCCCTCGGCATTGCGCTCGGCCTCTTTATCGGCAAGCCGCTTGGCGTTCTGACAATGGCGTTCCTTGCAACCAAGGCGGGGCTGGCGCGCCTGCCGGCTGACATCAGCTGGGCGCAACTTGCCGGCGTCGCCTGGCTCACAGGCGTCGGCTTCACGATGAGCCTCTTCATCGGCGGCCTCGCCTTTGACAGCGCCGCGCTCTTGAACGAGGTCCGCCTCGGTGTCATCGCCGGATCAATCGCCTCGGCTGCTGCAGGCTGTGCGATCATCGCGGCGGCGGCGAGACACAGCCGCCGCCAACGGGGCGCCGCCGAGGCCGTCCCCGCCTGACGCCGCCGCATTGCAGTCGCGCGGCGGTCTAGCCGCCCGCGACCGCCTTATTCCCCTTTGTCATCATCATCTTCAAAGCACGATAGAGCCGTGACTTCCTCGTCCCGTTCCGCATCACGAAGGCATATCTCTAGTTTGTTTAACCGTTCCTGAGCTTCAATCTGCGCTATTTGTTTTTCTGCAAGCGAGGCGTCCTGAGTACTCAAATCGACACGAAGTTTGATGATATCCGCTGGTACGGAAACGAATGCTTTTAGAATTTCAACCGGCAACCGAATAAACTCCAACGCCTCGCTTGGCCGATCCGTCGTCCAGGACTTGATAACGCCGTTCTCGAATTCAACGTCATTGACCGTCTTCACGAATGCCGCACTTTTGATCGGAATATAGGCGGTCGGGCCCTCGTTCGGCAGCATAACGATTGACGATTGAGTCGAGATCCAATCGAACTGAGACAGGTACTTGTCCTCGACGACTTCGAAGTCTCTATCCAGCGCATGATTTTTTTCAATCTCATTCGAAGGATCAGGTTTTTCGGGTTGCGAATGCGCTGCAGAGGATCTTTCGTGATCGGATAATCTTGCGTCGTTTGCGCCTGCACGCGCTGCCGATTTCGACGCCAAGTCACCAACCTCCCCGGACAATTGTTCAATCCGCTTCTGCAGCGCCTCTAGATCCGAATCCGAGATAACCTCGGGCATCTCGGCTTCGGGTCGACCCATCCGTCGTTGAACCGAAACGCGATAGGGCAACTGCGGTCGATACGCATAGCCGAGATACGAAACACGGTCGCTGTCCTCTAGGAGATGGGCGTTTTCAACCCTAGGCTGTTCCGCACCATAGGGGCGACTTGCACGTATGGCCGATCTATTCGGGGAAGGATCCGCATCATCGAAGCGGTCCGATGCCTTGCCGTCGCCCTCGCGGCCGAGTCGGTCAATTTTCAATCGGCGTCCGTAACACGCCAATAATCGCTGATAGGCGCGGATTTCCTTAATAGTCTCCGGGTCGACATACACGCCGGGACGTATCCCGGATTCAAAGTAGTAGTCAGTTACGGACCATTCAATCGGATCAAAAACATATTCAAATTCAAGCGGCGTTAATGGCGTGCAATTTTCTATCTCTTCTAATCCGACTGAATCTGAGTAAAGGGCTCCGACCGATCCAGCGTCAAATGGCACGCCGGTGAAAAAAGTTCCCACGAAACCCGCAAGCTCAACCAGAATTTCATCAGTTTTATCGTCCGCAGTTACCGTACTCGACGTCAACAACCCGCGGTCATTGACCTTCAAGACGACATTGTCATCGCGCAACCAGCTATGCCAGGCGCGCGCATAAAACATTGCGTCGGGGTCCGGATCTGCCGGCAAGAGCTCGACCTTTACCTTCATACTCGGCTTGGGCTTCGAAACGTCTTGCCCAACGACCAATGCGTTCAGTTCGTCAAGCTTCTGCTTTGTGACGGCTTTCGTCCGGTTGTGCTCAAGCTGCGCGATATCGTACGCTGTTTTTGCTTTGTCGCGCGCCTCCTTGAGCTTTTTCTTCTGTGCTTCGCTCAGCTTCGGCTTTGCATTCGGAGCAATGGCGGCGTCATAGGTTTTTTTCGCAGACTCGTATTTTTTCTTTGCCTCGCCGACGGCTTTCTTTGCATCGGCCTCTGCTTTTTGTGCATCAGCATAGGCTTTCGCCGCCTTGGCGATTTCCTTTGGCCCTGGAAGTTTGATTTCGCCTTTGAGCTTCATACGCTTCATCGGCAAGAAATAAGTGACGCCGGCCTGATGTTTCGGCGCTTTCGCCTGTCCATCCTTTGTCGTAAAAGATTCCGACTTCACAACGGCGCAAGAAGTTAGGCTCGCCCCCAAAAAAAACGCGATCGCCGTCCGCTGCAAAATATTGATGTTCATTTCCCCGCCCCCCGGCTTGAATTAATTATAGTTAATACGGCTATTTCACAGCAGTCAAATTGGGTTGATTTGCCTTTTATTTTGCCGCGGCGCGAAAATCTCGCAGACCATTGTAGGGCAATGATTATTGGCTGACGCACCCAGCAGGGCCGCGCCCGATTCTTGCAGCGCTTGCGCCATCGCGCCGCCGCAATTATCGACCATGGCGTGCGAAGTGGAGCGAGGCGCACGACGGTGAGCGACGAAACCAAAAAACAGGACGAGCCAGAGGCGGGCGGCGCAGAAACGGGCGACGCTGAAGCCACGGCCGCGAATTCGGACCAGGGGGGCGAAAAGCCGAAATACGACCCGTCCGGTCTCAAGGCTATTGCTCTAAAGCTCGTCGCTGACGGGCGCGCTGCTTTGACGGCGGTTCAAAAGCGCATCTTCCGCAAAAAGCCGCCAGCGAAACCGACGCCCTACGCAGAATCCAAAAAGTACAAAAAAGAACCCGGCGAAGGCCGCGCCTGGCGCGACCTCTGGGGCAGCTTTGCCGCCGCTGGGTTCTCCCTCGCCATGCTCGGCGCCGGCGGCGGGCTCGCCTTCGCATTTATCTACATGGCGCCCCGGGCGCCGGATGCGGTCGATCTCTGGAACGTTAACCGCCAGTCGGCGATTATTGTTCTCGATCGAAACGGCGAAGAGATCGCCTCCCGCGGCGCCCGTTACGGGGCGCAAGTCTCCCCCGACGAGCTTCCGAAATATCTGGTCGATGCGATCCTTGCCACAGAGGACCGGCGCTTTTTCGATCACGCCGGCGTAGATCTGCGCGGCACCCTGCGCGCAGCGACGGCGAATGCGAAATCCGGCGCCGTCGTCGAGGGCGGCTCGACCATTACCCAACAACTGGCGAAAAACCTGTTCCTGTCGCCGGAGCAAACCTACACCCGCAAGATCCGCGAAGCGCTGCTCGCCCTGTGGCTAGAAGGCCATTATTCAAAAGACGAGATCATCTCGCTTTATATCAACCGCATCTATCTCGGCGCCGGGGCTTACGGCGTTGAGTCCGCCGCCCTCACCTATTTCGGCAAGTCGGCCCGGGACGTGACGCTGGCGGAGGCCGCGATGCTTGCGGGCCTCCCCAAGGCGCCCTCGACCTATGCGCCGACCCAGAACCCCAAAGGCGCTGCGCGCCGCGCCGGCGAAGTGCTCGACAATCTGCTTGAAGAAAACCTCGTTGCGCCGTTTGACGCCCGCGAGGCGCGGCAAAACCCGGCCCAGATTGTTATTCAGAATACGGATAATGATTTTGGATATTTCTTCGACTACGTGGCGGCGAAAGCCAAGACCCTCGCCCCCACCGTCGCCGGCGACATCATCGTCAAAACCACCATCGATCAAAAACTGCAGCGGGATGCGGAAGCGGCGGTCAAGGCCGGCCTCACCGTCGAAGCGCGCATCAAGGGCGCAGACCAGGCCGCCCTCGTCGCTTATGATCCGACAGGCGCGCTCCGGGTCATGGTCGGCGGGCGCTCTTACAAGGACAGTCAGTTCAACCGCGCCTCCCAGGCGACGCGGCAACCAGGCTCTGCGTTCAAACCCTTTGTCTATGTGGCGGCGATGGAAGCGGGGCTGAGGCCAGGTTCGCGTTTTGTTGATCGCCCGGTGCAGTTCGGCGACTGGGCGCCCACCAATTACACCGACCGCTATCGGGGACCGGTGCGCCTTACCGAAGCCATGGCCCAGTCGATCAATACGGTCGCCGCGCAAGTCACTCAGCGCGTCGGCGCGCGGAAAGTTGCGGAGGCGGCGATGCGGTTCGGGGTCAAGGATGTTCCCGCCTTTCGCGCGATCGCCCTCGGCGCCGTCGACGTCACGCTCGAAGATTTCGCCGCCGCCTATCTCCCCTTCGCCCTAGGCGGGGCAAAGCCCGACCCTTACGCCATTGAATGGATCAAGACCCGCGACGGCGAGGTCCTTTACGAACATATCCCGGCTTCTCCGGAACAGGTGATGGCGCGGAGCGTTTCAAAAAACATGACCCACATGCTTTATCAGGTCATTCATTCCGGCACCGGCCGGCGCGCCTCGCTCGGACGGCGGCCCGCCGCCGGCAAAACCGGCACCACCAATGACTGGCGCGACGCCTGGTTCATGGGATACACGGCCCAGCTCACCGCCGGGGTCTGGGTCGGCAATGACGACTACCGGCCCATGGACAAAGTCACCGGCGGCTCGATCCCTGCGGAAATCTGGAAAAATTTCATGACCGCCGCCCATCAGGGCCTGCCCGTGCGCAGCCTTGACGGGGCTTATCCTGCGGCGACTTACGCGGAAGAAAACTCGTTGCTCGATTTTTACGCCGACGTCTCGCGTGGATTAACCCGGGTGACCCGCGACGGAAATCCGCGGCGCGGACGTTATCGCCGGTGAGCCGATTTTCACGGCGAGTTTATCGTTAACAGCTTGTCGACAAAATTTAACCAAATCTTGAACCAAATTGGCGCCCATTTGCAGTCTAATAGAGGAGGGCTACGCCAAGGGATGTCACAGTTATGAGTATGCAAAGCGGGTTACGCGCAATCGTAAGGGAAAAAATCCACTACGGCGCAAACGGCGGACGCAACCTAGCGCCGTGCGGAGAATATCGGATCGAACCGCAGGGAAGCTGCATCGGTCTTTGCGAATCGAGCGGCGAGTGCGCCTTTACGCTCTCCTTCGACGCCTTCCAGCAGCATGTGGTCGAAGGCCGGATCGCGATCAGGGGCTAATCGATCAGCAGCAGCGCCGGTTCCTCCGCCGGGGGTTCCGGTTCACGGGCAAGACGCCATTGACCGCTATCATCGCGGCAGGCCGCCCCCGTCCACTGATCCTGTTCTGCGCCGAGGCTGAGGCGCTGCACAAATTCACGGCAGAGCGCGGCGCGACGGCGCGGCCCGCCGGCAAGTTCAAGTTCCGTCCCCGGCGCCTTGATCATCAGATTTTCCGAGACAAATCCCCTCACCTTGCCGTCATGCATAACCAGCATCCAGCCGTCGCGCACAGTGCGGCCGACAATGTCGACGCCGGCGCCGGAATGGAGGATTTCCGCAACCCCGTATTCCGTACCCGGACCGACCCGCACATTGGAATTGCGCGTCAGGACGTAAAGACCGAGTTCCGTTTCAAGGACAGCGTCAATATCGATATTTTCCCGGGCAGCGGGAATGCGTGCGGCCGGGTCGCTTTTGAGGTTAGCGAGCGACCATCCGGCGGGGGTAATGGCGCCGGCGGCGCGGCGGCCGCGCCAGCTCTTCGCCTCGCCCAGCTCCATCGCATCGATAAAGGCCGCGTTCAGCAAGCGCTCGTCGTCGGAAGCAAGGCGCCCGCCCAAAGCCGATCCGGCGGCAAAGCCTTTGGCCCCGGGCGACGAATAATCATCGCCGAGAAATGGAACGCTCTCGCAGGCCGAAAGCAAAGCCGCGCCAATCGCCAAGATCGTTAACCGGAATTTACGCCTCATCCCAAACTCCCTTCCACACGCCACGAACGCCCCGCGAGCGACGATTTGTTTACTGTTCCTAAGCACACTCTAACGCGCCTGTAGAGAGTTTAACCAGATGATAACCGGCGCGTCGCGTCTCAAACCGCTCATTGCCATCGCCAAGGAGGGATCGCGCGAAAAACGCAGCGATCTCTTGCGCGAAATCGCCGACATTTTTATGGCGGCGCCTGAGCGTTTCAGCACGCCCGAAATGCAGCATTTCGACGTTATTATGTCCCGGATCGCAGAACAGGTGGAGCCCGCCCTGCGGCAGGAACTGGCCGAAAGACTGGCTGACGCGCCCATTGCCCCGCCGACCCTGATGCACCTGCTCGCCCATGACGAGATCGCTGTGGCGGAGCCTGTTCTCAAGCGGTTCGAGGGGCTGACCGAGGACGCGCTTCTCAGCATCGTCCGCCAGCGCGGCGCAGAGCACATGCGCGCGATCGCCCGGCGCCGGAAATTGCCGGAAAAACTCGCCGCGGCGCTTGCGGCCTGCGACGACGAAACGGTGCTTGTTTGCCTTGCAGAAAACCGCAGCGCGAAGTTCTCCGATGCCTCCATGGAAAAAATGATCGCCCATGCGCGCGCCATGCAGACCTTGCAGAAACCCATGATCGACCGCCTGGATCTGCCGCCGAACTTGCTGACGAAAATGTACTTCTTTGTCTCGCCGGCGCTGAAGCAGGAAATTCTGAAGCGCTCTGACAGGCTTGACCCGGCGTTGATCGCCGAAGCGATCAAAGTGAAGCGACGGAAGATTTTGCTGTCGGCGGCGCAAGAGGTCGAACCGGATGTCGCGGACGCACGCAAATTCATTCAGGAAAAAGCCGCCGCCAATGAAATCGATGAGCGCCTCTTAAACGAGCTGATGGAAGCTAAACGGCCGGCGGCGTTCCGCTTTGCATTTTGCTATGTCATCGGCGTTGACGTCGCGACGGCCAACGCACTCTTAAAAGACCGGACCGGACAGTCGCTCGCCATCGCTTGCCGCGCCGCGGCGTTTGAACGGGCGACTTTTGCAAAGATCCTCCTCGATCAGCACAAGCCTTCTGCGGAACAGGCCAAATCGCTCCGGATCATTGATCTTTATCTCAAGATTCCAACCGACGCCGCCGAGCGCTTGATGCGGTTCTGGCGGGTGCGCCCGATCTCCTCAGCCGCCGCAGCCGGCGGTGACACGCCCCTCGGGCGGCGTCCGAAACTACACGAGATCGGTCAGCGCATCGCGCGGTGAACTATTCCAAAAAAGCCCGGCCGTCCTTGTCTTCAATCTCGACGATCCACAGATCGGGATCGATGGCGGTTTCCTTGGCGAGCCATTCGTCGACGCGCTGTTCTGACGCATCGTCCTGCGCTTCCTCTTCGAACGGATTGCGCCAGATCACCTTGCCGTCGAGGTCCCGGCTCTGAACGAACAAAAGCGCGGCGCCGGGACGCAAAAACACCTTCACCGCCACGGCGCCAGCGTCGGGATCGCCTTTGCGCGCAACCGTCGCGAACGCGCCCTCGCCGCGGGCGCGGCGCATATGGGCGGCGACGCGAATTTCGGTTTTAAGGCGCGGCTCGGTCACGGGTGAGAGAATGCATCAACGTCGGGGGACCAATCAATCCGAACCGCGCCAAACCTTCACCCGTTCTTGCCGGCGAAAGCCGGCATCCAGGGATCTACGCCTCCCGATCGATGTTGCAGCGATGACGGGCGGCGCAAACGGCGATGCTTGATCCGCAGGCATCTATCAAAACAGCTGACATTTCTGGACCCCGGCTTTCGCCGGGGAGACGGTGAGAAAAGCGCCTCAAGCCGCGTTTGCGGTGCGCGCGCGTTCGGCGCGAAAGGCGTTGACGCGGTCGAGCTGGCTTTTGATGTCGGCGGGCTGCGCCGGCGGGGCGACCTTGTTTTTCCCGTCGACCGGGACCGTAAGACGCGCAACCGTTCCAACGCCGGGTTCAGATTCGAAAGCCAATTGCCCGCCATGGAGCCGCGTCAGTTCGAACGCCAGCGAAAGGCCGAGGCCGGTTCCGCCCGCCCCGCGCACGCCTTTGCGGTGGGTGTCTGAATAGCGTCCGCCGAGTTTTGCGAGCACGACTTTGTTCATGCCGACGCCGGTGTCTTTGACGGCGAATTCGAGCGCGCCATCCCTGGCGCCGACGGAAAGGGCGATCTCGCCCGCATCGGTAAACTTCACCGCGTTCGACAACAGATTGATGAGGATCTGTTTGATCGCGCGCGCGTCCAGCATCGCATCGGGCAAATCCTCTTCGACCCTGATGTTCAAATTAAGCCCCGCCGTCTCGGTCTGGCCGCGAATCATGGCGACGCATTCCTCAGCCAGCGCTGCAGCATCGGTCGGCGCCGGCGCAATCTGATAACGCCCGGCGCGGGTTTTGGCGTAGTCCTGGGCGGCGCTGACAAGGGCGCTTAAATGCACGCCCGATGCGTGAATGTGATTGACGTATTCTGCATATTTGCGCGCGCCCAGAACATCCGCGCCCAGGGGCCCGTAAGTCTCTGACCGCATGGCGTCGGCAAATCCGATAATGGCGTTAAGGGGCGTTTTAAATTCATGGGCGAGATCGCCGATGAAGTCCTCCGCCGCTACCGCATGGGCAGGTTCAGCTTGCGCAGCTTCGCGCACAGATTCGGTTGACGCGCTTTCGCGCGCGGCTTCAGTTTGCGCGCCGTTGCGCGCCGCTTCAGTTTGCGCGCCGTTGCGCGCGGCTTCAGTTTGCGCGCCGTTGCGCGCGGGGCGCCGCTCGCGAATCAGCGCCGCCAGCCGGCCCCGTCCCAGCGGTCGCAGGGTGATTTCCGCCGGCGCCGCGGCGCGGCGCACGCGCAAAAGGGTAAAATCCGCGCTCAGCAGGGACGGATTGGCGTAGACGCCCCGGTCGGCGGCCTGATCGAGCGCGGCGCGCAAGGCGGCGCGGTCGTCCCGGGCGACAAAAATCAAATAGAGAGCGCCCGACCAGATTGCCCGCGGCGCCGATGATATCCGCCGCGGTCGGCGAGATCGCAAGGATAATACCGTCCTCGTAGAGGGTGGCGACAATGTCGCTCGGGCCGCCTTTCCAGACCGGACCGCCGCCGAATCGCTCGGTTAGCCGGCGAAAAAAGGAAAGAGGACGAGTTTCGTTCAATTTCGGTACAATTCCTGCTTGAAATTCTCGCGGCGTGAGGCCTGAAATTTACCCAATCGTCAGATTCGTTAACGCCCCTTCACCTTGACCGGATTGTCGTTAATAAATGCTAAAGACCAGAAAATGGCTGAAATATGCGGTTTCCCCGGCTGGCGGCGGCGCTATTATTTCGAAATTGGCCATACTCTTTGACGGCGGGTTAAATGGTACGGCGTTAACGTGGCGGCGCCTTGTTGTTGGGGCTCTGAAAAGGAACACTCGGGAGACTTTGCCAATGTTGCGTACCGCCCTCTCTCTGACGCCGCGTCGAAAATCGGGATTCGCGCTCGCCGCGGCCGTGGCCGCCGGCTTCGCCGCCACCGCCGTATCCGCCGACACGCTGGCCCAGCCAAAGGACACATCGCTGGAAAAAGCCGCGGCCGATTACATCCGTTTCCGTGAGGACGTCGCCGCCATCGAGGCAATGCCGTTTGACAACGCCAATGTCACCCGCGAGGCCCATCGCCGCCTCGCCGCCCATGATCCGGCCGGCATCGCCGGCGGATGGGTAGCCTATGCGGCCCTCGTCGCCGCCGATACGCCGGAATTCGCCGAAGCGCTGAAAAAGGAACTCGACAAGCGACCGAACCGGCGCAAGGGCCGCCTCGGCGGTCGCGACGGGCTCATTTCCAATCTCGCCCAGGACCCGAGCTTTGCGCGCAAACTGCCGGGCGCGGACAAGGCGATCGCCACCGTGCTCTCGATGACAGCGCGGGACGGCGCGCGCATCACTGCGCTTGGCGAAGCCTTCAAGTCGCAAGCCTACGCCATGCAGAAAACCAAATGGGGCAAACAACGGATTTCTTCGAGCCAGGATCGCATCAAGGAAGCGGCGAAATACAGCCGCGGCCGCGGCGCGGCGCCCGCGCCCGCCTTTGACCATCAGGCCGATGGCGGCGTCATTGCGCCGTCGCTCGCCAGCGCATCGGGCGAATGGTCCGTCGACTGGGGCAAAGCCGCCCCGGCGGGCCGTATGAGCGAGGCAAATGCGGAGATCATCATGGACCGCGTCCTCAACCTCGCCGCGCGCTATTCGACCAATTCCCTCAATCCGAAAGTCGTCAGCGTCTATGCGAAAAACAACAAGTCGCAGCGTTGCCTCGAGCTTTCAAAGCTGACGCTCGATCAATGCATCGCCGCAACGCGCACGCCCTATGAAGAGGCGTTCTGTCTTGGCGAGCACGCGCTCAACGACATTGCTTCCTGCACCGGCTGGGTTGGCGGTCCTTCCTCCAGCTAAGGGCATCGACCTCAATCTCGCCCCCGCGGATTGATTGCTTGCATCACTGAAGAAATCCCGGCCCCGCTATCGGGGCCGGGTTTTTTTCATTCGAAAAAGACAACAAGCGCAAGTTTCACAATTCATCCGCTCTTTACGGCGAAAGCCGGAATCCAGAGCCGCGCATTCCGGGTTTGCCGTCCTGGATCCCGGCTTCCGCCGGGATGAGCGGGAATGTGAGTTATTAAAACAGCCGCAATCAGCCCCGGACTTGCCCGCGCGCGCCTTCACGCTTATTTCCGGGCCCATGACAGCGTTTGACGACATCAAGACGGACTTTGAGTTCCTCGACGACTGGGACGATCGATACAAATACCTGATCGATCTCGGGCGCAATCTCGCGCCGTACCCGGAGCAGTTTCGCGACGAGGCCCACAAGGTGAAAGGCTGCGCCAGCCAGGTCTGGCTGCATGCGGAGCGCGGGGATGGAGCAATCACGCTTCAAGGGGATTCCGACGCGCATATCGTCAAAGGACTCGTAGCGCTGTTGATTGCGCTTTACTCGGGCAAATCCGCAAAAGAGATCACGACAACCGACCCGGGCGCGGCGCTTCAACCTTTCGACCTTGAAAACCATTTGACGCCGCAGCGTTCAAACGGGCTGCATTCCATGGTCAAACGGATCCGCGAAATCGCGAACGAAGAAACCGCTGATTGTTAACGCCCGCGGGAAAATACATCCCTGAGATCAACAGACCCTCGCCCGCGCGTCCCTCCAAACCGAAAATTATTGATGCGCTGTCGCATCCGTTTTTCCATAAACTCGATCTGAAGATCGAAGATCGGACTGTCGCGCCGATCTTCCACATTGATGCATGCATGTGAAACGGTCGTGCGGCTTTTTTTGAAATAAGCCGCAACCTCATTGAGCGTGAGCTGGCCCACCACATGCGCCAAATACATGGCGCTCTGGCGCGCCAGCGCCAGATGCGAAGCGCCGCGCTGCTCGTCAAGAAGCGCCGCATGCGGCAGGCCATTGGCCTCGCAAACGACTTCCTTGGCGAGACGCGCAATCACTTTGCATGACTGATCGGAAAAAGCGTCGTTGGCGCCCGACATTCTCGCCTCCCTGGCAAGGATCACCTGATGACGGGCGGGAAATCCGTCCGTACGCCATATGATAAGGCTCAATTTTAGGTTGAAGATAAGTTTGCAAACGCCGTTGCAGTTTATCTAAGGCGTAACCTTAACGGCGAGAGGCGCCGCCCTTACGCAAAGAATGCGATGACGAGCACGAAACCCAGTAAAATGGCGGTCCACAGTGCCATAAACCCGATGGGCCAGGACCTCGCCATCTGCCCTTCCGGTCCGTGAACGGCGTAAATCCGTTCCATTATTGCGTGCACGCGGCCGGAAAAGATCGCCCATAAGGCGTTAAATGTTGCGCCGGACGCACCAACCACCCAGCCGGCGAATGCGCGTCCGGGCACCCGATATAGCCAGTCCGTATCGAGATTGGTCGACGGAACCTCCGGCGGATACCACTTGATCAGGATAAGAACGGCAAAGGCGAGGACAGCCCACAAGAGAAGCTGAAGCTGCTCGACCACATGATAGGCCGAATAGGGATGATAGTCGGCAATGGCGGCCTGATCGGGCAACAGCGCGTAAAGCGGATCGGGATAAAACCCGATGCCGATACACATGGCCGCCGCGATACCCATGGCGATCAGCATTTGCGGCGGCGCTTCTTTCGGGCGCTTGCCTGAGTCATGGGCAAAGAAAGTGAAGTACGGGATCTTGATGCCCGCATGTTCGAGAACCCCGGCGGATGCAAAGAGCAGAACGAGCCAGATCCAGAAAAGATGCGCCCCGCCGGCGGCGTCAATGATGAGGCCCTTGGTGACAAAGCCGAGCGTGCCCGGGAAGGCGGAAATCGACATGGCCCCGACGATGCAAAGCCCCATGGTGATGGGCATGGTGCGATATAGCCCGCCAAGTTCCGTCGCTTTTGACGTGCCGGTGCGGAACATCGCGGCGCCGAGCGCCATGAACAAAAGCCCTTCGAAAATGATATTGCCGAAAGCGTAGCCCGCCGCGCCGTTGATGGTCCCGAGACCGATGGCGCAGACCATAAAGCCCACCTGGTTGTTGATAGAGTATGTCAAAACCTTGCGGAGATCGTTTTCGATGAGCGCGAAGAAAATCGGGAACAGCGTCATCACCGCGCCGATATAGATCAGCTCGCTTTGCCCCGGGAAGCCGCGCGCCAGAGAATAGACCGCAAGCTTAGTGGTGAAGATCGAAAGGATGATCGCGCCGGTGATGGTCGATTTCGGATACGCGTCCTGTACCCAGTTATGGAGAAGCGGAAACGCCGACTTGATGCCGAAGGCGAGGAACAGCAAGAGAGCGGAGACTTTGATTGCCCCTTCCCCGTCGCGCAGGCCCACAAAGTCAAAAGCGAGCGAACCGGTCTCGCGATAAAGCAGAACGATGCCGCCGAGAAGCAGGACCCCCGACAAAACCTGGATAGAAAGATAGCGCATGCCGGCGAGATACGTGACGCGGGTTCCCGGCGCCCAGACAAGGAACACCGACGTAATCGCCGCGATTTCCCACCACACGAAAAGGGTGATGAGGTCGCCGGCGAGCACGCCGCCAAGGGCCGCCGCCGGATAAGCTAGGGTCGCAAAGTTTTGCGCTCTATCGCGCTGGCCCCAGGCATAGATGATGTTGAGCGCCGCTGCGATGTGAAAGACGACCGCAAAGATGCGCGACAACGGATCGAGGCGCACCGTCGTCAGGGTTTCGCCGAAGACTGAAATGCGGCCGTATTCGCCGAGGCCCAACGACCAGAGCTTGATCGCGGAAAGCGCGGTAATGAGCAGAAGAATAAGACTGGCAAGATGGCGCGGCGCGGCGAGCGTTATCAACGCGCCGACGGTGAGAATAACCGCCGGGTTCTGTACGAAAATGTCGAGGAACCCCTGCATCGCTACTCACGCTCCTCGTAATAGTCTTCCTTACGGCCGACGAGCTTGCGCAAATGCTGGCCGGCAAGGACGATGAACATGAAAGCGAGAAAGCCGTAGACGGCGAAGAAAACGGGAAAACCTTCGGCCGGGAAATGCGGCTCCTTCTTTTGAAAGGCGGGCACGAACCCGGCGAGCGCAGCGGCGACGCTCGCAACAATCAGGACGCCGAGAAAGACGTTGCGAAAGCCCTTCGTATCGGCCCAGCCGGGCTTTTCATCCGGGTTTTGGTGGTGATCGTCAGACATTTATCCCGCCTCCGCGATGAGGGGCGCCAGGTAATTGTAAAGCGGATCGGCGCAGAAAAAGAGAATGAAAGCGCCGGCCGCCGTCAGGATCGGCGGCAGCACGCAGAGAAGCGGCGCTTCTTTTAAATTGCCCCACTCAATGCCCTTGCCGCCTGCGCCTTGCGGTTTTTCTCCCTCGACCGCAGGTTCCATGTAGAAGGCGCGCACGGGGATCGACAAGAGATAGATGACGTTGAGGATCGACGAAACCATCAGCACAATGATGATCGCGATTTCTCCTGCGTCCGCTGCGCCGAGCATCAAAAAGAATTTGGGCCACGACCCGCCCATGGGCGGCAGGCCGATGATCGACATGGCGCCCAGAAAAAATGCGCCAAAGGTCCATGGCATGACCCGGCCGAGGCCGTTCAATTGCGAGACCAGGGTTTTGTGATGGGCGACATAGATGGCGCCGGCGCACATGAAGAGGGTCATCTTGCCGAGCGCGTGCGCTGCGATCTGGGTCGCCCCGCCCATAACGCCCATGGATGTCGCAAGCATGGCGCCCAGCGTCACATAAGAAAGCTGCGATACGGTGGAATAGGCGAGCCGGGCTTTCAAATTGTCCTGGTTCATGGCGATGAGGGAGGCAAGAAGGATCGAGCCCGCTGCAATCCACATGAAAGGGATGCTCGCGCCGGTGTCGCGCAAAAGGTCGACGCCGAAAACATAGACGGCGACTTTGAGGATCGAAAAGACGCCGGCTTTCACGACCGCAACCGCGTGCAAAAACGCCGAAACCGGCGTCGGCGCGACCATGGCGTTCGGAAGCCAGGGATGGACCGGCATCAGCGCCGCTTTGCCGATGCCAAATGCGTAAAGCCCCAAAAGCACGCCGACGAGAGGTCCGGCTGCATCCACATGGGTAGCGAGGATTCCGCCGGCGGTGAATTCCGTCGTCTCGGCGATAGCGTACGTCCAGACAATCGCCGGCAGGAGAAGCCCGATCGACGTCGCCATCAACACGCCGAGATAAATACGCCCCCCGTTGCGCGCCTTGTCGTCCCCATAGTGCGTGACCAGCGGAAAGGTCGACAGCGTCAGCACTTCATAGAAGATGAAAAGCGTGAAGAGGTTTGACGCGTAGGCAACGCCCATGGCGGCGGAAATCGCCACGGCGAAGGACATATAAAACCGCGTCTGGTGCTGTTCGTCATGCCCGCGCATATAGCCGATGGAATAAAGCGAATTGACGAACCACAAGCCGCTGGCGATCAACCCGAACATGGCGCCCAGGGGCTCTGCGCGGAAGGCGAGCGGCAGCCCGTCCATCACCTCAAAGACAAAAATCTGCGGCGTCTCGCCATCGCCGACAGCGAGAAAGACGGTGACGGAAAGCGCGAGCAACGCTGTCGCCGTTGTCAGCGTCGCCGCCTCGCGCAGGTTCGGCGTCTTATCGAGGAGCCAGATCGCGATGCAGCCGACAAGCGGCAGACCGACCGCGGCGGCAAGGGCGACATTGGGAGAGATCATGACGCCCCTCCCGCCATGAACATCAGCGCTTCAGCCGCGCGCGCTGCGAGCCCGCCGGTAAGGTCCGTATGCAGCCCGAAATAGATATTGGTCGCCACCAGGAACCACATGGGGATCAGCATCGAAAGCGGGGCGTCGCGCGCCGGAATGGCGTAGGGCCCCTCTTCGGCCGGTTCGCGCAGAAGCATCAACTCGACAATGCGGCCCACATAAAGGACGGCGATCAGCGATGAGGCGACGATCAAAAAGCCCGCATACCAGTGGCCCGCCGCAAAGGACGCCTGCAACAGATACCATTTCGATACGAAGCCCACGGTCAGCGGCACGCCGATGAGCGACAGGCCGGAAAGGATAAACGCCCAGGTCGTATAGGGCATACGTTTGGCGAGGCCCTTAAAGGCGTGGATCGAATGAGACCCGGCGCGCAGGACGACGCAGGCGACCGCCATAAAGAGCGCGCCCTTCATCAGCGCGTGATTGAATACATGAACGAGGCTGGCGGTGAGCCCTTCGACCGTCGCAAAGGATAGGCCCAGCAACATGTAGCCGATCTGGCCCACCGAGGAATAGGCGAGCATGCGTTTGACGTCTTCCTGGAACACCGCAACCAGCGATGCGATGAACATGCCGGCAAGCCCAAGCGGCAGCAGCACATAGGTGAACGCCGCACCGAGAAAATCGAAATCGAACCCGAAGACCGAAAAGATAAAGCGGATGAGGACATAGACCGCGACCTTGGTCGCCGTCGCCGCGAGGAACGCCGAGACCGCCGAGGGCGCATAAGTGTATGCGCCCGGCAGCCATAAGTGCATCGGGAACATGGCGAGCTTGAGCCCGATGCCGACAACGATGAAAGCAAAGCCCGCATCGATCACGCGGCTCGATTTGCCGGCAAGCTGATCATGAAGATCCGCCATGTTGAGGGTGCCGGTCGCCTGATAGAGCAGCCCGACCCCGATAACGAAGAAGGTCGCGCCGATAGTGCCCATGATCAGATAATTGAAAGCGGCGGTGAGCGCGCGTCGATCCCGCCGGGCGCCCATGGCCACGAGCGCATAGGTTGAAAGGGAGGAAATCTCCAAGAAGACAAATACGTTGAAAGCGTCGCCGGTGATGGTCACGCCCAAAAGCCCCGTCAGGCAGATCAACAAGGCGCAATAGAAAAAAGACGCCTGGCGTTCGTCGATCTCGAGCTGGATCGAACGATAGGCGAAGGGGAACACGACCGCCGCAATGCCGGATACGAGGAACAGCACCAGCGCGTTAGCAAGATCGATGCGGTATTCGATGCCCAGCGGCGGCGCCCAGTCCCCAAGCTCATAGGAAATAACGCCGGCGTCGCTGACCGCGGACAAAAGAAAGGCGCAAGCGGCAAAGGTCAGCCAGCTGACAAATGTCGCCCAGGCCCACGGCGCGCGTCCGTTGGGCAAAAGCAATGCAATCGGCGCCAGAATGAGCGGCGTGACGACCGGCAGAACCGGCAATTGCGAAGCGAGACTCATTGTCCGCCTCGCTTCCTTGCATCAGCGAGCCCATCCCCCCTTGAAGGGGCGATCGACATCTTTGATGTCGAGGGGGGTGAAACTACCCGGGACGCACGCTCCCCCCACCCGAAATTTGCGAGGGCAAATTTCGACCTCCCCTCAAGGGGGAGGTAGGGGTTTTTCGGAAGTTGTGCGGCAAGACTCATGCGCGCGCCTCCGCGGCGGCGGCGGCGTCGCCGAATTCGGCGACATTGTCCATGGCCTCAAGCTCGTCTTCCTCGATCGTGCCGTAGGCTTCGCGAATTCTGACCGCAAGCGCGAGGCCCACCGCCGTGCCGGCGACGCCGACGACAATTGCGGTGAGGATCAACACATGCGGAAGCGGGTTCGTATAGATGACTTCCGAATGATAGGCCGCGGCTTCGACCGCCCCGTGGGCCGCGTCTGTGGTGATTTCGATGGCGTCCGCGGCGGATTTGCCGGCGTCCATCAACTGTTCATTGGCGATTTTCCCGGCCGCATCAGGCGTCGTGTGGAGCGAGGCGGCGTCATGACCGCCCTCGCCTGCGATGGCGCCTTCATCGAGCGTTAAATCGTTCACGGCGCTTTTAAGGTCATTGGCGCCGAGATCGTTCTCGATTTTCGCATGGACCGAGGCGCCGGCCTCTTCGCTGTGGTCCGCGGCGGCGTCAGCGCCGGCTTCGCCGTGCGCCGCGTCGGCGCCATGACCCTTCTCGCCGTGACCCTCTCCATGATCGTCGCCATGGTGGTCGAGTTCATCGCCGATATAGATCGGCGCGGTGCCCCCGGCGATCTTGCCGATGGTAATGTAAAAAATGAAAACCGACGTCTGGAATATATTCAGGCCGACAATTTTCTTAACGAGATTGCCGCGGGCGAACACCGTGTATAGCCCGATCATCATCAGTATGATGACGATCCAGTAGTTGTATCGCGCAATGACGAATTCAGTCCAGCTTTCCATTGCCGCTACCAGTCTTCCTGATCGATATCCGGCTCGCGGCCCGTGAAATGATAAAAGATGGTCAACATGGTCGAGGCGACGGTGACGCCGACGCCCCATTCGACCAGTATGATGCCGTAATGCTGCCCCGCGTGATGGGTCGATTCCGGATCGATCTCCGTATAGCCGAGGAAATTGCCGCCAAGGAGCTGCGTTGCAACGCCGGTCCCTGCGTAGAAAAGAACGCCGACGACCATGGCGATAATAAGCGCGCGCAGAGGGATCACTTTTTTGGTTTCTTCAAGCCCGAAACAGAAGGCGTGGAGAATAAAGGCGACGGCGAAAATAACGCCGGCCTGAAAGCCGCCGCCGGGCCCGTAATCGCCGTGAAACTGCACATACAGCGCGAACAAAATGATCGGCGCGAAGAAAATTTTCGTCGTTACTTTGAGGATCAGCCGCTCCATCACGTCTCCTCCTCGTCAACATCGGAGACTTCACGCCCGCCTCGCGCTGAACCGACCCCAAGAAGCAAAAGCACGGCAAGACCGGCGGTGAAAATCACCACTGTTTCCCCGAGCGTATCGAACCCGCGATAGCTCGCCAGGACCGCGGTGACGATGTTGGGAACGGCGATGTCGTTGGGCGTTTCCTCAACATAAGCCTGGCCCACATAGGCGTTTGCCGGCGCCTGCGGGTCGCCGAAGGCCGGCATGTCGATCGTCGCATAAATGAGCGCAGCGCCGGTGGCGAAAACGGCAATGCGGGCAACCGGCACGCGGCGCGATTCGAATGGCTTTTCCCGCCGCGCCGTTAAAAGCATGCCCGCCAGCATCAACACGGTTGAAATGCCTGCGCCGACGGCGGCTTCAGTAAAGGCGACATCAACCGCATCGAGCGAAACGAAGAACGCGGCTGAAAGCAGGGAATAGATGCCCGACAGCATGACAACGGCGAATAAATGCCGTGAACGGAGCATCGCGATCGCAACCAACAACAGCATGGTGAGCAAAGACAGATCGACCAGCAGTATCGGCGAGACTTTGACGTGAAATGTTTCCATCATTTGTCGTCCCCGTCATATCGCAGATCAGGTCCTTCCATGGGCCGGAACCCGGTCATCCAGGCCGCATGGGCGATGGCGTGGGTCGCCACCGGCGATGTAAACCCGAGGAAGACGGCGATGAACAGGAGTTTAAAGAAAATCGCCCAGCTATTTCCGTATTCGGGGCTAAAAGCCTGCAGCATCATGGCGAAAATCATGAGCTCCGCCCCCGCCGTATCGGTGACGCCCGCGCCATGCAGGCGCGTATAAAAATCCGGAAAGCGCACAATGCCGAGGGCGCCGACGACAACCGCCGCGCCGCCGATCAGGAACAGCGCCCAGGAAAGAATATCGCGGATCATGTCGATGCTTGGATCGAGCCCCATCATGTGTCGCCTCCGCTTGTGGGCGCCGATTGGGGTGACGGGCGCGGCTCGGACGGCGCGCCTTTGGGCTGGCGGTAAGAGAAAAACCGCAGAATTGCGATGGTCGCGGCAAAATTGATCAGCGCGTAAAGCAGCGCGATGTCGAGAAAGTCCGGCCGGCCGGTCAAAAATCCCATGGCCCCGATCAGCAACACGGTTTTTGTGCCGAATGAATTGCCGGCGAGCACCCGGTCATAAAGCGACGGGCCAGCAAAGGCGCGCACGAGGGCCAGGACCATAGCGGCGATAATGGCGGCGGTGGCGGCGGCGAACATTATGACTCGCGCCTCCGCTCGGCTTTGGCGACGCGTTCGCCCATGGCGCGAATGGCGTCCACATCGGCAAGTTCTTCGGTGAGGCCGTGAACCAGGATTTCGTCTTCGCGCACATCGACCGTCACCGTGCCCGGCGTCATGGTGATCGAGTTTCCGAAGGTGGCTTTGCCAACGGCGGTGCGCGGCCGGTTCGGGACCAGAAAGAGTTTCGGCGACAACTTCGGCTCAACGGCGAGCGCATGGCGGGCGACAATGAGATTGGCCTTGCCGATCTCGGTCACCAGCCAGATCCAGTAGCCGAAAATGCCGGGGATAACGCCGCCGGGAATGCCCTCCGCGTCAAGCACGCCGGCGCGATAGGCGAGCCAGGTGGCGAACGCGACCGATCCGGCGCCGAAAGCGAGCAGCAGCGGTTTGTCGAAATAGCCTGATAGCAACAGCCACAGCGCCGTCAGCGCAACGACCATGACAAGAATTCGCCCCATCGGCCCCTTCCGTCTTTGCGCCGGATCAAACGCCCGACGCTAAAAGCGTGTCAGCGGAATACGCCCGCATTGATAGAAAGCGCCGCATTGTGAAATGACGGGGCACAGCCCCGCCAAGCACACCCACACAACTTCGCGATTGCGAAGCGGCGAATTCAGAACGGCCGCAAATCTCGCAGATTTTTTGCGGAAATCAATGGGTTGAGGCGGAAAAAGCCGCTTGGCCGCATTTATCGGTGCAATAAGCGGTCGTCGCCGCCTTTAGCTGCGGGTGCGCTTTTTGATAAGCCGCTCGACTTCCTGGCGAGTCGTGACGCCATCGACAATTTCCACTTCATTGGCGTCGAGATAGGCGGCGATCGCATCGATAATGATCGTCTGACAGGATTCCCTCATCGCCCGCGACGCAAGGCGCAGCCGCACAAAGTCGGCGGCGGGCATTCGGAACTTCACTGTTGCGCGCAGATTGGCGGCGCCTGGTTCCCTGCTCTTTGCCGGTGCGATTGCGGAGACAGGTATTGGCTTGCGGCGCAGGGCGTTCTCTGACGTGACGGTCCAGTTTTCCGGCGCTGCGTCGAGAGTAATCGACGCCCGCTGGCGAAAGGCGCTGACGGCGGCGCGATTTTCTTCATGAACGCTCGCATGATGGTCCGGTTCAGCGACGACGGCGCTCTCATTGTTTTCGCTCGGCGCGTACGGCGTTTCGACCGGTTGGGCTTCAATCACACGGGCGCGCGGTTTCGGTGTGGCGGACATCATGTCGATCTCGACACCTTCATGGGCGACCGCATCAACAGCGGGCGCAGCATGTCCCTTGCGGGCCAACAATCCCGAGGTCAGGGATGCGGCGGCGCTTTCGATAGATTTGGGGTTTGGCGCGTAGCCCGTCATCACACCGCCCGTCTTCCAAAGACGCGGTTATGGGGATTGGCGACGGCGGACGCGGGCTCCTCCTGCGATCGGTAGCCGCCATCCGCACGCTGGAGGCGATCATGCAGATAGCTCCAGAGCGCAGAGATTTCCTGAGACGACTGACAAAAGGGATCAATCTCCATCACGGTTCGCCCGTCGATCATGGAAGCGGCGAAGTCGACGCGATGGTGAATTGTCGTAGGCGCAACGGTGCCATGTTGTGACAGGGCGATCGCAGCCTCTGATGTGATGCGTGCGCGTTGGGTCGCGGCGTTGACAACGAAGATCAGCGGCTTGCCGCGCGCTTCAGCAATATCCACGGTCGGCCCGACGGCGCGCAAATCATGGGGACTTGGCCGCGTCGGGGCAACGACAATGTCGGCAAAACTGACGACTTCGGAAATAGCGCGGGTCACGGCCGGCGGGGTGTCGATGACAACGAGCTTGAAGCCTTCGTCGCGGGCGCTGTCGAGATCGTAAAACAGATTTGAGAACACCGACTGGATAAACGCCGGCTGCGGATCTTTTCTGACATTCCACCATTTGGCGAGCGACCCTTGCGGGTCGGTGTCAATCAGCGCGACAGGGCCGGCGCCTTGCCGTTCGGCCTCGACGGCAATATGGCCGGACAAAGTCGTCTTTCCCGATCCGCCCTTTTGCGAAGCGAATACGATAACTCGCATTGACGGGAACATGCACCCTCCAAGACTCTTGGCGCCGCCAGTGCGGCGGTAGCGACCATGCCATATCGGGCGTTAACGCTCGGCGTGGCCGACAGCGCAAATTTTCGGTAACTCTTTAGGGATCTTTTTAGAGTTGCCCGAAAAAGAAAACCGGCGACAACCTAGATACGCAAGGCCGCCGCCGGCGGACGATGTCGTAGCGCAAACGCCTTAAGCGAGCCTTAAGCGGCGTGCGGATCGATGGAAAAATCTTCTTCAAGTCCGAGGAGCCGCGTGATGTAAGCGATCCGCGGATTCGAATCCCAATCCCAATAGCGCAAGATAGCGCGGGAGAAGTCGCGCGCGAGACTGTCAAAAACGCCGAGAAGGTATTCCGCCTGATCGGAGGAAACGAGGCTTTCTTCGCTTTCGATTTCGAACAACGAGAAAAACTCATCCCGAGGTAGTGACAACGCTTTGCACATAACCGCGAAGGGCTCCCCGGTCGGATCACGCAAGACCCGCGCCGCCAGTTCCCGGCTGATGCCCGCGACCATGCTCACGGCATGGATGACTTCCTGGCTCGGATAACGACGGGCGGCCACAAGGGTGTTGTAAACCACATCCATCGACACCCGTTCGCCATTGGCGCCGCGCGGACGGTGACGGCGTTCGGCAAGAATTAAAATATCTCTTACGAACGGATCAGGCTCCGTCTTTGAACGGAATACTTTCGGATAAAGATCAGCGAGCGCGTCCTGGATGATCTTCCGATCAAGGGAAAAGCGCGAAAGAATGCGTCGGCGCTGCTCGCTTTCGACCCACCAGAACATCATGAACCCATGCGCGGGCTCGAGTTCGCGGCGGCGCACGAGCGCAGGCTGAATTTCAGGATGGGTCGCCGACATCGCCACGCATTTGTTGATGGCGTTTGGCGACATCAGACAATCTTCGCGGCGCAGAACGGTTCTGAAAACGTCAATCTCGTCAAACTGGATCAGCGCATCGGCCACCGATGTGGAAAGATCGATGCGCTTGGCAATCATCAAGCGGTGCGGTTTTTCCCCTTCGCGGGCGGCTTCGATCAGCAGCGCTTCGGGCACGGTTTCGGCGCCGCGCAGGATCTGTTCGGCGACCGACGGTTCATCAAGCACCAGCATGCGCACGAGCGCAGGGGGGCTTTCCGGCACCCGGGCGACCCGCGACGCCACCTCAACGCGCAGGTCGAGTTCCACCTTGTCGACGATCTGCAAAAGAATGTCGGCGACGAGGGAGCGCTCATTGGCCGAAATGCGGCCCGCCGGCAGCACTACGATATCGGCAAGGCTGCGCACCATCTGCGCGCGCGGGGTCGTGCCGATGCGCGTGATAGGCGTCAACATGGTTTCCGCGTCCGGTTCAGGACCGGTTTCTCCGGCTATGTCAAAATCGCCCATGAGTTTGTTTTTCCGGCATTCTGCGAGCATGCGTTGTAACAAGAACACCGTTAACGGGGGATTGCATTTCGGGCCGCGTTTTTCGGAGACCTTGCCGCCCGCTTTTGCTAGGCTCGCCGGCGAAACGAACTGGAAAGGCGTGAGCGCCCGTGGGAAATATCAAGAAATCCAAAGCATTGCGCGCTTTTGGCGTCGTTTCGGCGATTGGCGCCGCAGCGGGATGTTCGACCGGCCAGTTGGCTCAGCTGCGCGAGCAGCCGAGCTTTCATGAGGGCTTTGTCGACGGCTGCGCCACCTCGAATGAGGAAGACAAGAGTTTCTCAACAAAAAACCAACGGAACAAATACGCGTTTGAGAATGACGAAGCCTATCGCGCCGGATGGCGACAGGGCTGGCTTGAATGCGGCGAAGCGCGCACGCCCGACGCCATCGACGGCGGCCGGATTTTAGGCGAACGCAACGAATATTGAGACAGCGTTAACAGCGCTGACGAAGGCAATAAAAAACGGCCCCATTGGTTGGGGCCGTTTTTTTGTTTCAGCTTTGAAGCAAAGCGTTACTCGTCGCTCTCGGCCTCGTCGCCGCCGGCCGGCGCCGCATCAAGATTGAGTAACTCAGAGCAGCGCTCAAGGAATTCCGCTTCAAAGGCGCGTTCTTCGTTCGTAATTTCGCGGTTTTGCAGATCGCGAATGCGTTGTTGTTGATCGAGGCGATCCTGATCGGCTTCACAGCGCTCGAGATTTTGCGCGATTGTCAGTCGTAGTTGATCTTCATACGTTGTGCGAACCGCATCGATATAAGACACCCACTGCGACGCACGCTGGGAGGAATTCTGATAGCGCTGTGCGTTCACAAAGGCCCGTCGGGCATTTGCCCAGATTTCGGTGTCTTCAGGACCTGCCTGGCTGAACCGCGCCGTGCCGAGCAGGAGCCATGCGTCACCCGTATCATCGCGATCCATGCCGCCCTTGTTGAGCGCCTGCTCCAGCGCACGCTGGGAGGCTGCGTATTGCTCGTCGGCGAGCAGGACCATACCGAGGCGATAGGACAATTCGCCGTCCGACGAATTGCCGGCGGCTTCGCGCAGGATCGGGATCGAACGTTTGTGTTCGCGCGCCTGGCTCCACAATTGCGACAGCAAAACCAGATTGTCCTGATCCCGTTCGATATTGCCGGCGTTCATTTCACGCTCGAGCATTTTCGCGCCGCGATAAGGATTGTCGAAATAGGAATAGTACTGAACAACGGTCAGCAATTCGGTTTCTGTCGACAGAAGGCCTGCGCGATAGGCGACCTCGATGACGGAAAACGCCTCCTGATCTCTGCCTATCTGTGAATAAAGCCCGGAGAGCTGGCGCCAATAGTCTTTCTTGCCAGGCCAAAAATTAATCATGCGTTCCAACAAATCGGCACGCTTCGTATTCTCATTTAGATTGTTGTATATCAGGTTCAACAATCCGAAATACGACTCGTTTGGATTGGCCGGATCGAGACCATTGACTGCATTTTCCGCAGGACCAAGCGCCTGGCGCCATTGCGGCGGTTCAATCTGCGTATAGGCGGCGCCGAGAAGATACCAGGCGCTGTTGTCGACCGGCACGTTGCACCGGCGCGCCAACGCGATCCAGCTGTTTAACCCTTGAATCGCAGCCTGATAATTGCCGTCCTGGAACTGCAATTGCGCGATAAAATAGCGAAGCTGATTGTTGCGGGCGGGCGGCAGGCCGTTGGCGTTTAGCGCTGCCTGGAACGAGCGCCGCGCACCGTCGAAATTTTCAACCTGAACATAAGCCGAACCGAGAATTTCCTGCACAGTCGCCGTTTCATAGGCGCTCATGGAGCCGCCGCGATTTGCGAGAAGCTGGTTCAAACCGGTGATCGCGGCCTGTTGCTGGTCGTTCTGCAGCAGTTCGTAGAGCTTCTGCAGCTCCTGACCGATACGCGGGGACAATGTTGCCGAGGTGCCGCCTTCTTCGCCGGGACACTCCTGCGCTAAGGCCGTCGAAGGCGCCACAAGCGCGCCTGCGGCCATGGCCGCCGCCGAAGCGGACAGAAAAACCTTTACTGATTTCCAGCGCATCTTTTTCATTTCGTCGCCCTAATTTCCTATCAAACGTTCGCTGGCGTCGAGCAAGCGCACTTATTCCGTTAACTGATAAACCAGCACCGTCTGAACGCCACGCCGCCACTGCGCTTCATTATCGACAATTTTCGGCTGATACTTCCAGCGACTAACCGAACGAACGACGGTTCTGTTGAAGCAGCTGTTGGTCGAATCGATGACCTCGATGTTCGTGGTCTGACCGTCCGGCGTAACATCGAATTCCACGACCACACGCTCTTCTGCGTCGGCGCGACTTTGACAGCGCTCTGGATACGGATCCTGAATACGCACCAGCGGCTGCGCATCGCGATCCGGGTTGAAGCCGGAACCGATATTGAGATCAGCGTTGATTTCCGGGATCGCCGCGGCGACGCCGTCAAGGGCCGGCCGGTTCGACGGGTCATTGACCGCCGGCGGCGGCGGCGGCGGCGCATCGAGCGTCGGCCGTTTGAATTCTCGGTTGATAGAGGTGAGATCTGTGTCTTGCAGCTGCGCCGTAATCGAGATGTTTACGGCCTGCTGTTCTTCGTTCAGACGCACATCCTGCCTGATCATCGCCGCCATGAACAGGAATAGGAAACCCGTTACGACCCCTGCGACCGGCACGCCGATAAAAAGTCTTGCTGCTGAGCCCATGGCCGTTGCTCTCCTTACGTGCGTTCAGTCGAGACTGCGACGTCGCTAATGCCGGTCGCGCGGATCTGGTTGACCACCTCGACGAGATAGCGCGATTTGGACCCGCGATCCGCCTGCACGACCGCCGTCGAGCGCGGATTTTGACGAATGAGCTCTTCAACGCGAATGCGCACTTCCGCCAATTCAACCTCTTCCTTGTTGATCCAGATTTCATCGTCGGCCGATATGGCGACGATAATCTTGGCGAACTTACGGTCCGATGCGGTGACCGCTTCGGGTCGGTCAACCTCAATCCCGGGTTCGCGCACGAAAGTCGACGTCACGATGAAAAAGATCAGCATGATGAAGACAATATCAAGCAGCGGGGTGACGTTGACGTCTTCCTCGTCCGCTTGTTGCTGGAATGTGCTGCGTCTCGCCATATTAATCCGCCTACAAACTGATAGCCGTCAGATCGTTCTTCGTATGAGCGCGGCCGGTTGTCCGGCCGAACCCGGTTATTGTTGCTCTTCCTGCAACGCCAGGGAAACAGCAAGCGCGCCGCCGTCCTGGGCCTGGTCCATCACCTCCACCGCAACGCCGGATTCCGATTCCGGCGCGGCGCTGACAAGGACAACGCCGTTGGGTTCGCGCGCCATGAATTCCTGCACGGTCGGCTTGACCGAACCCGGATCGATGACGCGAAGGTTATTGACGCGGACAAAACCGTCTTCCTGGATCGCCAGCACCAATGCGGGCGGCGGCGTAGTATCCGGTTCATCCTCAGTGTCTTCCGGCGTCCTGACGTCGATGCCTTTTTCCCGAAGGAACGTCGCCGTGACGATAAAGAAGATGAGCAGGATAAAGACGATGTCGAGGAGCGGCGTGATGTTAACGTCCGCAGCCTGATCCTGATGGGTTGCGCGTTTCCTCATAGGATATCGTCCGTGAAGGTTTTGTTCGACTGAACAAGAAGGCTGTCGCTTACCTTGTGCTGAGCTTTCTGCACGTTGCGGTCGAACGCGTTGATGAAGATCAGCCCGGAAAGCGATGCGACAAGGCCGGCCATGGTCGGGATTGTCGCCTTGGAAATTCCGGCGGCCATCAGGCGCGCATTCGACGAGCCGGTCACGGCCATGACGTCGAAGACCTGTACCATGCCGGTGACAGTGCCGAGTAGACCGAGCAGCGGCGTCACCGCGACCAGCGCGCGGATGACATTGTTGAAGCGCGATGCTTCCTGCATCGCATCTGAAATAAGCCGTTCGCGGATCACATGGGCGTACCAGCTCTGATGGTCAGCCCGGGCGTTCCAGGCGCGCTGGGCCCGCTTAACCACCCCGGCGTGAGCGCCGGACCAGTACATCAGGCGCTCAACGATCAGCGCCCACATAAAGAACGTAACCACCATGATCACGCGCAGCACGACGCCGCCGGCATTGAGAAAGTCGCGGATCGCATCAAAGGCGACGGCGGGGTTTAACAACTCCATAACGGACCTGTTCCCTTCGCTAGGTTTCGGGCGGACCGGGCCTTAGCCCCGTCCGCTTTCCGCATGTTCGGCGATGATGCCGGCTGCTTGCTCTTCCAGAATCTGGCTGACGCGCTTGGACGCGCCGGACGCAAAAGCGTGAAGGAGCAAGAGCGGGATCGCCGCGATGAGACCGAGCACCGTGGTGACCAGCGCTTCGGAGATGCCGCCCGCCATGATCTGCGGGTCGCCGGTGCCGAAGAGCGTGATCGCCTGGAAGGTGTTGATCATGCCGATAACCGTACCGAGAAGGCCGAGAAGCGGCGCGGTGGCGGCAAGCACTTTAACGAGATTAAGACCGCCCTCGAGTTTCGGCACTTCTTTGAGGATCGCATCGTCGAGTTTGAGCGCAACTGTCTCAACATCCGCCGATTGCGTATTCTCGTAAGCCAGCATGACGCGGCCCAGCGGGTTTGACTTGGACGGCTTCTTGCGCCGCACCTGGCCGCGGACAGCGCCGGCGGTCATGGTGAGCGTCACCCACTTGTAGATGCCAAGCGCAACGCCGAAGAGCGCCGCGAAAATAATCACCTTACCGATGAACCGGCCCTGATCGACCCGCTCTTGAAGAGTGGGGCTTTCAACAATCAGGCCCAATAGGGTGCCGAGGGACGGGTCGATGGCGCCGCGGACGAAGCCGTCGCCGCTGGCGTTCGCAACCCGGCTCGCCGCCGCGGTGACGTCGCCGGCCGGCTGGCGGGCGAGGAATTTAAGATTGCCGTCTGAAAAGGTGAGGTATTTGCCGTCGGAAAAGACAACGTAAGGACCGATGCGGGTCACTTCCGCTTCCGAGGCCTGGCCGTTGGCCTGAACGACCGGCGCCGTATAGCTCGCCGTTTTTCCTTGCTCAGCGATTTGCTGAACCATCACTTCCCAAAGATAACGCAATTGCTCTTCTGAGGGCAGTTTTTCGGTTTGCGCGAGTTCTGTCAGATCACCGCTTCGGCCCGGAAACTGGGTCGAGACGATCGAGCGTTCAACTTGAGCGTTCAAGTCGGCCGCCGCCGAACGAGCCGCGCCGAACAGCTCCTGGAATTCGCCTTGCTTGGAAGCCAGTTCCGCGTCGAGTTCGTCGATCGTGTCCTGGTTCGCCGCCATGACGCCTTCGAGGCGGGTTGATTCCGCTTCGGCTGCAACGACCTGATTGCGCACACGGGTTAGTTCCGCCTGTTGCTGATTGCGCTGCGACAGGAAGCGCTGTTCACGCTCGCGATTTTCCTGGCTGACCTCGGTGCGTTCGCGGCGGATCGCCTGCAGCACCTGATCAAGGGTGACGGCGTCCTGCGCAAACGCGCCGGAGACCACGCTGTCGCTGGAAAGGTTTAGCCCCATGGCCGCGACGCCGGCGATCAGAGACAGACCTGCAATTTTGATGCTTTTCATGTCGATTAATCCCTCTATCTCAATCGGCCGTTATTGGGCTGCTGGGGGTTTGACCGGAACGAAGAAAACGTCCGGCGCGGTTTGTTCCTTCGCCATCCGAAGACCGAACTTCACGTCCGGCAGATAGCTGCGGTCGAGATTTGCCCAGTCGCCTTGCGACGTATCATAAATGCGCAGGACTGAATCGTCCGGCGTCTTGAAAATCAGCGCGATGCGTCCCACACGGAGGAATTCACCGGTGAGCGCGCTTTCACCCTCTCCGATCGTGCCCTCATAGGCGCCGATCGTGCGGCCATATTCATTTTCAATCTGGTAGGCTTCGACAATCAGCCTGTAGCGCTGCGCCGCTGACATCGACGGATTGTCGAGTACGGTGCTCAGACGCGCCGCGCGCGCGGAGCGCTCTTCGATCAGGAACGGCATGTCCGCCGAAACAACTTGACTGAAGCGATTGACCATCTCCTCCATCAAAGGCTGCGTGGCGCGCTGCAGGCCTTCGACATTGTCGATGTCTTCGCGAAGACGCGTGATCTCGCGATCTTGCGCTTCGATGTTGCGATTGAGCGACGCGTTGTACCGACGCGCAGCCTCAAGCTGTTTCAAATTGGCGCGGTAATCGTTCAGCAACACCGCGGTTTGATCATCAAGCTGATCAATGCGTTGTTGCGACCTGGCGGTATCGTTCGCCGTTTCCTCGCTCGTGTCGAGCGCCGGCTTGAACTGCGCCCCAGCGGGCGCGCCCATAACGGCCAGCATCGCTGCTGCTGAACCTAATATCGCTACTTTTTTCATATGTGCCTCACCTACCGGTCTGTTGCGGCTAATTGCTAACGGCTCACGGCCGACGGATTTGCGCCAGTCGAAACTTCGACCTCAAAATAGTCGGCGCCGAGACGAACGCCCGTGCGTTCGAATTCAAAAAATTTCTGCTGGTTGCCCTCGAACCTGATTTCGTCACCCTCTTCCATCCCCTAAAACGCGCCCACCCTAAAGAGCACGTCGACACCTCTGTACACCCGCCTGTTCGCGCGACGATCAGATGTTATTCAACATCCGTTTCCGGCGCGAAGTCAAATATGCGCGCATTGCGCTATGCTGATGAAAATGAGACCACCCTGAATTTCACGCCCCGAAATCCCCGCAAATTTGTACACACCGCGGCGCCGCTCCGTCCCAAAAAGCGGCGCAAGAACCTACGCCAGGCCGCGTCTGGTAAACGACCCATTCAACCTAATAGACAGTTAGTTTGTAACAACACTATGGACGTCTTGCAACGCGGAAAATTACTTTCGGCGATTATTGCTTGATTTTTTGCATGATGTTGGCTGGGGCGCCAGGATTCGAACCTGGGAATGTCGGTACCAAAAACCGATGCCTTACCACTTGGCGACGCCCCAATATTATCCCTTGCCTCAACCGAAATCGACTGATCGTCGGCGCCGGATCGTCCGCGAGCCCGGGCGGCTCAACGGTTCGGGAATGTCCCGTCAGCGGGTTGGCGCAACACAGTTAATCGGTGTCATGAGCGCCGGCTCCGCGGGCCGGGAGCGCGGGAAATAGCGCTTTCGATCCTCTCGCGCAATGGTCGGCGGCAAATTCAACTTACAACTTCCAGCCGACCCCCCGGCGGGTGATTTTGGCGACGCAACATTGCCGTTGCGCAGGCTGGGCGCCGCCGCTATAGGAAGCGGCCCGCGGGCTCGGATTTTGCCGTGACGCGGGCGATCCGTCGGAGTGTAGCTCAGCCTGGTAGAGCACTGTCTTCGGGAGGCAGGGGCCGGGTGTTCGAATCACCCCACTCCGACCATCATTTCCCGCACCCCGTTGCTGACCTTGAGCGCCAATCGCGTTGCGTCGCCCTGGCGAGGGGCCTATGGCCTATCCGTCAGCATGAGGAGACGCTTATGAACGGCAACCCCCTCTCCGCCATCGCCATTTCGGCCTGCGCATTGGCCGCCGCCTGCGGCCAGCCTGCATCAACAGCGCCGGAAAAAACGCTCAGCGCCGTGACGATTTACACCGGCGGGCCAATCTACACCGCCCTTGATGAAGCCCCGACAGTCGAAGCGGTCGCCGTCGCGGACGGGAACATCGTCGCGACAGGCGCGCTGAGCGATGTTGAAGAAACCGCCGGCGACGGGGCCGAGATTTTCGATCTCGCCGGCGCGGCCATGTATCCGGGTTTTGTCGATTCTCATGTGCACTTGCTCGGCATCGGACTGCGCGAACTTGAACTCAATCTTGAAACGGTCGCCTCGATCGAAGCGCTGGTCGCAATTGTCGACGAGAGCGTTCAAAACGCCGGCGAAGGCGATCTCGTTTACGGCCGCGGCTGGATCGAAACCGATTGGCCGGAAGGGCGCGCGCCGACCCGCGACGATCTTGATCCCGCAAGTCCAAACAACCCGGTCGTCCTGGGCCGCGCCGACGGCCACGCCATGGTTTTGAACTCGGCGGCCCTTGATGCGGCGGGCGTGACGCAATCAACGCCCGATCCGGAAGGCGGCCGCATTGAACGCGATGCGGACGGGCGCGCCACCGGCGTTTTGGTCGACCGCGCCATGGACCTTGCCGCCCCCTTGCTGACAGCGCCGAACGAGGACCGAAAGCGCGAGGCCTACGCTGAAGCCTCGAATGTTTACGCCGCATACGGATGGACCGGCGTCCACAACATGTCTGTCTCGGCCGAAAACGTCCCTTTAATGGAGACATCTTCTGAAGACGGCGCCCTTCGCCTTCGCGTCTATAATGCAGTTGAGCCGGAAGATCTTGATTGGCTCATCGACAGCGGTCACCGGGAAAACGCCAACGGCCGGGTCCTGACGAGATCAGTCAAACTTTACATCGACGGCGCGTTGGGATCGCGCGGGGCGCTGCTCTCAAAGCCTTATAGCGACAGGCCGGATACGCGCGGTCTCCTGCTGATGCAAAAGAACTATGCGCTTGATCATTATGCGCGCGCACTTGCCGCCGACATCCAGGTTACAACCCATGCGATCGGCGACAACGGCAACAAAACCCTTCTTGACTGGTATGAAGAAATCTTTGCGGACAATCCGGACGCTGCCGACCTGCGCTGGCGAAATGAACACGCGCAAATTCTCCATACGGAAGATATTCCGCGCTTTGCCGAACTTGGCGTTATTCCCTCCATGCAGCCAAGCCACGCCATTGGCGACTATTTTTTTGTGCCTGACCGTCTGGGTCCTGACCGTCTCGACGGCGCCTATGCCTGGCGCTCGCTGATCGACGCCGGCGCAATTATCGCCGGCGGTTCGGACGCGCCGGTGGAACGGGGCGATCCGCGCATCGAGTTTTATGCAGCCGTCGCCAGGCGCGGGCTTAACGGATATCAGGACGAAAACTGGCGCCCCGGCGAAGCCGTCACCCGCGCCGAGGCGCTCAAGATGTTCACCGTCTGGCCCGCGCACACGTCATTTCAGGAAAATATTCTTGGTACGATCGAACCGGGTAAACGCGCCGACTTCACGGTCTTTTCCCGTGACATCATGACCATTCCGGAAAATGATATCCTGAGCGTGGAAACGGTCATGACAGTCATCGACGGCGAGACGGTATTCGCTCAGTAGGCGGAAAAAAACCCGCCGCAATAAAGCGACGGGCTTTTAAAGTGGTCCGAGCGGCGCAAGCGCCGTCAGCCCTCCCTTCGCGCTGATCCAGCATCGCCGCCCTCCCCAGGGGGAGAGTTGGGGGCGGCGGCGTCGCCAGCCAACGTTGGATGGCCTTCTTAACGGGCCATTCAATCGGTTTTATCCGCATCCATGCGATTGGCCGCCACAAACTCGCGCATAAACCGCCTGATCTCGCGCGATGCACTGGTGTCGAGCCTGTCGCAGACATCCACAAACGCCTCGCGTTCGCCGGCGCTGACGCGAATGATCAACTGACTGTCCTTTTTCTTCTTCTGTTTCTTGTTCCGTTTGTCGGCCATCACGCGCCGTCACTGTATATACGTTGTATAGCGTTTGTATATACAGAAATGGCTCTTGTCAAACGACCGGGCGAACTTTGTGCGCACCGGTGGTTGTTTGCAAGCCTCCCGCACCCCATTTCAGGGAAATTATGTTCTGGACGTTTCTGCTTCTTTTGCTGATGGCGGCTTTCGTCCTCTGGAATAGCTGGAAGGCGCTGCGCAATCTCGGCGAAACCAGCGACGACGACACATGGGGCGATTAGCGCCGGCAAGTCGGTCGCTGGAACCTAGCGGTAGGGTTTGCCGCTGAGACGCTGCGACAACCACCATATATTGCCCGCCTTGTCTTTAACGCCGCCTTGCCGGTCGCCGTAGTCCTGGTCGGCGACATCCATGATTTTTTCCATGCCGTGTTCGAGGGCGCGCGCCATCGCCGCGTCGGCGTTCTCTACATAAAGATAGAGACTGACGCTCGACGGCGGAAACCCACGGCCCGCTTCACTGATCATCATCGACGCATCGCCAAAACGGACGATGCCGTTTGCAAGCGTGTCGCCACGCATGGTGCGCCCGCCATCGGCGCCGTCGAACGCTGCAATGAGCTGGTCCATGTAATCCGACGCGTTTTCGGCGAAAAGATACGGGGTCACCCGCGCGAAGCCTTCAGGAATGTGCATGATTTTTCTCCGGTGTGGTTGAGCGCGGGCGCGCTACATCTCCATGATTTCGGCGACTTCGACAGAACCGCCGCTTTCGTGGATCGGACAGCCCTTTGCGATTTCAGCGGCCGCATCAATGGTGTCCGCAGCGACAATGGAATAGCCGGACGCAGGGTTTGACCCGCCATTATCGGCAACGCCCGAGGACGTAACTGTTTTTGACATGCCAACAGGATTGCCGCCGTCGACGAAAGCGGCGCCGTGACCGCCGATCCAGCCAGTCCATTTGGCCATGACTTTCTCGCCTTCTTCGGGTGTCTCTGGCGTCGATCCTCCGTGATAGACAAATAGGAATTTCGGCATTGGGTTTCTCCTTTCATGTTCGGACGGGGGCAACGCCCGCCGCCTCGATGAAAACAAGACGCATCGGCGGCGTCCTATTCGACAACTACCGACGCAAGACTCAATTTTGTTTGAGCGCGTGAGCCGATCTATGCCCAGTTCAAGCCGCGCCTGACGCGCTCAGGCGGCAAAAAGCTGATCCAAATTGTCGAAATATTTGAATTCAAGCGCATTGCCGGCAGGGTCAAAGAGAAAGAACGTGCCCTGCTCGCCGGGTTCGCCCTTAAATCGAACGCCCGGCGCAATCAGGAATTCGACGTCAGATTTTTCCAGCTTCGCCGCCAGCGCCGTCCAGTCGCTTTTGTCGAGCACAACGCCGAAATGGCGCGCCGGCACATTCTTGCCGTCGACAGAATTGGTATGTGCCGCAACGCAATCATTGGGAGACAAATGGACGACGAGCTGATGACCGAAAAAATCGTAATCGATCCAGCGTTCGGATCGCCGCCCATGGGTACAGGCCAGGAGCCCATGGTAAAAGGCGTCAGCCGCAGCAAGATCGTCCACGGGGATCGCCAGGTGAAACGGGCGCAAGGCTGCAGCCATTGCATTTTCCTCCCAATTTGATGAAATCACTCTTCTGAAAACGGCGCTACGCCATGGGGTAACTTTGTCACAGAAATACATATCCGTCACCGACACATTTTTTGTCGCTCCGCAGATCACCGCGGACGACATGCGCGCCGCAGCCGCCGACGGGTTCACGCTCATCGTCAACAACCGGCCCGACGGCGAGATGATCGGTCAGCCGAAAAGCGCAGAGCTTGAAAAGGCGGCTCAGGACGCCGGTCTTGCCTACATTTATCTGCCGGTCGATTCAGGCGGGATCACACCCCATCACACGGGCGGGCTTGAACGGGCGATCGATGACGCGCAGGACGGAAAAACCCTCGCTTTCTGCAAAACAGGGGTGCGCTCGCTGCTCGTCTGGTCATACGCCGAAGCCCGCTTCGGCAAGCCGGTGGCGCAGATCATCGATGAAGCCAACACCGCGGGTTTTGATATTTCAGGTCACGAGCCGGCGCTCTCAATGTTGTTCGACGCCCACAAGTCGCCGCGCACCAATCCGCCAATTTAGCCGCATACGGAGTTTACAATGTTGCTTATACCGCTTGCTGCAATGATCATGGCGCAATCAGAGGCGCCCGCCGCGCAAGAGTCGGACACGGTGGCTGACGCAGTCGAAACGCTTGCAGCGCCGCCGAAACTCAATCGCGCCCGGGCGATATTGTGTAGTTGCGCGAAAACCAAGGCGCCCGAATTCATGTTGCAGGGACTTGTTGTCGACGCCGAACTGACGCTTGGCCCTGACGGACGAAAGGCCGCGCCGCGCCAGGCGACGGTTTTTGACGTGCTCTCGGCGTCGGAAAACGGCGAGCCGGCAAAAATCAACGGCCGTCTCAAGATCTTTCATGAGACGAACACGGCCAAATGCGGCGTCCGATTCGACTACGGGAAAGAGTACATGGTCTACGCGCACAAAAATGAAGATGGCGCGTATGAGACCGACTATTGTCTGATGAACGCCGCGTTTGACGTATCGCCGCCCGAAGCCGCCGACGCTGAACCCGATCCTAAAAGTGAATAATAATCCGCGCCGATGATGCCGCGGCGGGTATCACAATTGTCTCAGTCAGGGTCACGCCGCAGCGCAGCGGCGCCATATCGCGTCCGTCTTCGTCAACCGCGCGTCGCTCGCGCCCCTCTCCGCAGTCAAGAAAGCTCCCCCGTTCTTTCTCGACCACGTAGAGATAATTCGGCGGGGCGGTCACCCACGCTCGGTCGGTGACGCCGGCGGCGCCGTCACCCACGGCGACGCCCCCCGCCGTTCCCCCTTCATGCCGCGCCGCCGCATGCTCCCCCGCTAGAGCGGCGCTGGCATTCATGACCGCAACCGCGAAAATTGCGGCGGCGGCGTTAAGAGTTTGTTTACGAACGGCACACATGGGCGCTTCGTCGCAAAACCCGCGCCGTTCAGCGCCTTAGCTGGATTTTTGTCGTCTCACGGCTTTATTATTTTCGTGTTATCGATGAAAAGTGCATCTAACGATGGGGGCCGGCGGCGGCCGATTGGTTAACGATCCGGCAGCCGGTGAGGAGCGTAAAGAAAGCATGTCCGTGTTTGGTGAGTTCAAAATCAATGGCAATCAGCTGGTCGCGAAGGAAACCGGCGTATCCATTCCGCTGACGCCCGGCTTCGCCCGCGATGTCCTGTCGATCGCGAGTTTCGTCTGGCTCGTGAACGGCGTGCGTGCAAGCCGTGTCTTGAAACGCCGTAATCCGCGGGCGCGTATTTCGTTCTTTCCGAAAAAGCCACGCTCTTTTTATGCGATCTGGCCGGTGTGCCAGCTCGCCGACGTCAAGATTGTCGACAATCACGCTGAAGCCGACCTGCATTTTTATTTTGAGGATCGCGAGTTTCTGACAGCGCCAAGATTGTCCCCGACAGTGAAGCCTGCGTTCAACATTGGCTGCTTTGATATTCGCAAGAGCGTCGTGGCGCGCGTCTTTGAAGAAGTGTTCGGTTACGCCCTCAGCGTTGATCCAACCGTTTGGCGCGGGCCGGCAGTTGAAAAATCCGAAGGCAACGGCCGCCATGACGGGCGTATCATCGATTGCCCAGCGCCGGCGCCGAGACGGGATCACGTCTATCAGCGCTTAATCGACAACACATTTGACGGCCGCGACCATATCGACATCCGTACACCAATTGTCGGCGGCAAGATCCCGTTCGTTTATCTGAAAAGGCGCGAGCCGTCCTTGCGCTTCACCAACGACAACTATCGTGTGGACCTTGTTGCCGCGGACGCCATGCTGTCCACAGACGAACAACACAAGATCATTGAGTTCGCGCGCGCCATGCGTCTTGATTTCGGCGGCATCGACGTATTGCGCGATCGCGGCGACGGCCGCATCTATATTGTCGACGCCAACAAGACCGATATGGGTCCGCCTTCGGCGCTGAAGTCCCAGGACAAGCTCAAGGCCATGCGCGGCCTCGCCGATGCGTTTTCAGCGCTGGTGGACGAGACGGTCTCCCGCCCAGGACACTGAGACTTGCCCTCAATCCCCTTCGTTAAAGACATCGACTTCAAACCGGGCGTTCCGGACGCCGTCCTTCCCGGCGTCAGGCGCGTCATCGCCAATAATCCCGGACCGTTCACCTATACGGGCACGGGGACATATCTCATCGGATCCCAAGACGTGGCGGTGATCGATCCGGGGCCGGACGATGCAGCCCATCTCGATGCGCTTGAAGCGGCCATTGGCCCGGGCCGCGTCTCCCATATCCTCATCACCCACACCCATTCAGATCATTGCGGCGGCGCGCGGGACTTTGCAGACCGCACCGGCGCGCCGATCTTCGGGTTCGGGGCCCACCCTGTTCGAGAGAAAAAACTCGACGCCCCGGCCCTCGACGAAGGGGCGGATTATTCCTTCAAGCCCGACGAAATTATTGACGACGGCGCGCTTATCGAAACCAGCGAGTGGCGTATCGAGGCGGTGCATTCGCCCGGCCATCTTTCGAACCATTTATGTTTTGCACTGCCTGCGCATAAGGCGCTCTTTACCGGCGATCATATGATGGGATGGGCGACCACGGTGGTGGCGCCGCCGGACGGCGACATGGGCGCTTATCTCGACAGCCTTGATGTGCTGCTCGCGCGGGAAGATGCGATCTATTTGCCCACTCATGGAGCACCGATAGAAAATCCGCGACGGTTCGTGCGGGCGGTAAAGGCGCACCGCTTAATGCGCGACGCACAAATCCTCGACCAGCTCGCCAAGGGGCGCAATCGCATCCGTCAGATGGTGGAAGCGATGTATGCGGATGTTGATCCGCGCCTTCACAAGGCGGCGGCGCTCAATGTATTGGCGCATCTGATCCGCCTCGTTGAAACGGGCCGCGCGCAATGCGACGAGGAACCGCGCCTGTCATCGACATACGAATTAATTGGTTAGAAACAAAGCGAGGCGAGCCACGCCTTACCCATCCAGCCCGCGCGCGCGCATATAATCGTTGGTGAACAAATCGCGGTCCGCGGCATTCGGCAGCAATTGATGACGGGCGGCCTTCCAAGCCGTGAAATCAGCGCCGAACGATGCCTGGATGCGCGCAGCATTCATGCCGTTGGTTTTGCCCCAATGCTGGGTGAACGGAATACCCTCAGCCTCCATCTTTGCCGGAATCGCATCGAAAAAGGCCAGCGTCGTATTGTTAAAGACGCCGTCGATGCTCACCACAAAAGTCGTGTCATATCGGTTCATGGCAAGCAGCGCCGGCGACTTCTTCACATATCGGCACCCAAAAACCACCGGCGTTGGACCGACGGTGTCATTGATTTCCATGAGCGCGTCGAGCGCATCAAGCGCGCGGTCGATCGGCACGGCGAGCGCGGCCGAGGCGACCTTGGTGCGCGGCGCCTTATAGCCGAATATTTCGCCCCAGCTTCCGGTGCGAGTCGTCGTATCGAACATGGTGTCTTTCGCAACCTGGCTGAAAAACGGCACGATCGGCGTGAACAGTTCGAGCAATTGACCGACCACGGACAAAAAGTCGTAGCCTGGCCCGAAGGTCGATTCCGCCATGCGATAGTCAGGCCGGTGCGACGGCGCCCACGGGCGCTCATACATCAACGTCACCAAGACTTCGACAGGGTCAGTGTTCGGATCAATAATAGGCTGGAAGAAATAGGGCTGCTCGCCGCCGGGCGCGGCCAATTCCGGGTGGCTGCTGAAATCGAGGGTCTCAATCACCGACCGCATCGCCGCATCGAGCGTCAGTTTGCCGCCGCTTGCATCCTTGGCGAAGTTTTTCGCCTCCAAAAGAAAACGCGGTCGTGTTTCAATTACGACATTATGAATGACGCCAAAGGCGCCAAGGCCCACCAGAACGGCGTTAAAGAGATCATCATCACGTTTCAGTTCGGCGCCGATGGAATCGGGAAGAGACGATTTCATCACCGGATGCGACGCCCGCTCAAGCCAGTACTGCTTCTGGTCTCCCGCCAGCAAGTGAATGGCGACAATATGATCGTGCAGCGCCCCTAATTCGAGCGCCGAGCCGTGGGTGCCTGTCGCCGTGGCGCCAATGATCGTTTGCCCATTCGCAGCGCCGGACGTGCGCAATGAGCGCTTGAAAGAGGCGCTTTCGATCATGCGGTTGATCTCGGCTATGTATGCGCCGCACTGAATGAGCCACAGCCCTTTGCGCGCATCGGCGTCACCCGGATAGCCGGGATCGAGCTGGTTTTCACGAAGCGGTTTCATGCCCGAAAGGCGTGAAAGGTCGAGCATGGCGCCGCTGGTGACCGGCGCTTCGGACAACGACCATCCGCGCCCGACGACGCGCGCTTCAAATCCGTTTGTTTTAGCTTCCGTGAGCGCGCGCTGGATTTGCCGCGTGCATCTATTTATCGCAGCGGATCCATATCGCGGATTATCCTCCGGGTACCGAACGATATAGACGCCCTCAATCGCCGCCGAGATGGTTTCATGCCAATTTCGCCAGGGGTCGGATTGGGGATGCCATTCGAGCATTTCATTATCGTCTGGCATGGCGTTTCCTAAAACTCGTCGTCGGATCCCGGATCGCAATCGCAGGGCGGCGGCGGACCGTCTTCGGCGCAGTAGAAATAGAACGTTGCGGGTGAAATGACGCCCAGCGTCACGAGGGTGATAAGCGTCTGGCCGACATTCCGTCGTATTTCGACTTCGGTTAGGGCGTCCTCGCCGCATTCATCGCGCGTCACATAACCGGTGCCGTCCGTTGAAAGGCCGGCGCGCCCTGCGAATGACGTTGAGCCGTGCTCAAAAGGCTGCCCGGCGATCCCGCGGCCGTCGGGCGCGGCGGATGTAATCTTGTGGCTCGCGCAGCCCGCGGTCAGCGCCAAAAGCGCCATTGCCGGGGCGACGCATTTCAATGTCCGCATTTTTCTCTCCCCGAATCGATCCGCCGCTTTAGCGCCACGGTTCGATTCGTGAGATATGTCACCACGATTCGCTTGCGATGCGCCCTCATAAAACGAGGAAGCACTCCCATGACCGATTGTTTAGGTTGGGCCCATCCAGGCGTTCACGCGTCGAGCAATGTGCGGCGTGCTTCGGCGATAAGTCGGCGCTGCATATCGCTTGGCGCGCTCTCAATTTCCGCCGTACGCTCGAGGAGCGCAACGAGGTCGGCTTTTTCTTCCGCTGTGCACGCCTCGACGACGGGCCGCAGAATTTTGCGAACGGAATTGCCTGCATCGTTTATTTCGCCGACCGCCATGCGCGCAAAGGCAAATAGCCCGTCTGCGGTTTCCTGATCAGCCGCAAACATGTCGCTCATTTCACTGGTGATCGCCGTGCGCTGACGGTCCGTGACGGCGCCGTCATACTGTGCGACCTGAAAGGCCAATATGGCGGCCGCCTCGCGCGGATCGGAGAGGTTTTCAATTAGACGTTTGTCAACGCGCCGATTCCAGTTGCCGCGGCGTACGACGCCTTTCGCGTCGCGCAAGGCTTCCCGCCCTTCACTCGCCGCATTGACAAAATAGGTGAACGCCCAGAACGCCGCCGCCAGCGCGCCGAGAATAGCGATGATGATGTGCATGAGGCGATCTCCGTCCCATCTCGCTTTTACTGCCGTTTCTAAGAAAATAATCTACGATGATTTTCTAAATAATTTAAGCTTGTTTTGAGCGCCGGGCACCCGCCTTCGCGGGAATGGGCGGGGATGGGTTTGATTGTTGCGCCTAACCCATTCACCTGCTCGGGCATCGCCCAATCAAGGATAAAGCCGCTCGCTTCGCCATTGCCCATCGGTTTCTTCGCGCCAGTAAACCAGGCGGTCGTGCAGGCGGTAAGGCCGGTTCACCCAAAACTCGATTTCGATGGGAATGAGGCGATAGCCCGACCAATGTTCCGGACGCGGCGCATCCTGCCCCTCATAGAGTTTGTCGAGGCGCTCAATTTCTTTTTCCAGCGCTTCGCGAGACTCAAGCGGTCGCGACTGGGCCGAGGCGCGCGCGCCAAGTTGCGCTCCCCGGGCGCGGGTGGCGAAATAGGCGTCGGCTTCTTCATCGCTCACCGGTTCGACGCGGCCGCGGAAACGCACCTGACGGCGAATGGTCTTCCAGTGAAAACAGGCGGCCGCCTGGGGGTTGGCGGCAAGCTCTTCCCCCTTGGCGCTTTCCACATTGGTATAAAATGTGAGGCCGCACGCATCGACGTCCTTTAAAAGCAGCATCCGCACATTCGGCAGATTGTGCTTGTCTGAGGTCGCCAGCGCCATGGTGTTGGGATCGTTCGGCTCGGTTTCGCCGGCCTTCTGAAGCCACTCGGCGAAAAGCGCGAAGGGATCGTTAATGGTGAAGACTTCGCCCTGATCTTCGTCAAAGCCATAGACCTCGGCGCTCGGGCTCGGGGGAATTAACGGGTCGGACATCTGATCTTTGTTTACGCCCCATAAACTCTCGCCCGCCTCTTATAAGAGCCAGGCGATGCGTGATAGAGTAAGGACCGACGAAAGCAGCGCCGGGCACGGAAATCAAGTATGTCTTTCAACAGTTTCGGACGGGTCTTCCGATTTACGACCTGGGGCGAGTCGCACGGGCCCGCTCTCGGCGTGGTCATTGACGGCTGCCCGCCGGGCCTCCTTTTGCGCGCCGAGGACATCCAGGCCGCCCTCGACACGCGAAAACCGGGCGGGTCGAAATTCGTCACCCAGCGCAAAGAGCCCGACACGGTGGAAATTCTTTCCGGCGTTTTCGAAGACGACCGCACCGACGGGCCCCGCACGACGGGAACGCCGATCAGCCTGATGATCAAAAACGTGGATCAACGCTCAAAGGACTACGCAGACATTCGCGACAAGTTCCGGCCAGGCCACGCAGATTTCACCTACAACGCCAAATACGGGCTTCGCGATTATCGCGGCGGCGGCAGATCGTCGGCGCGGGAAACTGCGGCCCGGGTCGCCGCCGGCGCCGTGGCGGATCTGGCGCTCCGGGCGACGCTTGGGGGCGATATTTCCATCCGCGCCTGCCTCGTACAGATGGGCGAGGACAAAATCGACCGGAACAAATTTGACTGGGACGAGATTGAACAAAACCCTTTCTGGTGCCCCGACGCCGACGCCGCAAAACGATGGGAAGAAATGCTCGATGCAGCGCGCAAAGCCGGCTCGTCCATGGGCGCTGTGGTCGAGGTCGTCGCCTCCGGCGTTCCCGCCGGGCTCGGCGCCCCGGTTTACGGCAAGCTCGACGCTGATCTCGCCGGCGCCATGATGTCGATTAACGCCGCAAAGGGCGTTGAAATCGGCGCCGGGTTCGAAGCGGCGCAGCTTTCCGGCGAAGAAAACGCCGATGAAATCCGTATGCGGAACGGCAGGCCGCACTTTCTTTCCAACAAGGCCGGCGGCATTCTCGGCGGCGTTTCGTCGGGACAGGACGTTGTCGTGCGCTTCGCCGTCAAACCCACATCGTCGATCCTCTCCCCGCGCAAGACTGTCACTGCGCAAGGAGAAGAAACCGAGATCGTCACCAAAGGCCGACACGATCCGTGCGTCGGCATTCGCGCCGTTCCCGTCGGCGTTGCAATGATGGCGCTCGTCCTTGCAGACCACGCCATGCTTCACCGCGCGCAATGCGGGTGAGGCTGGCGTTAAGCGCCCTCTAACATGAACGTCGTCGCCTTGGTGAGAAACGAGACGGTTTCGCCCTTTTTGGCGAAACCTGCTGCGCCATAGACAGCTTCGAGGTCCGCTCGGCAATAGCTGTCGTAGTAAGGTTCGTGAAACCCGCGCGGGAAATTTTCCAGCAGAATGTCGAGACCTGGTTCATCCCCATACTGGATCGTATCCACATGAATGACCGCGCCGCCCGGTTTTAGTAACCGCGCCAATTCAGCGACAACGTTCTTGCGCGCCTTGGGCGGCAGTTCGTGGAAGAGGTAAACGCAGGTGATGAGATCGAACGATTGGAACGGTAAACCTGTTGCTTCGGCGTTTCCTTCAACAAACGAGACGTCTTTGTATTTCGACAAGGTTGTTCGCGCCTTGCCGAGATAAGCCGGCGACAGATCGAGCGCCGTTGCGTCAAGCGTCGGCCAGTTGTGCTTGACCTCGTCAAGAAACGAGCCGACGCCGCAGCCCAAATCGAGAAGCCTTGTTCTCGCGAAGTCGCGGTCTTTTAAAAACTCACCAATAAACGGCAGCGCCGCACGGCGCATGGCGCCGGCCGCGCCCGTAAACAGCGTCTCGACCTGCATGTCGTAACGATCGGCCGAGGCGGCGGACAGCCAGCCATCGGTCTGATAGTGGAAATTCTGCAGATAGTAGCGCGGGTATTTGTCCCGAACCGGCTCTGCGCAGACCTCGCTGTGACCGCGCGAGGCCTTGCGGCGCGCCACCTTCGCTGAATCGCGCAGATAATCCCGGCTCGTCTTAATAAGGCGCGCGGGCGACGGCGGCCGCTTAAGCTCAAGGGGCATTTTGTAAACGCCGGCGGCGATGTTTCTCCAGTCCTGCCGAAAGACTTCGCGGAAAGAGTTTTTCAGGCGTTCGCGGTCGAGCGATGCAAACTCCTCTGCATACGGAGCCTCGCCGGGATCGGTAAGCGGGCCCATGGCCCGCCGCCCGGCGGCGTAGTGACCGGTATACCAGAGAATGCGCGCCGCCTGCCCAGCGCCGTAAACCGCGCGTCGCGCGCCATTTGCGATCATCCTGTTAAGCGCAACCATGGACAGTCCCCGCAACGTCTTCGACAACAAGAAGATGGGCGCCGCTTCCACCGGCGTCAACAGCGTCAGCGGCTCTTAACGCCGCCAATGAGGAATTCGCGATTGCCGTCGCCGCCGGCGATGGGACTGTCGATCCAACCGGTCGATCGCCAGCCCGGCTGAGCGTTGAGCCATTCGTTGATGTCCTCGCCCACGCCGTATGAATTTTCATATCCAGGTTTTACTATCCCGCCCTTGCCAAGGCGCGAACGGCCGACCTCAAACTGGGGTTTGATTAGCGCCAAGAGTCTCGCACCCGGCGCGGCTAATGCAAGCGCCGGCGGAAGGGCCTTTTTGAGAGAAATAAAACTGACGTCGCAGACGATGAGTTCAATCGGGTCCGGAACAAGCGCGCGCGTCAGGTCTTTGCTGTGGTTTTTTTCAAGATTGACGACGCGGGGGGCAGCGCGCAGCGTCTCGTGCAGTTGTCCATGACCTACATCGACGGCGTAAACCTTCGCCGCCCCGGCGCGCAAGAGAACGTCGGTGAAACCGCCGGTAGACGCCCCAAGATCGAGGCAGATTTTTCCCGCCGGATTTATTTCCATGGTCCGAAGCGCGGCATCGAGTTTGACGCCGCCCCGCGAGACAAAGGGATGCGCCTCGCCCTCGGCGACAACATCATCGTCCGGCGTAACTTTCTGCGACGGCTTGGTGGCGACAGCGCCATTGACGCGCACGCGCCCGGCCTCGATCGCCGCGCGCGCCCGGGCGCGGGAGGCATAGGCGCCGGTTTCCACCAAATGAAGATCGAGCCGCATTGCGAGGCTTTCCTACAATGAAACACCAATCAATATAGGACTAGTAGTTAGGAACGGGATGGTCCTAACATTAACCGCTCATCCCGGCGAAAGTCGGGACCCAGGGCGATTCGGCTTTGTGCTCGCGGCCTGAGATTCCGGCCTACGCCGGAATGAGCGGAATAGGTTCCAGCATCGAAGACTGCACAAGCAATGAATTCCAACTCAGCCGCGCGCCGCCATCAAAAGCCGGGCGAGCGGCGGCGCGACCCGCGCGAGGCTCTTGGTTGCGCGCAGTTTGGGATTGCGGCCACGGCGCAGCGCTTCTTCCGCATGGGTGTGAAACGCCGCGAATTGACCGTCTCGCAATGCCATCTTCGCCCTGTCGAGGGCGATTGTGTAACGCAGCTTTTCGATCTGCCGGTCGCACAAGGACGTCACGTCGGGACGCGCCGTGCGGAGCTTCTCATAGACGCGGATTGTGTACTCGCTGAGCCGGATGTCGTTGTCGGAAAGCGATCCCGGCCGATCGCGGTACCAGGCGAGCGGCTCGGCGATAAAGGCCGCTTCGGCGCCGGCGCCCAGCATGCGGATCCAGAGATCGAAATCCTGAGCGTTGCGCAGTGTCTCGTCAAAACCGCCAACGCGCTCAAACCAGTCGCGGCGCATGGAAACCGCCGTGTAGACCTGAAACGCCCGGGACGCGACCTGCTCCAGGGTCACCGGCGGGACCATGCGCACATTTTCTGAACACAGAACCGCATCGTTTCGATCATCAATAAAAGCCAATGCGTCGCAGGCGACGAATGCGAGATCGGGCGAGGCCTCAAGCGCGCCGAGCATTTTCTCAAGATAGTCGGGGGCCCAGGCGTCGTCGGCGTCGAGCATGGAAAGATATTCGGTATTCGCTTCCGCCGCCGCTCGGTTGCGCGCCGCGCCGGCGCCGGCGTTTTCCTGTTCGATGACGGTGATGCGATCATCGGAAAAGGACCGGGCGATTTCGACCGTCTCATCAACACTTCCGTCATCAACAATAACAAGGCGCCAGTCGCCGCGCGTCTGCGCTAAGACACTGTTAACCGCCTCGCCGATATATGAACCGACATTGAATGCCGGCATGATGATGGTCGTTTTTGCAGACACCGCCGCATCACTCCGTTCGCGCGCAGATTTTGTTATGCAATTTCTACGTCGAATTAATTAAAACGGGCTTTTCGGGCCGGGTTTGAGATCAAAAGACCGCTAAATTCTGCAATTATTACCGCGAGCGCGTTAACTGGTAAGGTTAACGATTGACCCCGCCCACTGCGGTGCGCACCGAATCCAATATCTCGTTCTGTCGGTGGATATCTCGCCGCGTCTCGCGCAAATGGGAGGCAATCCACTCATCACGCGCCTCCGCACGGCGCAACTCGTCGGCTATGGCGCCGAGACGCCCGTCGAGCTGAAGACGCAACCGGGCGATTTCTGACTCTAATGATTCGAGCTTCTGCTCGTCCGATGTGTTCGCCATCAAGTAAAGCCGGCCCGGTTGCGTCGACCGGCAACTTCAAGTCTTTTAGCAATATTGTCAACCGGTTTTTCCGGTTAACTATTTGCGCAACCGATCCTGTATTCGCCGCCGACAGTCATCGGCGCCGCTACCGGTTCCAGTCGATCCCGACAACAAGCTGGCAGTCCCAGTCCGCTTTCTTAAGATCAGTTTCCCTTTTCGGGTTCAGCCCGCGCACGATCCACTTCGACTGGGTTTGCCCGACGAGAATGCGCAGCATCGCCTGCCGCGCGTCTTTTTCGCCAGTGATAAAGATGGATTCCTGCCCCGGCGCAGGACGGCGATGAGGATGCACCCAGGCAAGCTCCCCGGCGTTGATCCTCGGCGCCATCGCATCGTCAGCAACGTAAACGCCGTAAAGACCTTTTACATTTTTCCATCGGTTCGGGCGCAGACGATGTTCAACAACCTCGCCCAAAACAAAGCATCCAGCGTCGACCGCCGATGCGGTCGCAGCAAAAACGGGGACGAGTTCCGATGCGCCGCCAGCCGCGCCTTCGGGCCTTAGAACGGGAGCGTCATAATGTTCGCCGCCGCCCTCGCCGGCTCCGCCGATTTCGAGCCACATGGCGCTGACGCCGAGCGCCCCGGCAATCTTTTCAACGATATTGCGGCGCGGTTCGGTGTCGCCGGTTTCCCACTCGGCGACAGCGGATTGAGACCGCCCAACGGCCTTGGCAAGCTCGACCTGGGACAGGCCGCACTGCTTGCGCGCGCTTTTGATTCTCTCGCCAATGCCCATACCGAAAAATGCCGGAAACCATATCGGAAAATCCAAACGGAAATTCCGGTAAAAACCAGCAAAACAGGCGGTGGCGATCAGCTGTCGCTGCAACGGGAAGGCGCTCGGCGCCAAAGCAGCGCAAGCAGGCGGCGGCTCACGCGTTTGAAAACAAAGGCGTTAGCCGCGCAGGTTTACAACTTCCGCCGACATGCCAAGCGCCTCGCGAACGCGCTCGACAATGTGCGATGCGTTGAGGCGGGCGGTCTCATACATGTTGAACGGGCTGTCCTGATCCTGGAACACGTCCGGCAGGATCATCGTGCGCACCTTCAAGCCGCTGTCGAGCAATCCGGCGTCGGAAAGGAAATGCAGGACGAATGCGCCAAAGCCGCCGCGCGAGCCTTCTTCGACCGTGACCAGCACTTCGTGATTGCGCACCAGGTCGAGGATAAGATCGTGATCGAGCGGTTTGGCAAAGCGCGCATCGGCGACCGTGGTTGAGAGCCCTTGCGTTTCAAGCTGGTCGGCCGCCTTGAGCGCCTCGGCGAGGCGCCCGCCATAAGCGAGCAGCGCAACTTTCGTCCCTTCACGGACGATGCGGCCCTTGCCGATTTCCAGAATTTTGCCCTTTTCAGGCAGGTCAACGCCAACGCCCTCGCCCCGCGGATACCGGAATGCGATCGGGTGTTCATCGAACGCCACCGCCGTCGCGGTCATGTGAACAAGATCAGCTTCGTCGCCGGCAGCCATCAAAACCATATTCGGCAGACAGCCGAGATAGGCGATGTCGAATGCTCCGGCATGGGTCTGGCCGTCCGCGCCCACAAGACCGGCCCGGTCCATGGGGATGCGCACGGGAAGGTTCTGAATGGCGACGTCGTGGACGACCGAGTCATAGCCGCGCTGCAGGAAGGTCGAATAGATCGCCGCGAAGGGCTTGAGCCCGTCGGCGGCAAGGCCCGCGGCAAAAGTCACCGCGTGCTGCTCGGCGATGCCCACATCGTAACAGCGATCGGGATAAGCCTCGGCAAACATATCGAGCGACGTGCCCGACGGCATGGCGGCGGTGATGCCGATGATTTTGTCGTCGGTTTCTGCTTCCTTGATCAGCGCCTTGGCGAATACTTTCTGATAGGCCGGCGCGTTGGGCGTTCCCTTTTTCTGCTTGCCGGAAACCACATCAAACTTGGCAACGCCGTGATATTTGTCCGCAGACTCTTCCGCAGGCGGATAACCGGCGCCCTTGCGCGTCACCACATGAACAAGGACCGGACCCTCTTTCATGTCACGGACGTTTTCCAGAACCGGCACAAGCTGATCGAGATTGTGCCCATCGATGGGCCCGACATAATAAAAGCCGAGCTCTTCAAACAGCGTGCCGCCGGTCATCATGCCGCGGCCATATTCTTCCGCCTTGGCGAGCTGCTTGTAGACCGCCTTCGGCAGACGTTTCGCAAGCTGTTTGCCAAATGTGCGAAAGCCCTGATAGACGCCGGAAGACGAGGCGCGGGCGAGATAAGCGCTCATGGCCCCGACAGGCGGCGCGATCGACATATCGTTGTCGTTCAAGATCACCACCATCTTCGAGCCGAGATGGCCGGCGTTGTTGAGCCCTTCATAGGCCATGCCGCCGGACATGGAGCCGTCGCCGATGACGGCGATGGTCGTCGTGTCCTTGCCGAGATGCCTTGATGCTTCAGCAAAGCCGGTGGCCGCCGATATCGAAGTCGCAGCGTGCGCCGCGCCAAAGGGGTCGTACTCGCTCTCTGAACGTTTGGTGAAACCGGAAAGGCCGCCGCCCTGACGCAGAGTGCGAATGCGCTCGCGCCGCCCGGTCAGGATTTTGTGCGGATAGCACTGGTGGCCAACGTCAAAGACGAGCCGATCATCCGGCGTGTTGAATACATAGTGAATGGCCGCGGTAAGCTCGACAACGCCGAGGCCGGAGCCGAGATGCCCGCCGGTCACCGAGACCGCATCAATCATTTCCGCGCGCAATTCATCGGCCAGCTGGCGCAGCTGGCTTTTCTCCAGCTTGCGCAAATCCGCCGGATAATTAACCTGGTCCAGAAGCGGCGTGTCGACAGCCATTTGTATTCCCCTCTTTGTCGTTAACGGGACCCACCCGCCAGCCTTTGTAGATCGAACGCTTCGGTGCGTGCGTCGGCCTGGCGCAGAACTGGCCCCTTCTAACGATTTTGGCGGTTTTCACCAGCCCTTAAGCCATGAAATCGCGGCAAGTTGAGGACGGTTTTGCGGCCCGGTTGCGCAAATGCCGCAGGGGCGATGGCGGCGGCCCATTCACCTACTCTGCGCGCGCAGGGTCGAAGGGCGCGTGGGCCCCTGGCGATTTTCTCGATCATGTGAGGCCATTCGCGCCTGAAACTACGAAAACAAGCCGTCCAATTAGCGATTTGTGAGTTTTCACCCACTAAAAATTTGCATGGAGCAACGCGAATTCACGCCCTTCGGCGGCGGCGAACGCTAAAATTTGATTCAAAAAGGAGACGGGTCTTGGCGGCTCGTTTTGAAAAACAATTACTCCGCACTCTGCTTGCCTCAGCTTGGGCCGCCGGTCTCGCCCTGCCGACGCATGCACAACAAGGCGTCATCGAACCGACCACCATCGGCGCGGCGCCAAGCGCACGCCATATCGCCGAAGCCGCGCTTTATGAACGCGCCCTTGAGCGCGGCGACAAGGAAGCAGCCGAGACCCACGCATACGCCGCCTGGCGCGCGGCGGAGACCGAGCTTGGCGACCATCGCCGCACCGCGGTTCTTGCTTTCAACTACGGCCGGGAAATCGCCATGAGCGATGCAACGCTGGCGCGCGGCGTGCTGGCGCGATCGCGGGATCTGGTCGAGGCCGGTTATGACGGTCCCGCCATGGCGATGCTCGATCTTTACACTGCTTACGCCGACTTCGCCGCCGTCGCACCAAAGAACCGCAATGGCAAAGAGCTGCGCGAAGCCCTGATCGCGACCGAAGGCGCAACAGACAGGCGCCCCGCCCACGATGTCGTCATGTGGCTCGACATCGCTAAAAATGATCTCGACAAGGATCGTTTTGAACAAGCAGTAGAAGCGGCGGGCAAAGCTGAAACCGCCATCATCATCTTTGAGCCGGAAAACGAGCGTGGCCTCGCCGACGTATTTCTAGTTCGCGGCGTCGCCTCTCTGGCGCCGCGCAAACGCACCGTCGATGAAGCGCTCACCGCCATCGAATATCTGGAAAATGGCCGACGCCTTATCCCCGCGCAAAAAAACTACGAAACGTTTGACCCGACGCTGGCCTCGCTCGTCGGCTGGTCGACCGCCGCCGCCGCTCTCGTCAGGACCATGACCGACGACCCCGACGTGCTGGCGCTGCTCGACAAGGAAACCAACAACGCACTCTTTGAAAAAACCGCCGATGCGCCCCTCGACTGTCTCATCAGCTGGGAAGAGCGCACGCCGCCGGAATTCCCGCAGACCGCGCTTGCGAAACATAATTTCGGCGCGGCGGTCGCTGTATTCGACATCGGCGACGATCTTTCCATCCAGAATGTGCGCATTTTGGCGCACGCGCCCTCCGACGACTTCGACGATGCGGTGATAAACGCCGTAAGCGACTGGCGGCTGAAATTTCCGCCACTTGACCATCCGGCCTGTCGGCGGAATATCACGACGCAGTTTTCCTTCGTCGTTGAATAAGCCGTCGCTCTATGAACCAAACATTTGCGGACAAGCGCTGCGTCGTCACGGGCGCAGGGGCCGGCATCGGACGGGCGATGGCGATAGACCTCGCCGGCCGCGGCGCCATGCTGGCGTTATCGGACATCGATGAGGCGGGGCTCGACGAAATTCGGGAAATCATCGGCGCCGCCGACAATCGCCATCGCTACGACCGGCTTGACGTCGCCGATCGCGACGGGGTCGAACGTTACGCCGCAGAACTCGGCCGCGTCTGGGGCCCGGCCGATTTTTTGTTCAATGTGGCGGGCCTTTCCCGCGTTGGCGAGTTCGCAGCAACGCCGACCGCCTCTTTCGACAAAGTCATGGCGGTCAATTTTTACGGAACGGCGGACATGTGCCGGGCGTTCTTGCCGCAACTGCTTGAGACCGGGGGAAGCATCACCAACATTTCATCGATCTTCGGATTGATCGGCTTCCCCGGCCAGGCTCATTACTGTGCATCGAAATTCGCCGTACGCGGGTTTTCTGAAACTCTCGCTATGGAACTCGCCCCCAAAGGCGTTTCGGTCACTTGCGTGCATCCGGGAGGCGTCGCCACCAACATTGTCCGCAGCGCCGAACTCGACGCGCTGCCGGACAATTTTAAAACGAGAGAAAAACTCGAAAAGAAATTCGACAAAGCCGCGCGCACCAGCCCCGAAAGCGCCGCCCGCACCATTATCAACGGCGCCGCCAAGCGCAAACGCCGGGTCATTGTCGGCGCCGACGGATACTTCATTTCGTTCGTGCAGCGCCTCTTTCCCCGCAGCTATCAATGGGCGGTTGCAAAGGTGTTGAAATAAATTCGGCTGCAGATCGCGCGAACTTTTAAGTGACCCAATATTCAACTAGTCAAAGGTCGCCGGTTCGGCCTTAGGTTTCCCATTTCCGCCGACGACGATCTTTTCGATCTTTTCCTGCGCCGATTTGAGCTTCGCCTCGCAATGGGCTTTGAGCTTCGCGCCCCGTTCATAAAGCTCTATCGAGTCCTCAAGCTCCGTCTTGCCGCTTTCAAGCTTGGAGACAATGGCCTCCAGCTCAGCCAGGGCTTTTTCGAAACTCAAAGCGGAAATATTGTCTGATTTCTTGGTCATAGAAGCCTATTTGAGAGATCGCGGCGTCCTTGGCAAGCGTATGGTTGGCAAGGACGCCCGCGGGGGCCGGCGCTTGATCGCCCGTAGCCTTTGTCCGATAATCTCGACAGGGATTGGAGGGGCGATATGAGAACAGTTCTGGCTATAATCGGCGCGCTTGCGATCTTTGTCGTTGTCGCATTCGTCATTTTGGTCGTCGCTGGCCTTAACGCCATCAAACCGCTCACCGCCGAGGCGACGGCCTATGCTGACGCATCGATATCCGCAATCGCCACGGAATGGGACGGTGAGGCGCTGAAAAAGCGCGCATCCTCAGAACTCAAGGCGGAACTCACCGACGAAAAGGTTGATGGTGTAATGAGCTTCGGGGCGGAAAACCTCGGCCTCATGACCAACTATCAGGGCGCGAGTTGCATGATCGTCAATTTCGAGGTGACGACAGCCGACGGCGAACTGGTGCAGGCTTCCTGCGACGCTCGAGCCGAGCATGAAGGCGGCGGCGCCGGATACTCAGTCGCGCTGATAAAACGCAATGACGCCTGGGCGCTTTTGAGTTTCTTCGTCATTCCCGACGAAATCACCAACACAGACGACCGGACGCAAATGGTGGCTTATGAAGACCCCGGGCTCAACGCATTTACGGCGTCCTTCGCCGAGCGGTCCATCGGGCTGACGTCGAAGCGAACGCTTCCGGTTGGCGCCGATGTTTACGGCTTTGAGAAAATCGAAAATATTCCGTAGGCGTATGAGTTCGTTATTCCGCTGCGGCGGCTGCAGGAGCGCTGCGCTTTAATCCCGGCGGTTCATAGATGCGCCACGACCAGTAATGATTGCCGCCGTCGCGGCTCGTGCGCACCCAGCTCTCGCGGCGCAATTGCTGATCGATCATCCAGTTGAGATAGCCGTGAGCGCAAAGAACCACGTCGCCGCTCTGCGCATGTTCGGCAAGGCGCGCGGAAATCTTTCTCACCCGGCCCCAGGTCTGCAAGTGGTTTTCAACCCCTTCCGGGGCAAAGCCGAGAAACCACAAGGTGCGCGAAACGACGCCCCACTGGCCGGGACGCAGTTTGATTATATCGGGCAGGGGCGGCGGCGGCAGCGGCGCCTCTACATAAATCGGGTCGGCGGGCACGGTGCGGCCGGCGGCGACGATATGACGGGCGGTTTCAATCGCGCGCGGCAGGGTCGATGAAATGACGGTCTCCGCCCCTTCTGCGAGGCGCACCAGGCTTTCCGGCGGACGCTCGTCAGCAGCGAGCCCGCTGGCGTCATATTGCGTCCACCAGTCGCCATATTCCCGCGCCGTGATCGTCAGATCACGGGCAAGATCCGGGCGCCCGTGGCGCGCAGTGATTATCCGACCGGTCATTTGGAATATTGCCCGAAGCCTCTTTGTCAGCCCTTATGGCGCGGTTTTCAGCCCGCCATCAAGGCTTTCACATGGGCCGCAGCGCTCGACGCCAACGCCTTGAGATCATAGCCCCCCTCAAGCACAGAAATCATGCGCCCCTGCGCCTTATCCCGGGCTATCCCGATAATCTCGCGGGTCGCCCAGGAAAAATCCTCTTCGGTGAGGTTTAGCCCGCCCAGCGGGTCGGCCGCGTGGGCGTCGAAACCGGCCGAGACGACGATGAAATCCGGATCGAAGTCCGAAAGCGCGGGCAGCAACGTCTCGCCCCAGGCGCGCCGGAATTCATTGCTTCCCGCCCCGGTCGCCAGCGGCGCGTTGGCGATGTTGTCAAAGGCGCCGCGATCGCTTTCCCGCCCGGTGCCGGGATATTGCGGCCATTCATGGGACGAGGCGTAAAACGCCTGTTCGTCATGCCAGAATGCGGCCTCGGTGCCGTTGCCGTGATGCACGTCGAAATCGAGGACGGCGACACGGGTCGCGCCATGCTCGCGAGCATGCATGGCTGCGATGGCGGCGCCGTTGAAAAAACAAAACCCCATGGCCCGTTCCGGTTCCGCATGATGGCCTGGCGGGCGCGCAGCAATGAACGCGTTCTGCGCGTCGCCGGCAAAAATCGCATCAACCGCGGCGACCGCGCCGCCGGCCGCGCGCAAGGTCGCTTCGAGCGATGACGGCCCCATGAACGTATCTGCATCGAATTGCGCGAGGCCTTCGCGGGGAGCGTTTTCTTCCACCACAAGTCGAAACGTTTGCGGGTGCACCCGTTCGATCTCTTCCGCCGTCGCCTTTGGTGGAACGCGCTTCTCCAAGTGCGCGAAATCTTCATGCTGAAGCGCTTTGTCTACGGCGTCGTAGCGCCCCCCGTGCTCCACATGTCCGGGCGGCACTTCGTGACGGGAGAAAACAGGATGGGTGTATAGGAGTGTTGTCATCAGAATTGATTACAACGGCGCCCACCCCGGCGAAAGCCTGGATATATGATTGGCGTATTTTTTTGTTTGAAACTTGATAAGGTTTCCCAAAATTCAAAAAGGGCTCGCCATGGCGTTTTATAAAGACCTCAAAATTGCACACCGCTATCCCGCAGGTAGCGAAAAACCCGGTCAAGCCGGATGGATCGCCAAACACCTCAAAGACTTGCGCATCCAACTCAATGATGAAATCAGAAAAAAACGAAAACCGAATTCGCTGATTATCGGCTCATGGAATATCAAGCATTTTGACGGCGGGCGGCCCCGTCTACCGGAGAGTTTTCATTATATCGCCGAAATTATTGATCACTTCGACATCTGCGCCTTGCAGGAAGTTAAAAACATGTGGGCCGTTGAACGGCTCGCGCGTTTGTTGGGCCCGAACTGGCGGTTTTTTATAAACGATAGTTCAGACGTCGGGCGCGGCAACAATGAGCGCATGGCCTATCTTTATAATACGAACAAAGTGTCGTTCCAGAATTTGATTGGCGAACTGATTTTCGATCAACGGGATTTGACGGGCGACGAACCCATATCCCGCGCTCCCTTTTTCGCAAGCTTTCAGGCGGGCTGGTTCAAGTTCACCCTCTGTGGCGCGCATATCGCGTCAAAGGACGAGGCGGGCCGACCGTCTCGCGCAGAGGAAATCGATCTGATTACCAAGGAACTTGCCAAACGGGCGAAAGCAGAAGACCAGGTTTACATTTTTCTAGGCGACATGAATACCGATGACCGCGAACATCCGGCCTACAAAGCTATTGAAAATAACGACTTCTCCGTTCCAGAGTTTCCACCGTCCAATTCCACCGGAGAAAAATATTTTGACCTGATCGCCTTTGCGGGGCCGGAAGATGTTTCCAACCGCTTGGCGCATGGCGTCGTCAGGTATCATGAGTCAGTCTTCACCGATGCAGAAAAAGCCGACTATGAACCTTTAGGGAAAGCCATGAAGGACCGGAGCTCATCGGAATATTCAGATTTCTGGCAATTTCACCGGGACAGCCGTGACGCGATTGAAAATGGAACCCTGGGCGCCGGTTACGCAGATTGGGACAGCGAATATTCCAGTTGGCGCACCAACGAAATGAGCGACCATTTGCCTGTGTGGATCGAACTGCGCACAGACTATTCCGACGAATATCTCGATCGCTTTCTGGCGCCCTAATGCAGCGAGAGCTAAGGTTGATTGATGATCCTCCGCCGCGCCACGCTTGACGACGCAGCCCTTCTCGAAGACTGGCGCAAGCGGCCCCATGTGCAAGCGGGTTTCGGCGAGGAAGAACCGCCCGACTGGCGGGAGGAACTCTCCATCAACCAGGACTGGCACGACCCGGTGATTGCTGAAATCAACGGTCGCCCGATCGGTTACATCGAAATCATCGATCCGGCGCGGGAGGAGACCCACTATTGGGGCGATGTCGGATCGAACCTTCGCGCCCTTGATATTTTCGTCGCCAAGGAAAGCGACCTCGGCAAAGGCTATGGCGCGAAAATGATGCAGCTTGCGCTTGAGCGCTGCTTTGCCGCGCCTGACGTCAAAGCCGTTGTTATCGATCCGCTGGTGTCAAACACGCGTGCGATCAAGTTTTATGAGCGCCTCGGGTTTCGCGGCCAGGGCGTTCAGGACTTCTACGGCAATAACTGCCTGGTGATGCGCCTTGCGCGGGCGGATTGGGAAGCGATGGCGTCTTGACTTTCCAATATACCCCCCTAGGGTATTCACTGTGCGAGACGATACAAAATCCGTCGCCCGCAAGCGCCTCGCGCGCATCGAAGGGCAGGTTCGCGGCGTCGCCCGAATGGTCGACGAAGACCGCTATTGCATTGACGTCGTCCGTCAGGTGCAGGCGATCAAGGCGGCGCTGAACGGCCTCGAATCCGTCATTATCGACGATCATCTCGATACATGCGTTGAAGACGCGCTTGCGGGAAAAAGCATTGCCGCAAGACGAGAGAAAGTTGATGAACTTGTAGCAGTTCTGGGCGGGCGGAAGAGATGAAGCTTTTACTCGCTCTCATGTTCGCGCTGGTTACTGTTGTTAACGCACCAGCATCCTGCGCTCACGCGCGGGGCGCGGGCGTAACATCAAACGAGCAAATGATTGCCGATCATGGCGGCCATGGACCTATGATGCATAGCGGCGCGGCACATCATCAACACAATGCTCAAATACATTCTGAACACCTGAAACCGCACCAGGACTGCGCCAGCGATTGCGACGGCGGATTTGATTGTGAAGGTTGCACAATCGGCGCAACAGCGGTCCTGATGCAGAACGGTGAAGCGCCGCACGCCGCGCCCGGAATTGCGCTTGATGAAATTCGCGACATTCACAACAGCGCTTCCTTTGCAGCCGAGCCGCCGCCGCCCCGCGCGCTCTGAATAAACCGAGTGCGGGCGTCGCCCGCGATTGAACGCAAAACAACAATCACATTCGAAAGGCATGGCCATGGCGCGCGCGCTTACGGCCGTCGCCGCCTTCGCCTTCTGCGTTTATTCATACGCCGAAGCGCGGCCCGTATCCTATGAAGGCGGATGGACGGTCATTGAAGAAACCGACCGACAGAGCACATCGTTGTGGGTTCATTACACGCTTGATCCAAATCTTTCTCTTGGCTGGCGCAGCGAGTGGGATCGCCGGGCGGACTTTGTATTAAACGGTCCGCAGGCGACTTATCTTGTGAAACGCTGGTTCGGTGAGAATTATCAGGCCAACATTTATGCGTTCGCCGGAGGCGGCGTTGTTACAGGGGTCGGCGACAACGTTCTCGGAACCGAAGCAGCAGGCTTCGCCGGCGTCCTTGCCGACTGGGAAACGCGGCGCCTCTTCGCCTCCTACCGCGCCCGCGTGCTCGAAAGCGGCGGCATGGACGCCAATTTCATGCAGGCCGCCCGCGTCGGCGTCGCGCCCTATGAGGGCGACACCGGCGATTTGCACACATGGCTGATGGTCGAGGTCGACCACCGCCCCGACAATAATGACGAGGTCGGCGTCACACCGCTCGTCCGTTTTTTCAAAGGCGCAGCGCTCCTGGAGGTCGGGTGGAGCATCCCCGACAGCCAGCCGCTCGCCAACTTCACCTATCGTTTTTGAAGGAGACAGAACTCATGAACCGCATTTTTATTTTCACCGTTTCCGCGTTGATGGCGACAACGTCAGCTTACGCAGACGAAAAACATGATCATGCGACTGACCATCATGAAAATCAGGAAGCACATGATCATGAGACGCACGAGCTTGAAGACCACAGCAGAGATGCCAGTGTTTCAGGCGCGGCGCTGCAAGTTACGCCGGAAATCGAAGCGGCGCTGCAAGCCGGCGGCGAGCCCGTTGTTGTCGAAGTCCTCGGCGTCGTTTGCGATTTTTGCGCAAAGGCGATGAACAAAACATTCGGCAGGCGTGAAGAAGTCGCCGCTGTCTATGTCGATCTCGACAGCAAAACGCTGAACCTGGTGTTCAAACCATCGATGACGCTTGCGGACGATGTCATTCAGTCGCTGGTGAAGAAAGCGGGTTACCGCGCAGCGGCCATCCGTCGAGGCGAAGCCGCATTGAAGGGAGCAAGCCATGCGGCTGATGATACGTGAAACCGCGGCCCCGGCTTTGGCGCTTTTCGCCAGTGTTTCGACGCTGCTGTGCTGCGCGCTCCCGGCGTTTCTTATTACGATCGGCGCCGGCGCTGTGATGGCGGGTCTTGCGACGAATGTGCCGGGCCTTGTGTGGCTGACCGCTCACAAGGGCCCGCTCTTCATTGGCGCAGGGGTGCTGCTCGCCGCCGCCGTGATCATAAAATGGGCGACGCGAAACGCACCCTGTCCAATCGATCCGGCGCAGGCGAAGGCCTGCAACGCCATGCGCCGGACAGGAACGGTCATTCTCGCATTTGCTATCATCGCTTACGTCGTCGGCGGCTTCTTTGCCTTCTTCGCCGCCGAGTTGTTATTATGACGATGGCGCCGAACTTCTCACCCGCCGTTAAACGATCGACCCGGCCAACGATTCCGCAACGCCCGGCGGCGGCGGAATGTCATCGGGTACAAAGAAATCAACAACCAGCTGTTTCGACGGATCAACGCGATATTTTTCAAAATCCGTAACGCCGTTTTCGTGCAAGAATGTGTCGTCGATCAGGAAATTGCCCGTGCAGTCCTTCGACGGTTTGGTGAAGATCATATGCGCCGCGTCGGCGAGAATATCGGTGGTGCGTGAAGCCGCGATCATGGCGTCGCCGCCTAGAGCGAATTTCACCGCCGCTGTGGCGATCGCCGTGCGCGGCCAAAGGGCGTTGAACGCAATGCCGTCGGATTTGAATTCCTCCGCCATGCCGAGGACGCAAAGCGACATATTAAACTTCGCCATGGAGTAGGCGACGTGACCGCGGAACCATTTCGGGTCCATGTCGAGCGGCGGCGACAACATGAGGACATGGGGGTTGTCGGATTTTTTCAAATAAGGAACGCACGCTTTCGATGTTAGAAACGTGCCGCGCCCATTGATCTGATGCATCAGATCGTAGCGCTTCATTTCCGTTGCTTCGGTGCCGGTGAGCGAGATCGCCGACGCATTGTTGACGCAAATGTCGACGCCGCCGAAGGTTTCTGCAGTTTTCGCAACCGCTTCCAAAACGCCGTGCTCATCGCGTACATCGACAATCAGCGGCAGCGCCTTGCCGCCCGCCTTCTCGATTTCTTCCGCTGCCGTGTAGATTGTTCCCGGCAAATGCTTGTGCGGTTCAGCGGACTTCGCCGCAATCGCCACATTGGCCCCGTCCCTGGCGGCCCGGAGCCCGATGGCGAGGCCAATACCCCGCGAAGCGCCGGTGATGAACAATGTCTTTCCTTTGAGCGTGGCCACGATCTCGCCTCCAGTTGCGTGAAGACGTCATAATCGATCGCTGCGCAGGATTCATCATCGTTCGGCAGTCGCAGGCGTCAATTGTCGGCGCCAATTGCCAGCGTCAGGCCGCATCCTCCTCGCAGCCGGGGTGATGATCGGCGTCAGGACAGCGACACCCGACGATCGAGCAGGCCTCGCGCATGGATGAGGCCCGACGCGTCGTTTCCATGCACAGCTCCTTGCCGTCAATGCGCTCGGACCGCCAGGCGATTGATATCGCCACATGGTCCTTCACCACCGCGCATCCGACGCCATAGGCGTCCATATGCCGTTTAATCCTTTCAAGATCTGTCATATCCGTAACATTCCAACGCAAAACCGTTAATCAGCGCCTGTTCGCGAGGCGAGCCGGCAGCGGCCCCGTGGTCGCCGCCAATTCCCACACCAAACAGGATTTGCGCGCTCCCCGCGGTCTATATGACTCAACGGATCGGCGGTTTCAAGTATTAATCAGTGTAAAGAATTATTTTTAATTTTATGAAAATTGTCTGGAGTTGCGATTCATACACCGCGACACTTGCCCCAGGAAACGTTTAGAACATCCACCCGGGGCGGGACCAGAAACCGCATCGGCAAACCAACCATGCCCGTTCCGGATGTTGTAAAAATCAGCGTGTCCTTGCGCGCATCAGGACCACTCGCTTGCTGAAGCGCTCTCGTGCGCGGAAGCGGATAGCTTTCTTCGGCGCGACTCAGTCCGTAACGCCGCTTTTCACACATAGATGTGAGCGCACATGTCAAAACCGGCAGCAATATCTGTCCGCCGTGAGTATGACCAGCGATCAGAAGGTCAACGGTCGCCTCATGGGAGAATTTTCGCACCGACGCCGCATTGTGCGTTAAGACTATGCGTGGTTCAGCTACCGCGTTGTTGAGCAAGGCAAGGTTTTGATGTCCCGCCCAATCGTCCGACAACGCAACCAGTTCAATGTCCCCATTTTCCACCGCAACCGATAGAGCCGAGTCATCGATCATCTTGACGTCGAATTTCAGCAGTGTTTTGCGCAATGGCGTCGAAACATCAGGGCCCGGCAAGCCATGGTCGTGATTGCCGAGCACGCCATAGACCGGCGCATCAATCGTATCGAATGCGGCAAACACCGCTCCATTCTCCTTGGGATCGAGAAAATAGCTGAAATCCCCGGGCAGTAGGACAACCTCCGGTGCGGCCCCATTGATGCGCTCCACAATCCGAGAAACCGGCATAGCGTTGCCGAACAGTCCGATATGAAAATCAGCTGCTACGGCGATGCGTAAAGAGCCTTCTTCTGCGAAGCAACGATCGAGGCGAACATTGTGCTCCGGCGCAAACAACATGCGCGGTTCTATGAAGCGGCCGTAAGCGAAGAGAGAAACAACGGCAAACAAACCAAGGGCTGCCCATCTTGCGGCGCCGTTTCGCTTCACCACCAGCCAAAGCAGCGCGGGAGCTGCCAAAAAATAAAGATAGCTCGCAAAGTATATCGCAAGCTTGAACATTTCTAATTCGCCAAGATCAGCCATACCATCACCTTGGCGATTGATATGGCTTATTTGAGTGAACTTTCCGGCAAATTCTTGTTGGGTGCTTTTTTTACAATAATCCCACGCTGAGATCGGTCGAATTGCAGCCGGTCGTCGACCTCCACGCCCAACTTCTTCAAAAGGTCATCGGGCAATATTAATGCCGGCCCGAATTCGGTTTCGGTGATTGTGAGTTTCCAGCGCATGGTGTCACTTACCGCCATTTGCGCTTTTTCTCGTCTTCAACCGCTTCCCAGACCCTTAAAGCGTTAAGGCCCAGGATCTTTTCGATCGCCTCCTCGTCATAGCCGCGGTCAAGCAGACCCTGAATGAGCGTCGGATAAGTGGAAGCGTCTTTGAGGCCGGAAGGTAAGGAATCCCCGACGCCGTCATAGTCAGAGCCGAGCCCCACATGATCGATGCCGGCGAGTTCAACCGCGCGGTCGATATGATCGAGCACGTCTTCCACCGCGGCGAAGGGATAATCGAATTTTTCCCGCCAGGCGTCGTTAAAGGCGGAGCGCTCTTCGTCGGTCATCTTACGGCCCATGCGCTCTTCTTCTTTCTCGCGGGCTTCATCGCGCGGCTTTGAATAGGCATTGGCCGCCGGCGTCAGAAAAGCCGAGCCGTAATTGATCATGATGACGCCGCCATTCTCACCGATTTTCTTGACGAGATCGTCAGGCAGATTGCGCCGCCAACCCGGCGTGAAATGGCGCAAGGAAGAATGAGACGCCATCACCGGCGCTCTCGTGACGTCAAGAACGTCTTCGACTGCAGCATCAGTCAAATGGCTGACATCGACAATCATGCCGAGATTGTTCATGACACGGACGACCTCAAATCCGAAAGGGGAGAGCCCGTCCCAACGCTCTCTGATATCGTAGGACGAATCCGAAATGTGGTTCGACTTTGAATGAGCAAGCGTGATGTAACGGATGCCGCGATCATAAAAGTGCTTTAGGTTATCAAGATCGCCTTCGATAGGAGAGCCGTTCTCCATGCCCATCGGCAAAGCGATCTTGCCCGCCTCGGTAATTTCGCGCACATCCTTTACGGAATAAGCGATTTCAAACTTGCCGGGGTTGCGCGCGGCGATCGCCTCCATGATGCCGATCATCATATCGGCGCGGGCTTTGGCGCCGCCGCGCAACTCAAAATCGGCCGCCACGTATATCGACATGAAGGGCGCATCAAGACCGCCCGCCCGGGCCCGCTCATAGTCAAAATCGACCGTCTTGGCGCCGGATGCGATGTTGGCGCCGTCTTCGATTATTGTCGTCGGCGCATCGATATGGCCGTCAACGATTATGTACTTTTGTGCGATCTCCACCGCCCGTTCAGAGGGTTGCGCCATTGCCACGGTCGGCGACAGGAATGCGCAAGCAAAAAGACAGGAAAAGCGGTTCATGATTGGGCTTCTTTCTGAGGGAATGACAGCGGACGAAGGCGCCCGCCTTACCACAATTCGCCCCGAGGCCGCAAAGCCCTAGCTGGCGCGCGCCTTTCGCTCAGCGCGAAATTCGCTTGGCGTGACGCCAACGTGATCTTTAAACGCCCGATTAAATGGGCCGATCGAATTAAAGCCGCACTCATAGGCAATCGCCGATACGGAGCGGTCGTCGTTCTGTGCATCGATCAACTTGCGTTTCGCGCGATCGATGCGGTGTGCATTCACGAACTGATTGAAATTACGATATCCCAACTGGCCGGTTATGCATTGGGTGATTTTGTATTCCTGTTCGCCAAGGGCGTCGGCGAAACTTGCAACTTTCAGTCCCGGCTTCGTGAGCAGCGGCTCGTGCGCAATCGCTTCGCGAATACGCCGCGCGAGGACGCCGGTTGCGGCGATGGCGTCGCCGCGCACGCCAGCGGTTTTTCGCGGTCGCGCGTCGGTCAATGGGAAGCGCCGTCGGAATGAGATCGCCAGACGGCTGCCAATGACGCCGATCGCGGCGCAGCCGGTCAACACCGTCTCCGCCCAACGCGCGGCAAAGGTCGCTTCGGCGGCGTTGCTCGCCCAAATGATGGCGGCGGCAATAATGAAGGCGTAAACGCTAACAAAGGCGAGGCGAAAGCGCCGTTCGGATTGGCTGGCGAGGCCAGCGAAACCGGATAGCGCCTCAATGAAAACCATGACGATTGCGGCGATGCAGATCAGCGACGCGGCGTTTTCAGCGATGCGATAGAATTCGCCGCCCGACCCGCCGGCAATCCGGGCGCCCGCCAGGGCCCAGGATGATTCAATCGCCATGACAACGCCAACCGCCAGGATCGCCCAGGGCTCGACCTTTCTTGTCGGCCGGAAAAGCGCGCGGGAAAAGAGCCACATCCACGCACAACCCGCCGTTCCCGCAACAGTGACCGCCACGCCGAGCGGCCCCGGAAAGGGGCCGAACATGCGCCCTGACGCTGACGCAATCACAGACGCAAGAAATATCCACCAGATGAGAACATAAGGCTCGGTTTTCCCGAGCCGATTTGCGATCGCATCGGTAATCGACCCGAACGCGGCGCTCAATCGCCCCATCGAAGCCGGATCGTCATAGTGGTTTGACATTTACCCAGTCCGCGCGGTGTCCGGTTAGTCTGTTGCCTTATTGCAACGAGCGTCCGCCGTAGCGCCGAAAAATCTGGCCGATTTCCAAATCGGCGAGACGGTCATGGACGGTTCTCCTTTTATTTCGCCGGCGTCGCCCGCTCAAGAGGCGGCGCGATGAACCGGTATTGAAAGCTGCTGAAGCAACGACGCCCGATCTTCAAAAAAACAGGCGCGCGGGGCCCGGCGGCCCTTAATCGGCTTTAAAAAAAGAAAAGGACCTGAATTGATGACAACTGCAACGCAGAATCTTTCCGTTCAAAATGTGGATTGGGCGGACCGCCTGCTGCACTGGTCGGGCGTATCATGGTTTCTGGTCGCCGCCGCCGGGCAATGGATCTTCGTCTACTACATTGCAGCCCATTACATACCGCTGCTTCTGAATAAAGGTTTGCCGGGACTTGAAGAGACGCAATTGCCGGACGGGTATGTGCCCGGCGACCATGTCGGCAATTTCGCAATTGTCCTGCACGTCCTGATCGCCATCATCATCATCGGCGCCGGGCCGCTCCAGTTGATCCCGCAGATCCGCAACCGGTTTCGCGCGTTTCATCGATATGTGGGCCGCACTTATATGACGACGGCGGTGCTCACCAGCATTGCCGGCCTTTATCTTGTATGGACCCGCGGCGTCCTCGGCGACAATGCGGCGCTATACGGGATTACGCTCGACGGCGCATTGATCATTCTCTTTGCCGGCATCGCCCTGTGGTTTGCTGTTCGCCGTGAAATTGACCGGCACCGGCGATGGGCCATGCGGCTTTTCATGGTGGTAAGCGCAGTCTGGTTTTTTCGCATTGGCCTCATGGGCTGGTTCCTGACCACCGGCGGCGCCGGCATTAACACGGAAACCTTCACCGGTCCCTTCATCACCTTCTGGTTTTATGGACAGATGTTTGTGCCGCTCGCCATTCTCGAGCTCTATTTCCGCGCGCAAGACAATGACGCAAGCGCGCTGAAATTTGGCGCGGCGGCCGTGGTCATCGGCGCAGCGATTGCGACGGCGATTGGCGTTTTCGCGGCGACCATGGGCATGTGGCTGCCGCGGATTTGATCCGTGCCGCTGTTCAGGCGCTCAGCAACGCCGGATCGATACGCGTCAGCGACCCGGCCGTTGCGGCGTCTGTTAGCGCAACGGCTTCTGTAAGATAGCGATCGGCGAAAAACTTCGCGACTTCGATTTTTGATTCGTAGTAGTCAGCCCCGGCCGCTTCTTCGTTGACGAGCAACGCCGCCGCGACGGCGCCGCGCGTTAGGTAATAGCCCGCCGCCACATTGCCGAATTGCTTGAGATAATCGGCGGCGCCGGCGAGCACCGCTCCCTGATCAACCCGCGCCAGACCGAGCAGCGCATCGGTCGACTTTTTGAGCGCGGCAACGGCGGCGGCAAGCCGATGTCCGCAATGGGCGACGTCTTCGCGCTTGGCGGCGCTTGCAAGATCGGCTTCCCGGACGACATGCGAAATAAAGGCGTTCGCCGCCGCGCCGCCGTCTCCCTGCAGCTTGCGTCCGACAAGGTCCATCGCCTGAATGCCGTTGGTGCCTTCATAGATCGCGGCAATGCGCGCATCGCGCATATGCTGGGCGGCGCCGGTTTCCTCGATATAGCCCATGCCGCCATGGATCTGGACGCCGATGGAAGCGACTTCGTTGGCGCGGTCCGTCGACCAGGCTTTTGAAATCGGCGTCAGCAATCCTTCAAGCGCCGCCGCCTCGCGCCGCGCTTCTTCATCAGGCGCGCGCCGCGCAAGATCATAAGCAACGGCGTTGGCGTAACAGATGCCGCGCGCGCCTTCGGTGAGCGCCTTCATCGTAAGAAGCATGCGCTGCACATCCGCATGTTCATAGATCGGGATCATGTCGCCGGTTTTAACGCCGGGCGCGCGTCCCTGACGGCGTTCCTGGGCAAAGGCGAGCGCCCGCTGAAACGCCCGCTCGGCAACGCCGACGCCCTGCAGGCCCACATCAAGGCGCGCAGAGTTCATCATCACGAACATGTTTTTGAGGCCCTTGTTTTCCTCGCCGAGGAGCGTGCCGTAACACTCGCCGTTTTCACCGAAAGCCATTACGCAGGTGGGACTGCCGTGAAGCCCCATCTTTTCCTCGAGCTTGATGCACTGCACGTCATTGCGGTTCCCAAGCGAGCCGTCCTCATTCACATGCACTTTCGGCACGATAAACATGGAGATGCCGGCGGTGCCTTCAGGCGCATCGGGGAGGCGCGCGAGAACAAGATGGATAATATTGTCCGTCATGTCGTGATCGCCATAGGTAATGAATATCTTCTGCCCGCTGATTTTATAGCGGCCATCGCCAACCGGTTCAGCTTTCGAGCGAACGGCGGACAAGTCAGAGCCGGCGTTGGGCTCAGTCAGATTCATGGTGCCGCTCCATGCGCCCGAGACCATCTTTTCGAGATAGAGTTTTTTCTGTTCGTCGGACCCTGCATGCATGATCGCTTTCACCGCGCCGGTCGTAAGCGTCGTGCCAATGGCGAACGACATGCACGCGCCGTTCAACGCATCGACAAGCGCATTGGCGAGCGTCGCCGGCAATGCTTGCCCGCCCCACTCTTCAGGAAACGCGAGCGAATTCCAGCCGCCCTCCACATATTGGGCATAGGCTTGTTCAAAACCTGGGCTCGTACGGACAACGCCGTTTTCAAGCCGCGCGCCTTGCGCATCGCTCCCTTCATTGAGAGGGGCGACAACCTGATCGCAATATTTCCCCATTTCCTCCATGACGGCGGCGACAAGGTCGTCGGAAAGTTCCGGAAACGCGCCGGTTTTCTCAAGAGCGGAAAATCCGGCGGCGTGTTCAAGAACAAACTGCATGTCGCGAACAGGCGTTGAAAAGGTCATTGAGGCGCTCCTGGTGTTTCAGCTTCTTTATGACGCCACAGACGCCGTTTGCGTAGCGGGAATCGCAGCATTTGGGTCACGATTTGAGCCTGCGTGAGCATGCCGGCGCAAAAATTGCATCGTTCCCCTGCTTGCGAGTGAGGCGAAGATGCGACGCAATGGCCTGTTATTTTCAGCTTTCATTCTCGCCGCGTTAACGACGACGCCGGCGCAGAGCACGCTCGTCTCCTACGCTTATGACGGCGTCTACGAAGGCGGCGCGACAATCGTCGATGAACTCTCAGATCCCGCCTGCCCTGCCCTGCCGCTTTATCGCATAGAAATTCGCGACGGCGCCTTGCGCGCCTGGGACCGCGGGCGTCAAACCGTCAAAGGGATCATCACCCATGACGGCTTCTTTAACGCGGATTATTACTTCGCTGACGGCCGCAATCATGTTTTCGAAGGCGTCGTCGACCGCCATGGCACGCTGATCGGCGGCGTGTTCTATGGGCGCTGCGCGTATCTGATTGATCTTCGCAAAAGTCGGTGACGGCGGTTCGCATTTGCGACTGTGTCTTGTGGGCGCGGCGTGCTATGCGCGGACGCAATGATTGACGCTCAACAGATCGCTGACGCCGCCGAGGTCATATCCAGCGGCGGTCTTGTCGCCATGCCGACGGAAACCGTCTACGGCCTCGCCGCCGACGCAACCAATGATGCGGCGATCGCCAAGATCTTCGAAGCGAAAGGCCGGCCCCGGTTCAATCCGCTGATCTGTCACGTGACGGGCGAAGACATGGCGGCGCGTTATGCCGTGTTTACTCCGTTGGCGGAAAAACTGGCGAAAGCGTTCTGGCCCGGCCCGCTGACGCTGGTTCTTCCGCGCAAGGACGACTGTGCGGTTTCGCTTTTGGTCTCGGCCGGTCTCGATACGATTGCGATGCGCGCGCCCGACCACAAAGTCGCCCAAGCATTGATCGCCGCCGTCGATCGCCCGGTCGCGGCCCCCAGCGCCAACCGGTCTGGTCGCATCAGCCCGACCTCCGCGGACCATGTTGAGCGCGGCGACCTCCTGATTGAACCGGGTATGATTATTGACGGGGGTCCGTGCCCGATCGGGGTTGAATCGACCATCGTCAGAATTGACGGCGACGGCGTTCGCCTGTTGCGGCCCGGCGGCGTTGCACGCGCAGATATCGAAGCGGTCATCGGCGCGCCGCTGCAGGACCCTCCGCAGGCGGATAAACCGCAAGCCCCGGGCATGCTCGCGAGCCACTATGCGCCGCGTGCGAAGCTGCGCCTGAATGCGAAAGCGGCTGAAAAGAACGAGGCGTTTCTCGGTTTCGGCGATGTCGCTGGCGGGACGCCGGCGGCTTCAATGAACCTTAGCGACGCCGGTGATCTCCGCGAAGCGGCGGCAAATCTCTTTCGGTGTTTACACGCGCTCGATGCACTATGCGCAGAGCGAGGTCTTCAAACTATCGCCGTTGCGCCAATCCCGGCCGAAGGTCTGGGCGAGGCCATTAACGACCGCCTCATCCGCGCCGCCGCCCCACGGGGATAATTATTCCGGCTTTACGAATTTGAGGAGGAACCGGTCCGTTCTGCGCCGGACTTCGGTTTCAAAGACGCTCAATTCGTATTTGTCGTTCGGATTGCGCAAGAGATCGCTTTCATCGACGAGTTCGAAACCCGCCGCCGCCGCAAGCTCTATTACAATCGCCGGATCGATGCGGTGCGTTTCTCCGCCGGTCGATTTCGGCGAACCGGGCGGAGCAGCGTGATCGAGAACCACAAACGATCCGCCGGGTTTGAGAACACGATAGGCTTCCGCATAGGAGCCCGCTTCATCGCCGAGATTGTCGACGCCCGCCGGGGCGAAATAGAGTTCGTGCGGCCCTAAAAACCACGTCACCATGTCCATTGACGCGTCGTCCGCTTTTAAATCGTCGAAGTCGCATTTGACATGGCGCACATTGGCAAGGCGCCCTTCTCTCAACCGATCGGCGACCGCCTCTCCGGCAAAGGAATCAAACGCCTCCGGGTTCTGCATCACCAGCGAACCTTCGGGGCCCAGAATTCGTGAGAGGATTTCGGAATAGTAGCCGCGCCCGGCTTCCATCTCAAAAACCTTCATACCCGGTTCAACGCCCGCGAAGGCGAGAACCTCTTGAGGCTTGCGCAAGCGGTCGTCGGCTACGTCCGCAGCGGGGCGGTCTTCATGGGCAATCGCCGCGGCAATCGCATCTTGTGGATCCGCCGGCGACGTCGCAGCGCGTTCTGATCCACAAGCGGCGAGCGCCAATGCGATCATCGCGGCGGCGGCGACGCAGATAGACTTCACAATCCCGCTCGTCATACTTCCCCACCTAAGGCGCCAATGCCGGGGTTCTTTAGCAATATTATACAGGCGCAGCAAAGCGCCCGGTTGCGCGCGCGCCGACCGGCGCCTAGACCAACATATATGACAGCCCCCCATCGCGCCTCCCCGCCGCCAGCCGCCCTCGACGCGATCGCGCGCGCCGTTGGCGAAAAGGGCGTGGTCGCGGCGGAGGATGCGGCGCCGTTCCTTTCTGAATGGCGCGGACGATGGCCCGGCGAGGCGGCGATGATCGTGACGCCGGGGTCAACGGAAGAGGTCGCCGCCGTCGTCAAAATCTGCGCCGAGCACAACGTCGCCATCACCCCTCAGGGCGGCAATACCGGCCTTGTGGGCGGCCAGATCCCCTCAGGCAATGAAGTGCTTTTGTCGGTGAAACGTCTGCGCCGGGTGCGGGACGTTTCTCCGCTCAACAACACAATGACCCTTGAAGCGGGGGTGACGTTGAGCGAAGCGCAGGAGATTGCGGCCGAAGCCGGCCGTCTGTTTCCTCTGTCGATTGGCTCGGAAGGCTCCTGCCAGATCGGCGGCGTCATCTCGTCCAACGCCGGCGGCGTCAATGTTTTGCGCTATGGCAATTGCCGGGACCTGGTGCTGGGACTTGAGGCAGTGCTGCCCGACGGGCGCATCTGGAACGGACTGAAACGTCTGCGCAAGAACAACACGGGCTATGACCTCAAGCACCTTCTTATTGGTGGCGAAGGAACGCTTGGCATTGTCACTGCGGCGGTCTTGAAACTGTTTCCGGCGCCGGCGGAATACGTCACCGCCCTTGCCGGCGTGAAGAGCGCGGAAGATGCAGTGGCGCTCCTCGCCCGCGTTCAGGACGCCACTGGCGGCGGCGCGACGAGTTTTGAATTCATGAACCGGCTCTGCGTCGAGCTGACAACAAAGCACATTCCCGGCGTGCGCGATCCGCTGGATGCACCGCATGACTATTACGTGTTGATGGAGTTTTCGTCAGGCGAAACCGGGACGCTGCGCACAACGGTCGAAGCGAGCCTCGCTGACGCCCTTGAAAAGGGTTTGCTTGCCGACGCCGTCATTGCCGACAGCGCCGCGCAGCGCCAGGCCCTCTGGCATATGCGTCATTCCATTTCAGAGGCGATCAACCACGAAGGGCTCGGCGCGCGCCACGATGTTTCCGTCGCCACCAGCGATATTTCCGCGTTTCTCGACCAGGCCGGCGCGGCGGCCCGGCGCATTGCCCCAGATGCGCGTTTTGTCCAGTTCGGCCATATCGGCGACGGCAATATCCATTATGATGTCATTGGACCGGACGGCGCGCCAAAAGACGCGCTTAACGAAAAGCGCCCCCACATCGAAAGTGCGGTTTATGACGTCATTGCTGCATTCGACGGCTCCATCTCCGCCGAACACGGGGTCGGCCGTCATCGCCGCGAAACGCTGGCAAAACGAAAGTCAGCAGTAGAACTCGACATGATGCGTGCGGTAAAAGATGCGCTCGATCCCAAAGGAATTATGAATCCCGGCAAGATGTTGTGATGATTGTTGCAGTCGAATTTACGAATTGCTGCACGGCACGCCCTCTTAACCTCTCCCCATTGGGGAGAGGTCGAAATTTGCATCAGCAAATTTCGGGTGAGGGGGATAGGCTGCTAAGTTTGCTAACAGACCCTTCCACCCCCTCACCCCAACCGTCAATTGGGGTTGGGGCCCCAATTGACCCCCGATGGGGAGAGGGAGCAGATCGTGTTGGCTGCAATACATTCGAAGGAACCGAATAACCATGCTCATGCTCCTCTCCCCCGCCAAGGCCATGAACTTCGATGCGGCGCCGGGCGCGCCAAAAGCGACGCTGCCGGCGCTAAAAAAAGACTTCGCCGAGATCGCCGAGGTCGCGAAGAAACTAAAGCGCGCCGACATAAAAAGGCTCATGGGGATTTCAGACACGCTGGTTGATCTTAATTACGAACGTTTCCAGGCGCTCAAAACTTCGGGGCGCGTAACAGGCGCAAAGCAGGCGGCGCTGACATTCGCCGGGGACGTCTATCGCGGTCTCGACGCCAATACGCTGAAGAATGACGATCTGGAATTTGCGCAAGATCATTTGCGCATTCTTTCCGGTCTATACGGACTATTGCGACCGCTCGACGGCATTCAGCCCTATCGCCTCGAAATGGGATCGCGTCTCAAAAATCCGCGAGGGTCCAATCTTCACGCCTTCTGGGGACCGGTGATCGCCGGCGAACTCGACAAAACGGTGAAAGGCCATGACGACCCGACCATCGTCTGCCTTGCTTCCAATGAATACGCCAAGGCGGTCGATCGCAAAGCGCTCAAAAGCCCCTTCATCATGTTCAATTTCAAGGAAGTCAAAGACGGCAAGACCCGCGCCATGATGATCTTCGTCAAACAGGCGCGGGGCATGATGGCGCGATGGGCGATCGAAAAGCGCGTTACCCGCGTCGAAGACCTGAAGAAGTTCAATGTGGGCGGCTACAAGTTTTCCAAGTCCTTGTCGTCCGACGGGGAATGGGTTTTCACGCGACCGCAGCCAAAGCCAAAAGCGGCGACAAAAAAAGCCGCCTAAGAAATCGTAATCCGCGTAATTTTCTAAATTTTTTCAAACGGTTAGCTTTTCGCACGCTTCCCCGGGAGCGGCGAATTGCGCATTAATTGCGCGCGCCTCTTGACTTTGCGCACCGAGTGCGCAAGTATTATGACAGTTTTGTGACACAGCCCGCAGAACGATGAGTTTCAACAATAATAACAGGGCTTAGGAGAGTTCCACATGGCGGCAATTGATCCCCGTTCGGAAAACATGCGCCTGCACAATCAAGACGCCGATTACGAGGCGGTGAACAGTTCAGCGACGTTCATGTTCCTCGTCGCGATCGTGGCGATCATGGTCGCGGTTCCGCTCGCGCTGTTCTTCTAAAAGACGCCGCAGCGCTACTGCTCGGGAAGATTTTCAAGAAAAAACCGGATTGCGTTCCCGCCCATGACGGCGCGGATCGTCTCTTCGTCTAGCCCGGCGTCGATGAGCGCCTGGGTCAGGGCGGGCAGCTCTGACGCATCGATCGGCGTCGTCACCGTGCCGTCGAAATCGGATCCCAGCGCCACATGGTCCGGGCCCAGAAGATCGACCGCATAGACGATGGCCTCAGCGATGGCGCCCAAATCGCTTGCGCAGACGGCGCCGTCCCAGAAACCGACGCCGACAAGGCCGCCGGCTTCTGCCACCGCCATCATCACCTCGTCAGAAACATTGCGCGGGCTGTCGCAATGACCCTTGAGCCCCGTATGCGAAACAATGACCGGCCGCGTTGAAAGGGCGAGCACGTCGCCCACGACGATTTCAGAAGAATGAGCAACGTCAATGATCATGCCAAGTTCGTTGGCGCGCCAGACCACATTGCGGCCGAATTCCGTAAGTCCGTCTCCGGATGTTCCGTGCAGGGAGGCGCCGAGTTTGTTGTCGAAAAAATGTTGAAGGCCGATAAGACGCAACCCTTCCGCATAAAGCCGGTCGAGATTTTCAATATCGCCTTCAAGGGGGTGCGCGCCTTCAATGCCGTATACGCCGGCAAGCGCGCCGACATTCAAAGCCCGGCGCAGTTCCGTCTGGTTGCGCACCATTCGGAAACCGGAGCCATAGCGTTCGTCGGCCCGTTGCAGGCGCCGGGCCTGATAACGCGCGCGCTCGTATAAGGACCCCCAGGTCGCGAACGGCCAACGCTGCGCCACGACAAGCGCCGTAATATCATCCGTATCCGCCTCGTTTTCTTCGTAATTGAGCCCCTTGGGCGACTTCGTCACGGCCGTGAAGACTTGCAGCCTAACGCCGCCTTCGATGAGCCGCGGTATATCGGTGTGGCCGCGTTTGTGGCGCCGGATCGGGTCGCGCATCCAAAGCAAGGTGTCCGCATGGAGATCGGCGATTTGCATCGATTCGTGCAGGGTCCGCGCCTGGGCGCCGATCGGGTAGGGCTCGTGAGGGACGACCTGATTGAGACTGGCGTCAACGCGGGCGGGGATGATGAAAAAGAAAAGCGCAAACGCCGCCAACACAACAAGCGCGATGCCGGCGCCAATCAGGTTACGCAGGCCTGCCTTCCCAATGCTCATCATCAGCCCTCGTCATTTATTGCGACGTCGCGCGAAGGCCGAAATGAACGAGATCGGCAGCCTCGTCGATGTCGGATAAGGGTTCAAGCATAGCAGTTTTAAAGGCCGGCGGGAGGGTTTTCAGCGTATCGGCCAGAGCATTTGGGCTCGACCAGCGCACGCTTTCAAAAAGATCCGGCGCTGCGCGGCGATTAGCAAGGCCAATCAACCAGTAACCGCCGTCCCGCGCCGGCCCGAAGGCGGCGTCAGCGCCCGCAAGGGCTTGAAATGCTGCGCGCAAATGCGCGGCGCGCAGGCCCGGCGCGTCGGCGCCGATAATCACCGCCGGTCCTTCTTTGACGCTTGCGAACGCACGCTTCATGCGGCGCCCAAGATCGCCGCCCCCTTGCGGGATGCGGGTCACGTGCGGCGGGAAGAGGTTTTCCCAGCCTGAAAGCGCGGCGGCGGGATCAACCGCAACAATCGTGCGCCACTGCCCTCGCGCCGCCTCTGCGATCGTTCGTTCCGTCATGATACGGAACAACGCCGTTGCGCGGGCGGGGCCGATATCGGCTGCCAGACGCGTCTTCACTGCGCCGGCCCGTGGCGCTTTAGCAAACACAATGACCGTTCCGCGCATCAGCGATAGGCCCTTGCCAGTGTCTCGGGCGACGCGCCCGAGCGATAACGCATGAGCAGCATGAAGTTTCCGAGCACGCGTTTTACGTAACCGTCGCGCTCATAGCGCGAGGGAGACGTCACCGCTTTTGATTTGAATATGTGCAGGGCGCGGGCGCCTTTCGTTTTGACGATGCGGTCGACAATGTCGACATCTTCAAACAGGGGCGCTGCTCTATACCCGCCGATTTCATCGTAAAGCGCGCGCGAGATAAAAAGCCCCTGATCGCCATAAGGCGATTTCAAAATCCGCGTACGCATCATTGCGCCGGCGGCAACCAGTCTCGCGCGCCAGTCCTCCGCATCGAAAGCAAGAGTGAACACGCCGGCGCCTGATGTGGATTCGTTTGTGACGCCATACGCTTCTTCGTCCCAGCCTTCTTCCAGCACCGTGTCGCCATGAAGAAACAACAGCCAATTGCTTTTCGCCGCCTCTGCGCCCGCTTTAAGCTGCCCGCCGCGACCGGCCGGCGCCGTTAGAACTCTCGCGCCAAAGCCGTCGGCAATCTCCGCCGTGCGGTCCTCAGAGCCGCCGTCAACGACAACAACCTCGCGCACGAAACCGCTTATCGCCGGCGCGACCAGCGCGTCGAGACAGAGGCCGAGCCGCGCCTCGGCGTTAAGCGTCGGGATGATGACGGAGATCAAATCCAGCCCTTTCCGTGAAACCGCTCTTATGGCCGAGAGCCGCAGGGGGCCGCAATTCACGGTCTGATGAAGCGCGATCTGAGGAAATTTTGTTCTTGCTTTGTTCTTTTTGCATGATAGCCTCGGAACATGGCCCGCGCCGCTCACCTTCCTCTTCGTCCTCCTTCCCGCCCGATAGAGGACGAGCTCTCTACCGCCAGGGGAGTCCACCCCTGGAAGGGACGCGGCGCGGGCTCCAATGTCTCCGGGCGCTATGAAAAGGAACAGCGCGTGGAGATTGACGATGGCTGGGAGGGAAGCCAGCCGGACGCCGGCGTCAATGACGGCGAGGAATTGCCGCCCTTGCGTACGGAAGTCACCATCGAGAGCCCGCGCAAGATCATCACCCGCAACAAGTCGCCCTATGTGGGCTTTGACCGCTCGATCAATCCCTATCGCGGCTGCGAGCATGGCTGCATTTATTGTTTTGCGCGCCCGACCCACGCCTATATGGGCCTGTCCCCGGGGCTCGATTTTGAAACGCGGCTGTTCGCCAAACCCTCCGCACAAAAACTATTGGAAAAAGAACTCGCCGACAAAAATTATCGCCCGCGCGTCGTCGCTATGGGAACGAACACCGATCCCTATCAGCCGATTGAACGCAAGTTCCGCATCATGCGCGGTATTCTAAAAACCTTTTCGCGCTTCAACCATCCGGTGACCGTCCTTACCAAAGCGCATTTGATTACCCGCGACATTGATATTCTAGGGCCCATGGCGGCAATCAATCTCACTCGCGCCATGGTCTCGATCACCACCCAGGACAAAGCGCTCGCCCGTTCGATGGAACCGCGGGCCTCGTCGCCACCGAAACGCTTTGAAGCCATAAAAAAGCTTGTCGGCGCCGGCATCGAAACCGGCGTCGTCACCGGTCCGATGATCCCCGGTCTTAACGACGATGAAATGGAAACCATCATGGAAAAGGCCGCCGGTCTCGGCGCGAGTTTTTCCGCCCACACCATCCTGCGCCTGCCATTGGAAGTCTCGCCGCTATTTCAGGAGTGGCTTGAGGCATACGCGCCGGCCCGGGCCAAGCGCATCATGCGCCATATTCGCGAAATGAATGGCGGGCGCGATTATGATCCCAACTGGTCCCGCGGCGGCGAAATCAAAAGCCCTTACGCCGTCCTCATTCATCAGCGTTACGCCGCCGCCCGCGCTCGCTTCGGGTTAGATCGCGAACATGCGCCGCTCGATCTGTCGCTGTTCCGCGTGCCGGCGACAGTGTCGGGACAGATGGATTTGTTCGGATGATGCGGGCCTAAAACCCGAAGGCCGCAAGCGCGGCTGAAACCCGTTCTCGGGTTGGCGCATGTTCAAATGGAAACGCCTCAAAGAAATCTTTTTGCGTGAGATCCGGCTTGCGCGTGCGCACATTCTCCGCCCAGCGCGCCGCCTTTTCATGATCGCCCGCCATTTCCCACGCGGCGACCGCGATGGCGGCGATGAGAACATGGGCGCCGGGACTGCGCGCGGCTTCATCCGCCCAATATGCGCCCGCCGCGTAATCCCCTTCAAGAATAAACGTGAACGCCCGCACACCGAACATGGCGTAACGGAACGGATCGAGAGGGCTCAGCTTTAGCGCAAGATCGATGTTCCCCGCGCCGGCGCGGCCGTCGCCCGCCACTGTTTTCGCCCAGCCCCGCGCATAAACACCTTGCGCATAATTCGGGCTCAAGGACACCGACCGGTCGAGCCATCCGATCCCGCCGGCGATGTCGTTTTCAATCCAGTGGACGCGACCCATGACAAAATTTGAAAAGGGATCAAGGGGATCGAGCTCCATGGCGCGTTCGGCGTGGGTGCGCGCAAGCCGTCGATCCGCCGGAAGATCGTTGCTGTATTTTAAAAATGCATTCTGAAAATGCGTCGAAGAAAGGCCTGCATGGGCGCGAGCGAAATCGGGCTCAAGCGCAACAGCTTTTTCAAACAAGGCTCCGGCCGCTTCGTTATCTCTCACATTGAAGCGATATAAATGCTGCAATCCGAGATGATAGGCCGACCAGGCGTCAAGCTGTTCGGGTGACTTTAACCGCGCCGCCATCGCTTCGTTCATCGGTATCTGAATCTCAAGCTCAGACACAACTTTCGAAACAATCTGTTCACGGATGTCATGGACCTCTTCCGCTTTTGCGGCGAAACGCTCGCCCCACAAAACGGCGCCGCCTTCGGTGTCGGCAAGTTCCACCGTAACGCCGAGGCGATCCCCGATCACTTCAACAACGCCCGAAAGGCAATAGCGCGCGCCCAGCGCCCGGCCGACTTCGCCAAGGTCCGGGGCGTTCGATCTGAAACGAAAGGAGGAACCGCGAGCGATCACAAACAACCATCGCAGACGGGAAAGCGCCGAAATCAATTCATGTGGCAGCGCATCGGCGATCCCCGCATAAGGCCCGGCGACCCCGATCAGACGAAAGGGAAGTACTGCGATTGAAGGCTTGGCGTCATACAACGCCGCCGCCACTCCCTCCGGCGCGCCCGCCTCTTCGGTCGGCGGCGTTTCGATTGTGAGCTTCCGCCGCACCGCCGCTTCGCCGACGAACCGAACCCCCCGCCCGTGGACAGTCTTGATATATTTCTGCGCCTTGCCGTCGTCTCCAAGCGCCTTGCGCGCCGATTTCACGCGGCTTGTCAGCGCTGATTCTGAAACAATCCTGCCGTCCCAGACCTTTTCGATAATCTCGTCCTTTGAGACCATGCGGTCGCGGTTTTCAACGAGCAGCAGGATGAGCGCAAAAACCTGGGGCTCAACGGAGACGGTCGCGCCGGCCCTGCTTAGTTCGACAGCGCCCGTATCCAGTTGAAAATCGTCAAAACTGTAGATCATCGGCGGCGATTATATCTGAAACCGGCAAATCTCCAGAATTTCTCCATATCTCCTCCAAGCGCCAATTTCTCCGGCCGTCTAAACCGCCTCCAGACGCCGGGGAAACGGATCCCCGGGCAAAAAATGGAAAAGGAGAAACCCCATGCCTCTCGTCACTATCGATGTCATCGAAGATGTATTCAGCCCTGAGCAAAAAGCGGACATGGTTGAGAAAGTTACCGACGCCATGCTCGCCGTCGAAGGAGAAGCCATGCGCCAGGTCACCTGGGTCAAAATCAACGAGATCCGGGAAAACGACTGGGCGATCGGCGGCAAGCTCTTGAACGCAGCCGCAGTTCACGCCCTCGCCGCAGGCAAGGCCGCCTGACCGGGCTTACCTCGGGGACGGCCTCGCGCCGTCCCTCAAACCAGGAGAATCCCGATGGAACGGACTTTGTTAAAACTCGCCGCCGCGCTGGTGGCGTTCGGGACGCTGCCGCGGCTCTATTATGCGGCCGCAGCGCTGCTTTAGCAGGTGCAAGCGAAGCCCATTGCGTTTCGCCTTTGCCGGTTTTCGACTCAGCGCATAAACAGCGCCCATGAAATCACTCCCCGATTTCCAGATCGAAACCGGCGTTCCCGGCCCTGTCGCCGGGGTCGACGAAGCCGGCCGCGGGCCGCTCGCCGGCCCGGTCGTTGCGGCGGCGGTTATTCTTGATACGGATAATATCCCGAAGGGACTCGCCGATTCCAAGGCCCTTACCGAAAAACGCCGCGAAGACCTGGCGCCGTTGATCCGCGCCGCCGCTGATGTCGGCGTCGGCATTGCAGAGGTTGAGGAAATCGATGCGCTCAACATTTTGCAGGCGAGCCTTCTCGCCATGCGCCGGGCGGTCGCTGCGCTGGCGCAAAGCCCCGCGGCGTGCCTTGTTGATGGCAATCAGGATCCGCGCCTTTCCTGCCGAACCGAGTTGATTGTCAAAGGCGACGCAAAATCTCTGTCGATTGCGGCGGCATCGATCATCGCCAAGACCGCCCGGGACAGGATCATGCGGGACCTTGCGGAAGCCCATCCGGAATATGGCTGGGCGGCGAACAAGGGCTACGGCTCGGCGGCGCACCGCGCGGCGCTCGAGCGATTCGGGCCGACGCCCCATCACCGCAAGAGCTTCGCACCGGTTGCTGCAGCATTTGCCGCCCGCGAAAGCGTTGCGGCGCGCTAAGCGTTATCCGCCAAGCTCGGCAAGACGGGTTTTGAGACTCTCGTTTTCGTCTTTGAGGCGCTCCATCTCGGCAAGTTGCGGCGCCAGCGCTTCACTCAATTCATCGGCCGTAAATCGCGGCGTAATGAACTGCGGGCAATTCCAGTCAAACGCCTCGACATTCAGCACGAACAATCGCTCGACCCTGCCCTCGCCTTCCATGGAAAGGCGCGCCGCAAGGGCGGCGTTTTCATCCGCTTCCTGAACAGTCGCCGTCGCCAGGATCTTCAGCCGCCGCCGGTTCGGATAGTCCATTAAAAAAAGGGCGGCGCGATCATTTCGTTTGAAATGTCCGGTTGAGACATATTGCTTGTTGCCGCGGTAATCGCCGAAGGCGAGCCGTGCGCCGTCAAGGACTTTCAAAAATCCCGGCGGACCGCCCCGATGCTGAACATAGGGCCAGCCGTCTTCCGAAACGCTGGCCATATAGAAGCTGTCGCGCGCTTCGATAAATTCGCGCTCCCGCGCTGAAAGCGCCGCGGGCGCCGGCTGCGCGGTCATCTTCGCATAGGCTGCGCGCGAACCCCGGCGCGCCTGTTCCGCTTCCACTGCGCCCCTGAAAAGAATGTCGCCGAAATGCCGCATCGCGTGTGTCCTTGTTTGCCTGCATGGATGATTTATACCGAACGTTCGGTATATTCAAATCACACTCCCGTGGGCTCTAAGCACAAGATAACCGAATGATGCAGCGATCGACGCCAACATGTTGTGCCGGACGGGGCTGTTTAAGATTCTGTTAAGCTCTATTAACGGCTTGAGTCCATTAGCTTTTTTCGCCCCGACTCTTGACCGCGATCAGTGACGGACTCAAAGTGCGCCGTCCCGATGGGTTAGTGGCGAAAGGGAGCGGCGAATGCCGGCGCGTAAGAAAAAAGCGGCGAAAACGATCGAGGAGCAACTCGACACGATCATCAAAGGCGACTGCATCGAAGTGATGAAGGCGCTGCCCGACGCATCGGTAGACCTCGTCTTCGCCGACCCGCCCTATAATCTGCAGCTGGGCGAAGCCGAACTGACACGGCCGGACAATTCCCGCGTCGACGGCGTCGACGACGACTGGGACAAATTCGATTCATTCAAGGCCTATGACGGTTTTACGCGGGACTGGCTCGCAGAGGCGCGACGCATTTTAAAACCCGATGGCGCGATCTGGGTGATCGGCTCCTACCACAATATCTTCCGTGTCGGGACGGTGTTGCAGGACCTCGGCTACTGGCTCCTCAATGACGTGATCTGGCGCAAGTCGAACCCGATGCCGAATTTCCGCGGCACGCGCCTTACCAACGCTCATGAAACGCTGATCTGGGCGGCGAAAAGCCAGAAATCGAAATACGCGTTCAACTACCGTGCGCTCAAAACCGCCAATGACGATCTGCAGATGCGCTCTGACTGGGAGTTTCCGATCTGTTCGGGAAGCGAACGCATCAAGGACGACAAGGGATCGAAAACCCATCCGACGCAAAAGCCGGAATCGCTTTTATACCGCGTCCTCATTGCATCGACGAAACCCGGCGACATCGTGCTTGATCCCTTCTTTGGTTCGGGCACTACGGGCGCGGCGGCAAAATATCTCGGCCGGCGCTTCATCGGCATTGAGCGCGACAAAACCTATATCGCGGCGGCAAAAAAACGCATCGCCCGGGTAAAGCCCCTCGACGGAGAAGATCTCAAAACCCAGCCGAGCCCCAAGGCGGCGCCGCGCGTCCCCTTCGGAACGGTCGTTGAAAGCAAGCTCATCCGCCCCGGTGCAAAACTCTATTCTCCCCGCGGCAATCACCAGGCGAAAGTTCGCGCCGACGGTTCGCTCTATGTCAAAGACGGCGAGACCGAGATCCAGGGCTCAATCCACAAAGTGGGGGCCGCGGTTCAAAACGCCCAAGCCTGCAACGGCTGGACCTACTGGCACTATGAAGAAAAGACCGGGCGCAAACCCATCGACTTCCTGCGGGATAAAATCCGCAAAGGGATGAGCGGATAGCGCCCGCTGCACGCCAATCAAGGCCCCGGCGGTTGCTTCGTGAAATAAAGCGCGTCGGTATTGTACCCAAAGGCGGTGAGTGTTGCGATCGCCGCATCGAGCCTTGGCTTTTCAACCTCCGGCGTTCGCGACAATATCCATAGATAGCGTCCCGAAGGCTCGCCCACGAGCGCCAGCGAATAGTCCGCATCAAGATCGATAACCCAATAATCGCCCCAGAACGGGCCAAAGAAACTGACCTCGAGTTTCGCATTGGTCTCTTCATCGACAATCCGGGCGCGGCCTTTCGCGGTTTCGGCCGGACCATCAGTCGCGCCCTTGCGGCATGTATTGACGACGCTGATGAGACCATCATCGCGGCGTCCATAGTCAGCCGTTACGCCTTCACAGTTCTTCTCAAAGCTGTTGGGAAAACGGGCGACCTCATACCAACGCCCCTGATAGCGCTCGATATCAACGTAATCGACAGTCGTCAGGGGGATCGATAGATCGCGATTGACGGGCGGAGAGCTGCATGCAGCGCTCAAAACCATCAGCGGGAGAATACAATAGCGAAGCATAGGGCCCTCAAAATTCAATATACGGGCCCTTGGGGCGCTCGGTTCACCGAGTACCGCAAACCGCTTTCCTGAAAACCGTTGACGCTATCGCCCCTTGCCCAACGCTTTCAACGCCAGCGCCAGACCCAGTGCAGACACCCCGACGATGTCTGCGTAGACAATCGACAATAGCGCTCGCGGCGCATCGCCCGCCAAATAGTAAAGCCACAAAAACGAGAGCATGGCGATCAACCCGCCAATAATGGCGGGAAGGTGAAAGCGCTGCCTGAACGCGGCGGCGATCATAAAGCCGCCGATAACCCCGAACAGAACCGCGCGGTGACGGAGAAGAATTTCAAGGGTCGGATCTCTGACATCGACACCGTAAAGGGCTTCAAGGCGCGCGGCGGAAAGCACGCCGACAACGGGCAGGAAATTGATAATTCCCGCCAACGCAATCAGCCCGGCAATGATGCGCGCTTTGCTCATTTCGGCGTCACTCCACCTTTACGACCTAGCAAAAAAAATGATCGCATATCATTCAGCGTCGACGGTAATTTTCATTCGTTGTTGATCGGGTTTGTTCTCAAAATACCCAAGCTCGTATTCGAGAGTGACAGAAACGTTTTCAACGGAAAGTTTGGGAGAAAAGAAAACAGCCTTACCCTGCCAGTATTCGACGCCGGTATTGCCGATGTGTCCAACTATCGATTGGCCTTGCAGACAACTCAGCGCAATGGAGACATTGGCCTCCATGAATTCTGCTGACGAATTGTTCATCAGCCAACCACAGAAACTGACGGCTGCATCACCATCGGTCGGCCCGCACTGCTTATAGTGATCGACGAGCCATTCGCCTCCTACAACGAATTCCACGCTCCGCTGTTCGCCGCGTGGAACAGCCGCTGCGAACTCCGACAGCCGCTCACAAAACCTTTGCCCAGCATCCGAACTGTTCCATTCATCAGACGTCGCACAACCAACCCCTGTGAGCAAAATCAAAAGAGCAGAATGCTTTTTCATATTCACCGTCACTCCACTTTCACGGCGAGCGTATCATGATGCCCGCTGATCAGTGAGCGGAGATAAAAGGAAATATCGGCGCGATCTTTAAAGCCTGCGTCTTTCGCCGCCTGCTCCTTTTCCTCGGCGCTGGCCGGTGCATCGGCTGCAAACGCCTTAAAGTCTTTATGAAACCCGACGGTGAAGACATCGACATCGGAACCGGCGGCGCGCCGGAAAATCATGTTGGTCGTCTGGCCTGTGTCGGCGAGATAGGCGTTTTCCATGCGCCGTTGTTCGACGAGCGTCGCCGCCTCGCCGGGCGCGGCAAAAAACATCTCAATGTGAAAGAACTCGTTCTCATTGTATTCCCGGTCGAATTCCTCCGGCGGCGGACCATAGGCGAAGTGATCTTCCGAAAATGCAATCAGCGCATATCCCGGCGCCAGCGCATCTGCATATTTTTCCTGTGCTGCTTGGCGCCTTGCCGTTTTGCTTTCCGTATGAAACGCCGTCCAACTTCCCATGGGCACGACGGCCATCAGATCCCATTGATCACCCTGACTGTGGCGCATGAGATAAGGCGGCGACTGACCGGCTTCTTCGAAAAAGCCGGAGGCTTTGGTATCCGCGATCCAGTCGAGAAGGTTTTCAAGCTTTCCGCGATCAGCGCGGATCGTCATGAAGTGATAAAGATAATCGCCTTCGCGCGGCTGCGCGGCGGCGGGCGTCGTCAGTGCGCAAAGCGCTGCAAGCACGGCGATAATTTTCCAGGACACCGTCATTTCTCCGTTCAATTTGCTGCGAAAACCGCCCCTAGTTGCAATTTTAACATTCCCGCGCGCGCTGTCGAAACCTTTTGCCACAATTTTCAGCCTTCGACGCCGACCGTACCGATAAGTGATGGAATTCCTGCAAGCGATCCGTAAGATTTTACCCGGCCGAACAACGTTGTCACCGCCGGTTTCCTTCCGCGTGGACGCCGTCACCGGCTCGGCGCGGTTGGTGCGCGGCCCGCACCCGAACAAAGGCCTGCGTTACTGGCTGGCCCGCGGCCTCAACGCCTTTTCCCTGAAGTGGGCAGCCGTTTCGATTGCCGTCACCGGCGCATTCTTTTTCGTTTTCAGCCTGGCGGCCGCCGACACGGCTTCTTATGAATCAGCACTCAATCGACAAGTCGAAAACGGCGATTGGGCTGGCGGCATCCACTCGCTGTTCATTCTGCGCATGGCGGCAAGCCCGAGGCCGCTTGAATTTCTCATCATGATCGTCGCGGCGCCGATGATGTGGAACGCCATGCCGCCGCGCTGGCGATTTGTTCTGTTCCCGATTATTGCGCAGATGCTTTACATGATCCTTTCGCAAGTCGCGTTTCTGCCGCTGGAATTTGCACTAATGAATATGTTTTCTTCCGCCGCCAGTTCGTTGCGAATGCTTTAGGCGATATTCGAAACATCAACCGCTTTTCGAAACACCGTAGGCAGCTTTGCCGCCGCCGGTTTGATCCACTGCTGATCAGAACTGCGTCGAAAACCCTTTGGCGCGCGCGCCGTATAAACATCAAGCGCCAAATGAAAATGCGTGAATGTATGGCGCGCCTCGCCAGCTTTTTCCCATTTGGCGGCGACGGGGGCGGAGGTTAGGGTTTTTCCGGGCAAATCCGCTGTCCATTCCGTACCCGGAAGGCCGAGCATGCCGCCGAGCAGTCCGTTTTCAACGCGCCTTTCGAAAAGCACTTCGCCCTTGCCATTAAAAAGCAGGAAAGCGGCGCCCCGACGCGTCGGTTTTAGCTTTTTCGCCGCTTTCTGAGGGAACGCTTCCGGCCGGCCTGCAGCGCGCGCAGCGCAACTTTCCGTCAACGGACATAAAAGGCACGCCGGCGCCTTTGGACGGCAGACGGTCGCGCCGAGATCCATCAGTCCTTGAGCAAAATCGCCGGAGCGTTTTGCCGGCCAGATTTCTTCCGCTCTGTTTCTGATTTCACCCTTCGCCGCCGGCAGCGGTGATTCAATGGTGAAGAGCCGCGCAACAATACGTTCGATATTGCCGTCTACAACGACCGCCCTTCGATTGAACGCAATCGCCGCGATCGCCGCCGCCGTATACCCGCCGATCCCCGGCAGTTCTCTCAACGCTTCTTCCGTATCCGGAAAGCCGCCCAACCCGGCGACGACGCCGGCGCATTTATGAAGGTTGCGCGCCCGCGCATAATAGCCGAGCCCCGCCCATTCCCCCAGAACCTCTTCCAGCGGCGCGGCGGCGAGCGCCCCAACGTTGGGCCAACGCTTTAAAAATTCTTCATATCGCGGCGCAACCGTCGCCACGGTTGTCTGCTGCAGCATGATTTCAGAAAGCCAGACGGCGTAAGGGTCAGGGCGCGCGCCGCTGCGCAAGGCATTGGGACCGACGCGCCAGGGCAGCGCCCGCGCGTTTTTCCCGTACCAGCGGAGCAGCGGCCCAGAAATCGATTTCGAGATCGCGCAAGATTTATTTTTACCGTGATCGTCAAACGCCATGGTCTTCATGTTATGCTTACGCCGCAGAGCAAAGGCAAAGCGCGACGGGCGAACACGGCATGAATAGTTTTCAACAAACACGACCGGTCCGTCGCGGTCCGCCGAGAGCCGCGCGCGCTGCGGCGCAGGTCTTTTCAAAGCTGGCGCAGGCGACGCGGTTTGCCGATCCCGGTCTTTCCGATAACTGGCCGTCGATCGCCGGGAAAGAAATCGCCGCCCTCGGCCGCCCGGGACGGGTCCTTGGCGCGGGACCCGGCCGCACGCTTGAAGTGATCGTCCGGGACGGCGCAGCGGCGGCGGAACTGCAAATGCGCGCTGACGATCTTCTTACCGCGGTCAATCGGTATCTCGGACCAGGCGCGGTTGCTCGCATCGCTATTCGACAGCGCGCCGGCGAAAGCGCGGAACGCAAGGAAGCGAAAAGCGACGCGGACGGTCCGCTCGGGGCGGCGCTTTCCTCCTTTCGCGCGGCAATCCGGTCGAAATCACGCGACGAATAGAGCCCGCAAGGGCTTGCGTCTTGAGGCCCCATCGGCGATTCTCCGCCAAATTTCCGCGATCACAAGAAGCCTGCGCCCTGGGGGGCGTCGGACAGGAAAGGTTTGCCGCCCATGTTCACAGTATTTCGTCGTCCCGCCGCCCCTTATTTTGTTCTGGGCGCGGCAGCGCTTGCGTTGGCCGCCTGCGGTCAGGGATCGTCTGACGCCGCGCCGGGCGCCAGTTCAAATGGCGATTCGGAGGTGATCGACGACACCAAAACGGGCGCGCTGGCTGAAATGTCACTCGGATCGGACGACGCCCCTGTCACAGTCATCGAATACGCATCCGTCACCTGTCCCGCCTGCGCAGCCTTTCACGAAAACGTCTTCCCGGAAATCAAGGAAAAATATATCGACACCGGCAAAGTCCGGTTTGTCTTTCGGGAGTTTCCGACCGCGCCCGCCGAACTCTCTGTCGTCGGCTCGATGCTCGCCCGCTGCGCCGCGGAAAAAGGCGGCGATGACGCCTATTTCCTCGTTCTGGGTTCCCTCTTCAAAACCCAGCAAAAATGGATCTATGGGGACACGCGCGACGAGCTGATGAAAATCACCGCACAGGCGGGGCTGGATCAAACCGCCTTTGACGACTGCGTGCGGCGCCAGGAACTGGTTGATCATATCAACGCGACCGTCGCCGAAGGGCGGGACCGGTACGACGTCAATTCGACCCCGAGTTTTATCGTCAATGGCAGCCTCCGGCATTTTTCGAACGCCGACGCTATGGCGAACGCGCTCGATGAGGCGATCGAAAAAGCCTCAAGCTAAGCAATGCGGGCGGCGTTCCCCCCGCGCCCTTATGTATGAAGGGAGGCGGTTATGGCCGCGCTGTTTAAACTGACCTTCGCACTCATGGCGGCGTTGATCGCCGCGGCCGCCGGCGCACGCGCTGAAGAAACGCCTGCGACGGGCGCGCTGTCGGAAATGATCCTCGGCGCCGAGGACGCGCCGGTTACGGTGATCGAATACGCGTCCGTCACCTGCTCTCATTGCGCCCACTGGCATGAAGAGGTTTATCCGCGCTTCAAGGAAGATTACGTCGATACGGGCAAGGTGCGTTTCATTCTGCGCGAGATGCCGGTGCTTCCGAACCATCCGGCCCTTATCGCCCGCTCTTACGCCGGCTCCATGCTTGCCCGCTGCGCCGCCGACGATGCGGGAACCGAGGGTTATTTCGCCGTCATGGATGCGCTTTTCGAAGGCCAGGAAACATGGGCGTTTGGCGACGACCCGAAGGGCGAACTTCTGAAAATCGCCGCAGAGGCGGGTATTGACGAGGCCGGCTTCGAGGCCTGCCTTGAGCGCGCCGAGCTAAAGGCCCATATCGACAAGAACATTACAATTGCAGTGGACGAGTTTGCGATTCAGGGGACCCCGGGCTTTATCATCAACGGCCGATATGAGCGATTCGGAGCGTTTGAGGAGATATTCGAGGCGTTGGACAAAGCGGCTCATGCGGCGGACTAAGTTTCCCCAATATGGGGCGAAGTCCTTGGCCTGCCTTTAGAATCGGCGATCATTAACCATTCGAATCACGAGCAACAAAACTATAGTCAGCGGCGGCGCACGCGGCGAGGGTCGGGAAGTTCTCTAGTGAAGTTTACTAATGTCCGTCTGATCGGGTTTAAGTCCTTCGTCGAACCCACCGATTTTGAGGTGCGCGACGGCCTTACCGGCGTTGTCGGCCCCAATGGCTGCGGCAAGTCCAATCTGCTCGAAGCCCTGCGCTGGGTCATGGGCGCGACGTCTGCGAAGGCTTTGCGCGGCGACGGCATGGACGCGGTGATTTTCTCCGGCACTTCCATGCGGCCTTCCCGCAACTGGGCGGAAGTCATCCTTTCTCTCGACAATTCCGACCGCTCCGCCCCGTCGGAATGGAACGAGACGGACAGCCTTGAAATCTCCCGACGGATCATCCGCAAGGAAGAGGGCACGCAATCGATCTACCGCATCAACGGCAAGGAAGTGCGAGCAAAGGACGTGCAGCTTCTTTTCGCCGATGCATCGACCGGGGCGAATTCCCCGGCGCTTGTGCGGCAGGGACAGATATCCGAACTCATCAACGCCAAACCGCAGAACCGGCGGCGTCTCCTTGAAGAGGCCGCGGGCGTTACCGGCCTTCATTCGCGTCGGCACGAGGCGGAGCTGCGTTTGCGCGCGGCGGAACAAAATCTTGAACGTCTCGACGACGTCATCAGCGAGCTTGAAACGCAAAAAGCAGCGCTTGCTCGACAGGCGCGCCAGGCGACGCGCTATCGCAATGTTTCGGGCGATATTCGCCGAACCGAGGCAATGCTTTCTTATCTGCGCTGGCGCGAAGCGACCATTGCTCAGGAAAAAGCCGCCGATGGCCTTGCCGAAATCGCTGGCCTTATCGAAGAGACAGCGCGCGGCGCCGCCGCCGCGTCTTCGGCCCAAACCGAAGCCCACGAAGCGCTTGATCCTCTTCGCCAGACGGAAGCGGAAGCGGCCGCCGCGCTTCACCGGCTTACTGTTGCGCGCGAAGGCCTCGACGAGGAAGCGCGCCGCGCGGAAGCGGAACTCGCCCGGCTCAATGGCGAGATCGAACGCCTCGGCGCTGACCGCGAACGCGAGCAGGGCCTGTTGCGCGATGCCGATGAGGCGGTCGAGCGTCAAAACGCCGAAACCGCGGCGCTGAAAGAAAAAGAAGCATCCGAACAGGGCCGGATCGCCGACGCCGATGCAGCGATGACGACGGCGTCTGAAAAGCTGAGCGAGGCCGAAACCGCATTTGAAGAAAAGAGCGCGGAAGCCGCCGACGTCGATGCGCGCCGCAAAGCCATTTCCGACAATATCGCCGCCGCCGATCGCCGCCTCGCCAAGATCGAAGAACAAACCCGGACATTCCGCGAAGAGCGCGACTTCATCAATCCGACGGCGGCGCAAAACGAGGCGCTTGAAACGGCGAGTGCAAAATTTACCGCCGCAGACGAGGCGGCGACGCGCGCTGAAGCCGCGTTTCATCATGCAGAAGAGGAGCGACAAGAAGCGGAGCGGCGGGAAACCTCCTTACGCGGACCATTGCGCCAGGCCGAACAGAATCTGACGGAAATCGACGCCGAACGGGAAGCGCTGCGAAAAATTCTCGCGGTCAATGACAGTGAAGACTGGCGCCCGTTGCTCGAAGATGTTGACGTCGATCCCGGTTACGAAACAGCGCTCGCCGCCGCTCTTGGCGACGATCTAAGCGCCGCCACTGACGAAACCGCGCCGGCGCACTGGGCGCTTGGCGAAGGCGTTTTTGCCGAACCCTTGCCGTTCGAAGCAACGCCGCTTGCGCAATTTGCGAGGGCGCCCGCGCAACTTCACCGCCGCCTCGCGGCGATCGGACTTGTTGATCGCGCCGACCTGCAGCGACTGAAACCCTCGCTGCGGCCGGGCCAGCGGCTGGTCACGAAAGAAGGCGATCTCGTGCGCTGGGACGGCTTTGTCTCCCGCGCCGACGCAAAAACCGCCGCCGCCGTACGCCTCGAACAACGCAATCGCATCGTCGCGCTTGAGAGCGATGTTGAAACCGCGCATGCGCGTGTCGAAGAGGCGCAGCGGGCCTATGACGCATCGGCGAGCGATCTTGAAACCAAGCAGCAGGTTGAACGCAACGCCCGCGCGCTATTTGCCGATGCGCGCAAAGGTCTCGACACGGCGCGCTCGGCGCTCGCTGCGCTTGAACGCGAGCATGAACGAGCCACAGCGCGCATTGCAGCCATCGACGAAAACCTTTCGCGCCTCGCCGACGACAAGGCGGAAACGGAAACAGCGCTTGAAAAGCTGCACACGGATCAATCGGCCTTGCCTGACGCCGACATCACGGCGAATGCGCTTGAGGCGCTGCGCGAGGTGGTGGCGACAGCGCGCGCGCGGGCTGCTGAAACCCGCAGCGCCCATACTGATCTCGCCCGCGAAGCGGCCGGCCGCACGGCGCGCCTGGAAGAACTCGGCCGGGAAACCGCGCTCTGGCGCGAACGGGCGGAAACGGCCCGCACGCGAATTGGCGATCTCGAAACGAGGGTGGAAGAAACTACCGCTGCGCGCAACGAAGCTGCGGACGCGCCGTCGGCAATTGAAGAAAAACGCAAAGCCCTGCTCGATCAGTTAAGCGGCGCCGAAACCCGCCGCAAAGAAGCCGCAGACGCGCTTGCTATCGGGGTCGAGGCCGCGCAGGAGGCCGACAAAGCGGCCAAAGCTGCTGACGCTGCGGCGTCCGAAGCACGCGAAACCCGCGCCCGGCTTGAGGCCCAAGCAGAAGCCGCCGCTGAACGCGTCGAGGAAGCCGTCCATCTCGCCCGGGAGACTTGCGAGGCGGCGCCCGACGAGCTGCTCGCCATCGCAGAGCACAAAGAAGGTAAAGACCTTCCCGAGCGGGAGGATGTCGAACGCAAGCTCGAACGCTACAAGCGCGAGCGCGAAAACCTCGGCGGCGTCAATCTGCGTGCGGACGAAGAACTAAAAGAAGTCGGCGAGCGCATGGAAGCGCTGACCGTCGAACGCGAGGATTGCGACGGCGCCATCCGCAAATTGCGCGCCGCCATTGGCGGGCTAAATCGCGAAGCGCGCCAGCGCCTGCTTGAGGCGTTCGACACGGTGAACAACAATTTCTCATCACTGTTCAAACGGCTCTTCAACGGCGGTCAGGCGGAATTGCGGCTGATTGATTCCGACGATCCGCTGGAAGCGGGCCTTGAAATCATGGCCTCGCCCCCGGGCAAGAAACTCGCTTCCATGTCCTTGATGTCCGGCGGCGAACAGGCGCTCACCGCTACTGCGCTTATCTTTGCCGTCTTTATGGCGAACCCGGCGCCGGTCTGCGTCCTCGACGAGGTCGACGCGCCCCTCGACGACGCGAACGTGGAGCGCTTCTGTCGCTTGCTTCACGAAATGTCGGCGGAAACCGAAACCCGCTTCATCATCATTACCCACCATGCGCTCACCATGTCGCGCATGGACCGGTTGTTCGGCGTCACCATGATCGAGAGAGGCGTATCGCAACTGGTCTCCGTCGATCTTTCCAAAGCGGAGCAACTGGCCGCGGCGGAATAAGGGCCCAGCCCCAAAAAACCGGACGAGCAAATGGAAACAGCGGAAAATGTGCGTTTGCTGTTTGCCGTCGCGCTTTTCGTTGTGGGCGTCTCCCATATTGTTCAGGGAAGCGCTTGGGGGGAGTTCTTCACAGCCCTCGCAGAGCGAGGCAGAGCGGGCGCGTTCACCAACGCCCTCATCCACTTTGTCCCCGGTTTGCTGATTGTCGGTTTTCACCCAGTTTACGAATGGCCTTATGTGCTGTTCACGGCGCTCGGCTGGGCCTGGGTGGTCAAAAGCGCCCTTTATCTGGTCGCGCCCAATGTGGGTCTCAGGCAAATGGCCGGCGCTTCGGCGAAGCCGCAATCTGTTTGGATCGCAGCCGGCGTCGCCATGCTTGGCGCATCGGCGTTGCTCACATTTTCGCTCTTTAAAAGCTGACCGCAGAGCGAGGCCGCCGCGACCGCTCGCCGCGGGGAGATTCTATCAAAAAATTCAACCGGATAGATGCAATTTCGCTTGCTTGACGCTGCACTGCAGCGCCTCTATTGTCCGCCGCGATTTCGAGAGGCGCGAGCGTTCGTTTTGCGCCTGTTTTCGGGCAGTTAGATGGCGACTTCCGACGATAACGAAGGCGCCGACGGGAAGGCGCCGCCGTCTCTGGACGAGTTTTCCGATCGCCTCGACGCCGTACGCGGCGAGCGAGAGCCGGAAAGCGAGGGAGGCGGAACCGGCGCCGCTTGGGGACGGGCCTTGCGCGCGTCTTCCGATCTCCTGGCGGGGCTGATCGTCGGTATGCTGATCGGTTTTCTGCTCGATAAATGGCTGGGCACGAGCCCCTGGTTCTTGCTCGCCGGCATCGCGATCGGTTTTGCGGCGGGGCTGCGCAATCTTGCGCGCTCATTAAAATAAACAGGATTTTGCGGCGGATTGCGCCGCACGGTGAGACGGGAATAACGAGAACAACATGCAGACGTTTCGCGCCGCGAGCCCCATGGAACAATTCGAGATCGTTCGCATTGTCGATCTCAGCCTCGGCACCATCGATATCTCGCTGACCAATTCCGCGGTCTGGATGTTGATCTGCACCATAGCGATTATTGCGTTCTTCGCCTTTGCCACGCGCCGCGCAGCGATCATCCCGAACCGCGTGCAGTCGATGGCTGAAGTGCTTTATGAATTCGTTTCCGATCTTGTGCGCGATACCATCGGCGCCGAGGGGCGCAAGTTCTTCCCGTATGTATTCACGCTTTTCCTGTGGATCCTGATCGCCAACCTGTTTGGACTTATTCCGACCCTGCCGGGTCTGCCTCATGCGGCGCACACCTTTACCACCACAAGCCATCTTATCGTGACGCTGGCGCTCGCCATGCTGACCATCACCATCGTCATCGTTTACGGCTTCTGGAAAAACGGTCTTGGCTTTCTCAAGCTGTTTGCGCCGTCGGGCGTCCCTCCCGCAATGTACATTCTGCTGGTGCCGATTGAGCTTGTCTCATTTCTTTCGCGCCCGCTCTCGCTCGCCATCCGGCTGTTCGCCAACATGTTCGCCGGGCACATTATCCTGAAACTCTTCGCCGGTTTTGTCGTGTCGCTTGTCGGCGCCGGCGGCGTACTCTCGGTCATGGGACTGCTGCCGTTTCTTGGCGCCGTCGCCGTCACCGCACTCGAGTTTCTTGTCGCCTTCCTGCAGGCCTATGTCTTTGCAATTCTGACCTGCATTTACCTCAGCGACGCGGCGCACGCCGCCGACCACTAACCACGTCTTCCCGCGCGGTGATCAACGGGCCAACCGCGACGACGGGATCAACCGGCTCAAACGAAAACGACCAGGAGTGAACAAAATGGAAGTAGATGCAGCAAAACTGATTGGGGCGGGCCTTGCCACCATCCCGCTCGCCGGCGCCGGCGTCGGCCTCGGCCTCATCTTCGGCAACTTTTTGACGGGCGCTTTCCGCAATCCGTCCGCAGCCGCCGCCAACCAGCCGACCATGCTGCTCGGCTTTGCGCTGACGGAATTTACCGGCCTGCTCGGCTTCACGATCTCGATCCTGATCCTGCTCGAAATCTTCTAATCGGGCTTTCTGTTAGGAGCTGATCCTTGTCCGTCTTCGCTTTCGTTACGGCCGCTGCCGCAGCTGCCGCGGATACCGCCCACGGCGCTCAAGAGTCGGGCGGTCTGCCGCAGCTTGATATGTCGACCTGGCCGAGCCAGTTGTTCTGGCTCGCCTTCACGTTCGGCATTCTCTACTGGCTGATGGCCGGACGCTTTCTGCCGGCGATCGGCGGCGCTATTGAAGAGCGCCGCGATCGCATTGCTGACGATCTCGACACCGCGTCGGAGTTTCGCAATCAGGCGGAAGCGGCCGAGGCCGCCTATAATCAGGCCCTCGCCGATGCTAAAGCGAAAGCGCAAGGGATCGCCGCCGACACCCGCGCCGAGGTCGACGCGGAAATTGCCGAGATGCAGGCGGAAACAGACGCCAAACTTGCATCCCATGTGGAAGCAGCCGAGGCGCGCATCAACGACATGAAGGACGAGGCGGCCGCCAAGGTTGGTGAAGCCGCCGCCGACGCGACCCGCGCCATTGTCGAGCGACTGATCGACGAGGCGCCGACCGACGACGCGGTCGCCCGCGCCATGACCAACGTCGCGCGCTAGGAGAGACCCATGATTTCCCTCGCCGTTATCGCCGCTGCCGCCGCCGAGGAAGCGGGCCAGGAGGCCGCCAAGGGCGGGCTTCTTTCCGATTCGTCCTTCTGGGTGCTGTTGGCATTCATTATCGTCCTTGGCGTTTTTGCGCGCGCCGGCGTCCACAAAATGATGGCGTCGGGTCTCGACAAGCGCGCCAATCGCATCGCCGACGAAATCAATGAAGCCCGCAAGATGCGCGAGGAAGCCCAGGAGCTCTTGGCGCAGTATCAGCGGAAGCAGCGCGAAGCTGAATCCGAGGCCGCGGCCATTATCGAACAGGCGAAGAGAGACGCGAAAAACCTCGCCGCTGAAGCGCGCGACAAAATCAACGCCCAGATGGAGCGCCGGGCCAAGGCGGCGGAAGACAAAATCGCCCGCGCCGAAGCGCAGGCTCTATCCGAAGTGCGCGGCAAGGCCGCCGATCTCGCCATCGAAGCCGCCCGCGAGATCATCCGGGAACGAATGGACACCGGCGCCCAGAACGCGTTTGTCGAAAAGTCGATCGCCGAGCTGCGCGGCAAGCTCAACTAGACGCGTGCAGGCCCGTCTCGTCTCTCAAGAAAACGCTGACGCCGTCCTGTCGTTCTGGTTCGACGAAACAAAACCCTATCAGTGGTACCGGCGCGATCCGGCTTTTGACCGGCATTGCGGCAGTCGATTTGGCGCGCTTCATAAAGCTGCTGCTGACGGCGCTCTCGACGTATGGCGCGTCAAGCCGCGAAACGCGCTGGCCCGCATTATCATTCTCGATCAGTTTTCCCGCAATATTTTTCGCGATACGCCAAACGCCTTCGCATTCGATGGTCTGGCGCTCGCCGCTGCGCGCGACGCCGTTGCGCGCCGGTTTGATCTGCTTTTTCCGCCGAACATGCAGGCTTTTTTCCTGATGCCGTTCATGCATGCGGAAGATTTATCGGTTCAGGAGGAGTCCGTGCGCCTTTTTAAATCCCGCAGTCGCGGCGCCGGCAATCTCTCATACGCAATTCAACATCGCGACATTGTCCGCCGCTTCGGGCGGTTCCCTCACCGCAACCGGATCTTAAAGCGGACATCTACGCCGGCGGAAATTCAATTCCTGAAACGCGGCGGGTTTAATCCGTAGCCGTTTAATAAACGCCGATAGCCAAACCAGCGGCGACGGCCTGGCCAAGCTCCCGACATTTGTTCAGATCGGTTTCGGGAATCGTTTTTTCAGCGAGGATTTCTTCCGGCGTCTGCGCATGGGTGCAGATGATGAGGGCCGGTTGCACTTCTTTTAGGCGCCAGCCGGTTGCGATACGCGCAGTCTGGCGCGCGGCGTTTTCACCGTCGGAGCCGGCGCACACCATCTGCGCGTAAGGCCGGCCCTCGATCTTTCCGAGCACCGGATAATAACAGCGGTCAAAAAAATCTTTCATGACCCCGGCGATGGCGGCGAGATTCTCCGGCGCGGCGAAAATGTACCCGTCAGCCGACAATAGATCGTCCGGCCCTGCCTCATGCGCGGTCTTTAATACGGTCTCGATCTCTCGACGCGCCGCTTCAGCTGCAATCTCGGCCATCTGGCGCGTGCCGCCGGTTTTTGAATGGTAGACGATGAGAAGCCGGGCCATGGGTTATCGTAACGCGATCCGACTCTCGCTCCAATCTCGAAAAGACCAGTGTTGTCATCACTTCCGGGAAGCGAATTAGTCGGAGAGCATCGCCAATTGTGAAAGCGATGCGCTGACTTCTCCATCATATCGAGCGCTGACGGGGATGGCGATGCCATTCGAAAGCATGACTTCTTTGACGCGCCCGCCGGTCAATCTGGCGGAGGAAATAGATTGGGGGCGAACAAAGTGGGAGCGATGGGTCCGCATCAGCCCGAAACTCTCAAGCTGTTCAATCAATCCGGAGAGCGACCCGCGATAAAGATATTCGCCGTCGTCCGTATAAAGGCTCACATAGTTCCCGTTGGAAGATCCGCAAATGATGTCGCTGATCTTCACATAGTCGATGCGCTTTTGTGATCTAACCGCAATGCGCGCTTCAGAGATTTGCGTTTGCTTGCCAGACCCATCGCCAGCGCTGCGGCCAACAAGGTAGACAATGACGAAAATGAATACATCCGGCGCCCAATCCACTAGCCGTGTCGATGAAACGGCGTCGCCCGCCGTCATGCCTCTGATTGGCGCATAAATCGCGACAAAATACGTAAAGATGACACCGAACGCCGCGGCGAAGAGCAGCGCCGCCTCGCCCAATTCCACCCGTCTGGGCCTTGGGCGCGCCGACAGGCGCCGAGCTGCAAAAAATACGGCAGGCCCCAAAAACAACCAGGGAGCAAAGCCGAGAGCGTAGACTAAAAATCGAGCGATCAATGCGCTCTCGCGCCCGCCCCGTAAGGCGTCGATATGTGAAAAACCGCCGAACATGACGATAAGCGAGATCCAGGCAAGGGCAGTGACAATGACGAGTTGGACCGTGTTGACGGCAAGGAGCTCGCGCAATTGATTCGAAGCGCCGATTGCGCCTTGCTGCAACATTCCCGGTTTTAGTTTCTGAAACATGCGCCGTGGCTCTCAGTTCCCCAGTCTTTGATCAACAATCCGGCCCTCAAATCCTAAATTCATACCATGGACAGGGCAATCCGTCCCAAACCCAAAATCAGACCGACGCGGCGCCCCCTCTGCAATGATACCCTTTCGACACTGGTCGTTTGGGCGGGCTGCAACGAAGAGGGAATTTCAAAAAAATGAGCAAAAAATCAGTGGTCGCAGGCATATGCTTATTGGCCATGAGCTACGCTGCAACGACGCATGCGCAAACGTCGGATGGGCAAGCAGACTTCGTCAATCCATGCAGTACCGCGCCCGTCACCGACTTCGACTTCTGGGTCGGCGACTGGGTCGCCTTTGATTACGACACCGGCGTTGTTCAAGGCGTCGACCGGATTGAAAAAACCAATAATGGCTGCGTGCTCATGCAGGAATGGACCCAGATGACGGACCGGTACCGGGCGCAAGGCGCGGATTTTCGGTATGCCGGCGTTTCGTTCAATTCTGTTCTGCCGAACGGAAACTGGCAACAGGTCTGGGTCGGCAATTACGGCGGCACGATCGTTCTAAGCGGCGGATTGAACGACGACGGCGTTATGGTGATTGTTAGCCCCGAATTCCCGGCGCAAAACGGACAAATCGCTCAGCGCACCTGGTACTGGGATCCCGAAGAGGACGGCACGGTGCATTCATGGGGTGAAATTCGATTGCGAGATTCGGACGGGGAATGGGGTGAGCCGCAGATTCCATGGAACCTGCGATATGTGCGCAGAAACGTTTCGCCCAATCTCGTCGCCGCGGACGAGTGAACTTCAGCAACAAGGCCCTCGGCGCCTCTCCCCCGGAAAAGGTCAAAACCGCCGCACAGTATTAGGTGAAGCGCTATTCCGCTGCGCGGTATTCTGACGGCGCCATCGGTCTGAACCGCGCCGTCAGTTCGTCAAGCGGCACGGACGATCCGTCTTCCTGCTGAATGCGGACATGAAAACGCTTCAGATTACGCGCATGCGCCGCGCCGCATGAATGAGCAATCATGGCGACGTCCTTGCGCATCTTCTCCACATAGCTGGCGACGCGAGGGGCTTTCACTTTCGGATCAAGTCCGCCCTGAAGCGATTTTTTGTGGGTGGTCACGCCTGTCGGACAGTTATTGGTGTGACAGCGCAGAGCCTGAATGCAGCCGATGGAAAACATGAAGCCGCGGGCCGTGTTCACCACATCGGCGCCGGCGCAGTATGCCCAGGCGACCTCCGCCGGCGTCACCAGTTTGCCCGCGGCGATGACCTTGATGCGGTCGCGCAAGGCCCTGCGTTCGAGAATATCCGTCAGCATGGGGAGCGCCTGTTTTAAGGGCAGGCCCACATTGTCCATCAGCGACATGGGCGCTGCGCCGGTGCCCCCGTCGCCGCCATCGAGGGTGATGAAGTCGGGCGCTGCTTCCAGACCGCGCCGTTCGATGGCGTCGCACAGATCGTCAACCCAGCCATACGCGCCCATGACGGTCTTAAATCCGGTCGGCAGTTTCGAGACCGAGCGGACGCGCGCGATAAAGTCCAGTAGTTCGTCGACATTATCGATTTCCGGATGGCGATTGGGACTGATCGACGCTTTTCCGGCGGGGATGCCGCGAATTTTCGCAATCTCGCGATTGACCTTCGCCGCGGGCAGGATGCCGCCCTTGCCCGGCTTTGCTCCTTGCGCGAGCTTCACTTCGATCATTTTAACTTCCGGATGCGCGGCGATCGCTGCGAGTTTTTTTTCGTCCAGCATGCCGTCCTTGTTGCGGCAGCCATATTTCGCCGTGCCCATCTGAAAGACGATGTCGCAACCGCCTTCAAGGTGATAGGGCGCAAGCCCCCCTTCTCCGGTGTTGAGATAGCAATGGGCCAGCGCGGCGCCGCGAGAGAGCGCGCGCACTGCCGGCTTCGACAGCGAACCGTAACTCATCGCGGAAACATTGATGATGGACGAGATATGGTAGGGGTTTTCCGTATAGGGACCGAATGTCACCGGCGGCGGATCGCTCGCTTCTTCGTCAAGGCGCGGGAAAGCGCAATTGACGAAAATCGGCGTGCCCACAAGGATGAGATTGCGGGTCGAACCGAAAGGCTGCGTGTTGTTCTTTCCCTTGGCGGATTTATAGATCCAGTCGCGCTCGGCCCTGTTGAACGGCATTTCCTCGCGATCGAGGGCGAAAAAATACTGCCGGAAAAATTCACCCAGGCGCGTGAATAATTCGCGAAAGCGCCCGACGACGGGATAGTTATGACGTATTGCGTCGCGGGACTGACTGACGTCCCTGATATACATCAGGATGATTGCAAGCGCGCCGAGACCGACGACAAAAATGAATAGCGTTGTCAGGAACTCCAGCCCAAGCATGGAGATATTGCTGAGAGAATCCATAAGCGCCCCAATTTAATCGTCACCCGTCATCCCGGATGCAATGCACCGTTACACGCTGCGCCGCGCGCGGGAAGGTTTAAGAGCTTATGATAATATGCACCGCACGGAAAAGCCGGACCCGCGGAAATGTGATGGGCGCTCTACTCCGCCGCCTCCGCAGGCGCCGCCGGCGTCCAGCGCAGGACGGGTTTTCGCGCCGCCGCAGTCTCGTCAAGCCGTCGCCGCGGCGCATGAACGGGTGCAGCCTTGAACGCCTCCGTCTCGCCTGCCTTAGCGCGTTTCGCCAGCGACAATAGCGCATCGCAGAATAGATCAAGCTCGCGTTTTGATTCCGATTCCGTCGGCTCGATCAGCATGGCGCCATGGACGACCAGCGGGAAATACATGGTCATCGGGTGATAGCCTTCGTCGATCATCGCTTTGGCAAAATCGATAGTCTCAACGCCAGTGTCTTTTAAGAAGCGATCATCGAACAGCGCCTCATGCATGCAATAGCCGTCGAAAGCCGGGGTCATTTCCGTTTTAAGACGCGCAAGCACATAGTTCGCATTCAAGACCGCGTCATCCGCCACCTGAGCGATGCCGTCGACGCCATGGCTCATCATGTAGGAAAGCGCGCGCGTGAACATGCCCATCTGGCCATGAAAAGCGGTAAGGCGCCCGAAGCTCTTGGCGCTTTCGCCCTCCGCTTTTGCGGCTCGGCGGGTTTCGACGAGACTGTACTTTCCGTCTTCGCAAACGACGTAAGGCACAGGCGCGTAGGGCGCGAGCGCTTCTGACAACACAGTTGGACCGGAGCCCGGCCCGCCGCCGCCATGGGGCGTTGAAAATGTCTTGTGCAGATTGATGTGCATAGCATCGACGCCGAGATCGCCCGGCTTCACCTTGCCGGCGATGGCGTTGAAATTGGCGCCGTCGCAATAGAAATAGCCGCCCGCTTCGTGCACAGCATCGGCGATAGCGCGAATGTCCCGCTCAAAGAGGCCGCAGGTGTTTGGGTTGGTCACCATGATGCCGGCGATGTCATCCCCGAGCTTTTCTTTCAGCGCCGCAAGATCGACCCTGCCCGTTTCGTCGCCCGGAATTTCATCAACGGTAAAGCCGCACTGAACGGCGGTCGCGGGATTTGTTCCGTGAGCGGATTCAGGCGCCAGCACGCGGGTTCGCGTCGCCGCCTCGCCGCGCGCTTCGAGCGCAGCTTTGATCGCCATCATGCCGCACAACTCCCCATGGGCGCCGGCTTTGGGCGACATGGCGACGGCGGGCATGCCGGTCAGTTCTTTCAGCCAAAAGGAGAGCGCATCGATAAGCTCGAGCGCCCCTTGGGATTGCGCCTCCGGCGTCAACGGATGGAGGTCGGCGAAGCCCGGCATCCGCGCAACTTTTTCATTGAGCCGCGGATTGTGTTTCATGGTGCATGAGCCGAGCGGGAACGGGCCCATGTCGATGGCGTAATTTTTTTGGGAAAGCCGCACGAAGTGGCGCATGGTTTCCGGCTCGGAAAGACCCGGAAGGCCGATGGCCGAGGTGCGCTCCATACCGCCGAGACGGTTCTCTTTCGCTGTCGGTTCCGGCATGTCGACGCCGGTTCCGTTGAAATCGCCGATCTCAAAGATCAGCGCTTCTTCAATCTGCAGCGCCTTATTGCCGGTGAAGGTCGGCGCATCCGATGTGGAAACGGTATCGCTGCGTGTCGGGCGGCCTTGTGTGTTCATGGACATCAGATCGCCTCCCGCAGTTTTGCGGCAAAGGTATCGATATCCGCATCTGTCGCGCATTCGGTTGCGGCGACGATCAGCAGATTCTCCGCTTCCGGAACATCGGGCCAGAGCCGGCCGCCGGGAACGCCGGCGAGAACGCCGTCGTTTGCAAGTTTGTTTACGACGCCTTCCGCATTTTTCGGCAGACGCAAGGTGAATTCGTTGAAGTAACTCTTGTTGACAACCTCAACGCCGGGAACGGCGCCGAGGGCGTCCGCCGTCTTGCACGCCGCCTCATGGTTGAGCGCGGCCAGCCGGCGCAGGCCCGCTTCCCCAAGGAGCGACATGTGCACCGTAAAGGCGAGCGTGCAGAGCCCTGAATTGGTGCAGATGTTCGACGTCGCCTTGTCACGGCGGATGTGCTGTTCGCGCGTCGACAATGTCAGAACGAAGCCGCGCTTGCCCTCTGCGTCGGTCGTCTCGCCGCATAATCGCCCCGGCATCTGGCGCATATATTTCTGCCGCGTCGCAAAGAGACCCACATAGGGCCCGCCAAAACCGAGCGGGTTGCCGATAGACTGGCCCTCGGCGACGACAATATCGGCGCCCATCTCGCCGGGGCTTTTAAGCGCGCCGAACGAAATCGCTTCCGTCACGACAGCGACCAGCAAAACGCCTTTTTCATGGGCCGCCTTCGCAATCGGCTCAAGATCGCGGATGTTTCCGAAAACGTCCGGCGACTGAACGATGACACATGCGGTTTCCTCATCGATCATAGCGGCGACATCTTCACTCGCTTCCGGATCGGGCGACGCCATTGCGACCTCATCGCCGAGGAGTTCGAGATTTGTACGGGTCACCGCGCCGTAATGCGGATGCAGGCCGCCGGAAAGCACCGCCTTTTTGCGCTTGGTGACGCGTCGCGCCATGAGCGCTGCTTCCGCGCAACCGGTCGAGCCGTCATACATGGAGGCGTTGGCGACCTCGAGCCCCGTAAGCGCGGCGACTTGCGTTTGAAACTCAAAAAGATATTGCAGCGTTCCTTGCGCGATCTCCGGCTGGTAGGGCGTATAAGCGGTCAAAAACTCCGAGCGCTGAATAATATGATCGACCGTTGCCGGAATGTGGTGCTTATAAGCGCCGCAGCCGATGAAAGAAGGCCCCGCGCCCGCCGCCCGGTTTTTTGCAGCCATTGCCCCGAGGGCGCGTTCAACTTCAAGCTCGCCCGCATGGTTCGGCAAATCATAGCTAGCGCCCAGGGTTTCAGCCGGCACATCCGAAAACAGATCGTCGATGGCGCGCGCGCCGATGACGTCCAGCATCTGGCGCCTGTCTGCGTCATTGAGGGGAAGGTAACGCATGGAAGCTCCTACTTCTCTTCGTCGTCTTTCTTTTTCGCCATCGCCGCACTCATTGCGACGCCGAGCCCGGCGCCAATCGCAACGCCAATGGCAATACCGAGAGCAAGGTTATCGAGCGCCGCACCGAGACCGACGCCAATGGCGATCCCTGCGCCCATGCCGGTTGCGATCCCCGCGCCGGCCTTTGGACTTTTCTCGCTCATGACTCAGCTGCATGGGCCGCATAGGCCGCGGCGTCCATCAGGCCGTCAAGCTCTGACGGATCCGACGCCTTGATCTTAACGAACCAAGCCGCGCCTTCAGCGTCTTCGTTCACTTTCGCCGGCTCATCAACGATGGCGGCGTTAGCTTCAACGATCTCGCCGGAAATCGGCGCGTAAACGTCGGATGCGGCCTTCACCGATTCAACAACCGCCATGTCGTCGCCCTTGGCGAACGTCTTGCCGGCGTCGGGAAGTTCAACAAACACAACGTCGCCCAGTTGTTCGGCGGCGTGTTTGGAAATGCCGACGACATAAACGTCTCCATCGGCGCGGACATATTCATGATCCTTGGTGTATTTGACAGACATGGTTCCTCCTTATCCCCTGAAATAGCGATGCGGCGTAAACGGCATATCGGCGATTGTTGCCGGCAGCGCCCGCCCTCGTACGATCAGATTGACGTTTGTTCCCGTCGCTGCGTGCACCGCATCCACATAGCCCATGGCGACAGGCGCGCCGACGGTCGGGCCAAATCCGCCCGACGTAACGTCGCCGATTTTTTTTCCGTCCGTTGACTGAATTTCTGCGCCCTCGCGGGCCGGCGCGCGTCCCTCCGGCAAAATGCCAACGCGCAGCCGCGAGGGACCATCGCCAAGTTCCCTCAAGATCCGCTCCGCCCCGGCGAAACCGCCTTCCTGGCGTCGGCGCTTGCCGATGATAAAGCTGAGGTTTGCTTCAACCGGTGAAATCTCTTCGGTGAGATCATGGCCGTAAAGGCACATGCCCGCCTCAAGCCTGAGGGAATCGCGCGCGCCAAGCCCGATCGGCTCAACCGCCGGATCATCGAGCAATAATTGCGCAAGCTTTTCCGCGTCCCCGCCATCGACCGAGATTTCAAACCCGTCCTCGCCGGTGTAACCGCCGCGGGTAACGACCGCTTTCATCCCGGCGATTTCAAGTTCTGCAAAGCTCATGAATTTAAGCCCGGCCGCTGCGGGACAATGCTTGGCCAGCGCCGCAGAAGCTTCCGGTCCCTGCAATGCCAAAAGCGCGCGATCGTCATGGCGTTCGAGTTTCACATTTTCGGGAAGACGCGCTTGCAGATAAGCGTAGTCCGCTTCCTTGCAGGCGCCATTGACGACAATGTTGAGCCGCCCGTCTTCTTCAGATCGCGCGACCATGAGATCGTCGAGAACGCCTCCCTCATCATTGAGCAAAACCGAAAGCCGCTGACGGCCGACGCCGAGTTTTAAAAATTCGCCCGGCGCGAATGCTTCAAGCGCGCGGGCCGCGGTTTCATGATCCGGACCGACGACTGACGCCTGCCCCATGTGTGAAACGTCAAAAAGCCCGGCTTTCTCCCGCGTGTGCAGATGTTCCTTTAAAACGCCCAGGGGAAATTGCACCGGCATTTCATAGCCGGCAAATTCAACCATCTTGCCGCCAAGCGAATGGTGAAGGGCGTTGAGCGGTGTTTTCCTTAAAGTCCCGGCCATTTTTCCTCCCATGACATTCAAGGCGCCGCGCTGACGCAGCGACCCCGGCTGTCACGGGAACCTGAGAGATTTCACAAACGCCGCCCGTTTTTTTCCGGTTCTGCGCCTGCTTACTCCTTCGGTGGGGCGAACCTGAAGTTACGCCCGCTTTCCAGCCTTTATTGTTCTATGCGGTCCTTTTGCCTGAGAGTTTCCGGGGCGGTTGCTCCTTCGGCGTCCGACTGCGCAAGGCGGTCGAATCTCTCCCGCATAAAATACGCGCCGAAGCATAGTCCCCGGCGGCGTTGAGTCAATCAACGAATAACAAGCCCGTCCAGCCCGTCAGGCTGCGCATTTTTCGCATTCGCCCTTAATTTCAATGCGGGCAGTGTTCATTTCGAAGGTCGCTTTGCGCACGGCGTCTATAATGCCGGCTTCAACGGCAACCATTTCGAGCTCTCTTACATGCGAACAGGTTTCGCAGACGAGGAACGTTTGAACCATGTGCGGACCTTCGTGCCTACACAGAACAAAGGCGTTCATGCCGTCAATCTTGTGAATGTGGCCTTTGTTTTCGAGGCCTTCGAGGGCCCGATAAACTGTCATCGGCGCGCGCACGCCGCGATTTTTAAGCCTGTCCAGTATCTCATACGCCTTGAGCGCGTCGTCTTCCGCCGCCAGCGTTTCCCAAACCAGCGTTTCATTTTTTGAAAGCCCCATTGGGACGGAGCGCGCCTCTGCGCTTGCCACCTGTAGTTGCGCCATATCGGTCCCCGGCTGTTGCGAAACAATGTTATATCGGTGTTATATCGGCTTGGAAACCACCACCGGGAAAGAGATCTCGATTAGTTTTCCCGATCACGGCCAGCCGGCGCGATCGAAAATCTCCACCGCCTGGCGCTGATTTCGTCCCAGTTCCGAAACGGGCAGGTTGTCCGCTTTGAATGCGCCAAAGCTGGCAATCGGGCCCGACGGCGCCACGCTCGCGACGACCGGATATTCGTTGTTGGCGGCGGCAAAAGCAGTTTGCACGTCATCTTCCAGGAGGTAGCGCAGGAGCGCGACAGCGTTCTCCCGGTTTGGCGCATGAGCGGCGACGCCGGCGCCGGAAATATTCACATGGGCGCCCCGGCCCTCTTGATTGGGGAAAAAGACGCCGACCTTGTCGCCAATGTCAGAGTCGACAAAGCGTGCAACGTAATAGCTGTTGACCACCGCAATACGGCAGAGACCTGCTGCGACTGCTTCAATCTGCGAGGTGTCGTTGCCTTGCGGTTTGCGGGCAAAATTCGCAACGACGCCGCGCGCCCAGTCTTCGGCCGCCTCAGCGCCCCCATGAGCAATGATTGAGGCAAGCAGCGACTGGTTGTAGACATTCGAAGAAGACCGTATGCAGATCATTCCGCGATAGGCCGGGTTGGCAAGATCCTCGTATGTTTCAAGCCCTTCCGGCAAACCCATTTCCGTATTGTAGATAATGATACGCGCGCGCCGCGCCAGACCGAACCATTGTCCTTCCGGGTGGCGAAACTGTTCGGGAACCCGTGCATCGAGGAATGAATCATCGACTGACGCGAGAACGTTTCGGGTTTCAGCGCGCCACAGGACGCCGGCGTCAGCGGTGATGAATAGATCGGCCGGCGATGCGTCGCCTTCTCGCGCCAGCCGTTCGATCAAGGCGTCGCCGCCAGCCTCGATAAGATTGACCTTTACCCCCGACTGGCGCGTGAAGGCGTCGTAGATCTCAAGGTCGGCGTCATAATGCCGGCCTGAATAGACATTGACGACGCCGTTCGGCGCGGCCGCCGCATCGCCGCCGGGCGCGGTTTCGCGATTTTCATTTCCGCAGGCCGCGAGCCCCGCTGCAATCAGCGCAGCCACGCAGATAGAAACATATCTCATTGATATCATTGTCTTTTTCAATTCCTCAGTTGAGAATAATTCTCATTATCATGAGAGATAGCAAAGCGTGGCCTCCCCGCCAAGTGGGGATTTCAGTCGATGGGGAAGACAAATTGACCCGCCGGATCGGCCGCGACGCTCATCGCCGCGCCTGGTTCGGGGCATTCTTTCATCCGGACACGGAGAAAATGGCCGTCGGCGCCGCCGGCAAGGAATACGGTCCATCCAGGGCCGGAAAACCGCGCATCGACAACACGCAAGACGCCGTTTGGATCGGGATCAGCGCTCAACGCGCCGGCGCGAAAGACAATCACCGCCGGTCCGTCTTTTTCCGCATCCGCTACGAAGCGGCCAAACGCCGTCTCGATTGCGCCGCCCCGAACGGTTCCAAAGATCTGCTGGCTATCGGGAAAGATCGCAGCGCCGTCGGGAGTTTTCGGCACCCGGAACAAATCCGCCGGCGTCGCCGTTTCGATAATTTCTCCCTCGCGCATCAATGCAACACGGTCGGCGATGGCGAGGGCTTCTTCCGGATCATGGGTCACCAGAACCACGGCGACGTCACGCGCTTTTAAGAGCCGCCGCAGCTCTTCTCGCAGGCGTCGGCGCAATACCGTATCAATGCTTGCGAAAGGCTCATCAAGCAGCAACGCCCGGGGCCGGCGCGCCATGGCCCGGGCAAGGGCGACGCGTTGCTGCTGGCCCCCTGACAATTGGTGCGGCGCGCGTTTTTCAAAGTCTGCAAGCCCCACCGCCGCCAGTTCTTCGGCGACAACCTCATGCACGCGGCGGCGATTGCCAGTAACGCCGAAGCCGACATTCTTGCCGACGGTCATATGCGGGAAGAGAACATAGTCCTGAAAGACGAAACCGATGGGCCGGCGTTCCGGGGGCGCGCCGCGGCCGGGCTCGGCGATGGTTTCGCCGTCGATGCGCACGGCGCCCGCCTGCAGCGGCTCAAGGCCGGCGGCGATCCGCAGCAGTGTCGTTTTCCCGCAACCGGACGGCCCGAACAGACAGACGATTTCCCCGTCGCGCACGGCGAGCGAAGCGTCATTCACCGCGATAAACGATCCGAACCGATGGGATATGCCGGAAAGGGTCAGCGCCATGGCAGAGCAAGCAACAAATTTCCGCGTTGCGCCCGCGAAGGGCGTCGTGATTGCTCGCAATGCCCGAGTTTCGCTAAAGAGTCACGGTTCCAGAACAGGAAATTGCGCCGTAGAAGGCTGAACCATGGGTTCTGACCAGAGAGTAAGACGATTTGCCGGCGGCGCGGTCATCATTGCCGTCGCCATTGCTGTGGCGGCGCCGATTGCCGCTGCGCTCTGGGGGGCGGCTGGCGCGGAGCGCAGTCTCGCAGACCTGTTCGCCGGGCCGGGCGGACGCTACGCCCTCGGCACGCTGGCGCTTTGCGTCTTTGCCGGCGCTGGCGCGGCAATTCTCGGGGCTGGCGCTGCAAGCATTGTTTGCCTGACGCAATTTCCCGGACGGCGTGTGTTTGCCGTCATGCTCGCCCTGCCGTTTGCGATCCCGGCTTACATTTCCGCTTACGCCTATGGTGAGTTTTTCGGCCCCTTCGGTCCTGCCGCATCAATTGTCGGCGTCGCCAATCTTCCCGAGATCAGATCGACGCCAGGCGCCGCATTCGTCCTTATGCTGAGTGTCTATCCATACGTCTATCTAGCCATGGCGGCGTCGCTGTCGTCGCGGTCCGCCGCCCTGATGGAGGCTGCGCGCATGCTCGGCGCCGCGCCGGCGAGGGCGGCGATGAGCGTTTTGACAGCGGCCGGCCGGCCCGCCCTCGCCGGCGGTCTCGCCCTGGCGCTGATGGAGATCGCCGCTGAATACGGGGTCGCGGATTATTTCGGCGTCGCCACTTTAAGCGTCGGCATCTTCAGAACCTGGTACGGGCTTGGCGATCTTGGCGCCGCGACGCAGCTCGCCGCGCTTTTGTTTTTCGCCGCCCTCATATTTGTCCTCCTGGAAGAAGCAGGCAGACGCGGCAGCGCCGCGGAAGCCGCCTACGCGCGCGCCGGCTCGCAGCGCATCGCATTGTCGCCGGTTCATGCATTGCTGGCGGTCGTTGCCGTCCTAATTCCTGTTGTTTTTGGATTTTTATTGCCCGCCGGCGTGCTTCTTGCCGAACTCATGCAAACCCAAAGCCCCGTCGCGGTGCGCGGGCTCGTTGACGCCGGCGCCAACACGGCGCTTGTCGCGCTTGCCGGCGCCGCCGTTGCTCTTATTGCAGCGGGATTACTCGCCTATGCAGCCCGAACCACGAACCGCGCGGCGCCGAGAGCGCTGTTGCGTATAGCGACCCTCGGCTACGCCGTGCCGGGCGCTGTTATCGCCATCGGCTTGCTGGCGCTGGCCGCCATAGCATCGCGATGGATCGGCGCGGGCGCGGCCGGCGGCTTGCTTGTTCTCATCTATGCTTATGGCGCACGGTTTTTAACGGCCGCCTACAATGCGGTCTCAGGCGGTCTGCAACAGATCAATCCGCAAATGGACGCGGCGGCGAGAATGCTGGGCGCCGGCGGCGGAAAAATTGCCCGCGCTGTTCACTGGCCGCAATTGCGCGGCGCCGTCGCAGCGGGCGGCGCGATTGTCGCCATCGACATCGCCAAGGAACTTCCCGCGACATTACTGCTGCGTCCGTTCAATTTTGAAACGCTGGCGACGCGGGTTTACCGGCTCGCATCGGATGAGCGTCTCGCCGACGCCGCGCCCGCCGGGCTTTTTCTCATCGCCATGGGGCTGATCCCAGTACTGATGATCAGCGGCGCTGTCTTTTCAGACCCTAATCGCCGCGATAGGCGAAAGGCAGATCGCCGCGGGAAAGATCGCGATATCGCCGCAACAACGCCGCCTGCCGATTATCAAGGTTCTGCCTGACCCCGTCGATGAAAACGGCTTCGGCGGCGCTGGTAACTTCAAGTGGATCGCCATCCCATATCACCACGTCGGCAATCTTGCCGGTCTCAAGCGACCCAAGACTTGCGCCGAGGCCGTAGATTTCCGCCGGATTGCGGGTCAGCGCAGCAATCGCCGCATCATAAGGCAGACCGTTGGCGACAGCATTGCCAGCAAGCTGGGTCAACGTGCTGAGATTGTAGGATCCGCTCGACGTTCCCGTGAACGCGATCTTGACGCCTTCGGCATGAAGCCGGGCGGCGTTTTTGAGCGTCGCGCCAATATCTTCAAACTGGTTCGGCAAGTTCGCGGTAGGATCGAGTACAACGGGAATATTCGCCGCAGAAAGCGCACGAGCGACTTTCCATGCTTCGGAGCCGCCAATAATGATCACCCGCAACCCATATTCGTTCTTGATACGGATCAATGTGCGAATATCGGCGGCGCCGTTGATGTAAGCGAGCAAAGGCTGTTCGCCGGCGACAACCGGCCCCAGCGCTCTCAGATCGGCAAGAGAATGACGCGCCGCGCGCGCGCGGCGTACATAATCATTGGGATTAGCCGCATAGCTGCGCGCTTCGTCCAGCGTTTCCCGCAACAACGCCCACGCCCCGAGCCGGGTGTCGCCGGCGCGCATGGCGCCGCTATAGCCAAGCGAAACGACCTGGCCGACCCGGGCGCGGGTGACGGAATCAGCCCGCCCGGTCAAATCGATGACGGCGGCGCGCCCGCCAAACAGCGAATCGCCCGATTGCGGCGCTGAGACGGCGCGCGTTACGCCGCCGGCGCGGTTAATCGGGATGAGCGTCGAATCATTGCGGATCGCATCGCCAGCATCGAGCGCGGCGCCCAGGGGGAACCCTGCTTGCTGTTCTGGCGCCGTATCATTCGCCTCCGCGTCCAACCCTATTTCCGAAAGACCGAGATTGGAGATCGGCGCGAAAATACCGGGCGTTACGACCTTGCCGGCCGCGTCAATCACGCTGGCGCCGGCTGGCGCCGACAGGTCGGCGCCGATCTGGGCGATGCGGCCATTGCGAATAATGATGTCGCCATTTTCTATGGCGGGACCGGCGCCGGTCAGCACGCGGGCGTTCATGATCGCAACAGCATCCTGCGCCAGGACGCTTGTCTGTGTGGCAACGGCGGCGATGAAAGCTGCGATAATCTTGTTACGGATAATCATTGACCCGCTCCTCCCGTTGCTTCGTTGCCTGCCTGTCCGAGTTCGAAATCTACCCGCGGCGAGCGTTTCGGATCATCGCGGTCGTAAAGCAGGGCGCCGTCAATGAAAACTTTTTCGGCGAGCGCATATACGGAGAAAGGATTGCGGTTCCAGAGAACGACATCGGCCATTTTGCCCTCTTCGAGAGAACCCGTCTGATCGTCTATTCCCATCGCTCTCGCCGGATTGCTGGTCAGCCAGGCGATCGTCTTTTCTTCCGGCAAATCTAGTCCCATGCGCTGGCCGGCGGCGGCGGCTTTTGCTGTTTCCTGGTTGAGACGCTGAATGCCGACGCCGCTGTCCGAATGGATGATGGCGCAACCGCCCTCTTGGGCATCAACAAGCGCGGCGTTTTCATTCACCGTGTCGTAGGCTTCGAGTTTGAAACCGCCCCAATCGGCCCAGACTGCGGCGCATACGTCATTCTCCGCAAGAATGTCAGCGACTTTATAGGCCTCGATAGCGTGGTGGAACGTCGTCACGCGATAGCCGAACTCATTGGCCATATCGAGCACCTGGACCATTTCGTCGCCGCGATAGCAATGCATGTTGACGAGAATATCGCCCGAGAGCGCGCCGGCGAGGGTTTCAAGTTTGATATCGCGCGACGGCGCATCGGGCGCGCCCTCGTCGCCGTCAGGATCCCATGCGTCATAGTCGTCCCAGTAATCGTCCCATTGTTTTTTGTAATCCCGGGCTTCGATCCAGGCGCTGCGATAACCGGCGAAGTTGCCCATGCGCGTCCCGGGGCCGCCTTGCTGGCCGTAAACGCGTTTCGGGTTTTCACCACACGCCATTTTTAGTCCGTAGGGCGCGCCTGGAAACTTCATCCCCTGGGCCGTCCGTGCAGGGACGTTTTTTAAGACTACAGACCGGCCGCCAAAGAGATTGGCCGAACCAGGCAGGATCTGCATCGCCGTTACGCCGCCTGCGAGTGCACGCGTAAAGCCTGCATCGTGCGGCCATACGGAATGTTCCGTCCAGACATAGGCGGTGTTGGGACCGACAATTTCGTTTCCATCAGATGTCGAATCCGTCGACGGCGCCGGATAGTTTCCGCGGTGGGAATGAATATCGATTATCCCGGGCGTCACCCATTTTCCCGAGGCGTCGATCACGCTCGCCCCTTCAGGCGCAACGATGTCGGCGCCGACAGCGGCGATTTTTCCGTCCTCTAAGAGGATCGACCCGTTGTCGATCCGCTCTCCGGTTCCGGTGAGAATTGTCGCACCGGTGATAAGCGTCGGTACTGACGGGTATGGCGCATAGGTTGACGGATAGGGGTCGAGCGGCGGGCGAACCGGCCCGGCCTCGCCGGCCGCGGCCTGTTCATCGCTCGCCGCTTCCGACGCGGCGGTGGATTGAGCCTCATCCGCCGCCGGCGCTTCGCCTTCATTGGCGCAGCCCGCGCCCGCAAGTGCGACTATGGCGGCCAAGGCCGTTTTCGTCTTTTGCATCATTGACTTCCCCGATTGATTTAGCCGGTGCTGTGTTGCGGACTTCGAGCCCGCGCGATTTCCTGTCATAAGACTAGAGCATAATCTGGCCGCGGCCAGCCTGTGGAAAAACTGCTGCGCCAAACCGGGAGAAAACCATGACGAACCGCTTAACCGGATGCATCACTCGGCGCGCTGCATTGACGACCGGCCTCGCCGCCGGCGCCGCCTCGTGTGCGTCATCGCCAACCATGACGCCTTATTCGGCGAACACGGAACGAACGGGCGGCGCCTTCGCTCATGGCGTTGCTTCCGGGGACCCCGGGCCAACAAGCGTGGTCATTTGGACGCGGCTTTCGCCCCCGGAGACCATGAACGAAACGCGCGCAACCGTCGTCTGGGAAACGGCCGCCGACGCGGACTTCACGGACATGCGCGGCAAGGGCGAAGCAGAAACCGGTTCAAGCCGCGACTGGACCGTCAAAGTTGAGCTTGCCGACCTCGAACCGGGTGCAACCTATTACTATCGCTTCCGCATGGGCGACGCCTATTCAGCAGTCGGCCGTACACGGACTTTACCTGCCGGCGCCGTTGAAAGCGCGCGCTTCGCGGTTGTTTCCTGCTCCAACTATCCGTTCGGCTATTTCAACGTCTACGATCTCATCTCGCGCGAGGACGATCTCAACGCCGTTCTGCATCTTGGTGACTACATTTATGAATATGGGCGCGACTCTTATGGCGGCGACGCGGGACGGGCGTTGAGTCGCGAACACGACCCGGCTCATGAGTGCCTCACCCTTGCCGATTATCGCCGCCGGCACGCGCAATACAAAGCCGATCCGTCGAGCCAGGCGATGCACGCCCGCCACCCGCTAATTCCGATCTGGGACGACCATGAAACATCGAACGATTCCTGGAAGGAAGGCGCCCAGAACCACGACCCGGAAACGGAAGGGGACTGGAACGCGCGTCGGCGCGCGGCCCTGCAGGCCTATTATGAGTGGATGCCGGTGCGCGAACCGAACGGTTCGCCTGAGGCGTTCTTTCGATCCTTCTCCTTTGGCGACTTGCTGACAATCGCCGCTGTTGAAACACGCCTGATGGCGCGGGCGAGACAGTTTGAGTATTCAGAAGTCGTGCCGACATTGAAATCGCAAGAAGACATTGCACGCTTCCGCGACGAAATCTTGTGGGACGAAAGCCGCGAAATGTTGGGCGCGGCGCAAATCGGTTTTCTCGAACAGGCAATGCGCGGTTCCGAACGATCCGGGCAGCCCTGGCGCCTCATCGCCAACCAGATCATCATGGCGAAAGTCATTGCTCCCGACCTTTCCGAGCGTGTCACCGAAGAAGACATCATCTCACTGGAAGAGCAGTGGGATCAGGCGCGCGCCTTTGTGGAATTTTCAAAACTCGGCCTGCCGACCAATCTCGACGCCTGGGACGGCTATCCGGCGGCGCGAGAACGGTTTTACGATCTCGCCCGGGAAAATGGCGGCGACGGCATGATTGTCGTTACCGGCGACACCCACACCTGGTGGGCGAACGATCTCACCACAAAGGACGGCGCCGCGGCCGGCGTCGAACTTGGCGTCAGCTCGGTGACGTCGCCCTCGCCCTATCGGCCGGAGTTTCTGGGCGGCAAGGGCGCCGACTATGCGCTGCTGACCAATCGGGAAAACAAGGACGTGCGTTATCTTTCCGGCGCGTCTCACGGCTTTATTGAACTCACGATAAATCGCGACAACGCCCGCGCCCAATTCCGCGCCGTCGATACGATCGAATCGCCGAATTACAACGCCTACACCCAGGCGGCCTTCGACATTGATAAAAAGGACGGTCCCGCGCGCTTTGCCGACATTGACGGCGTCGGCTTCAAGGAAGGGTTTTTATTTTAAATGACCGAAACGGACGACCTGGTTGGGCTTGCGCAGCGGCTGCCGAAGGCGGAACTGCATCTGCATATCGAAGGCAGCCTTGAGCCGGACATGATGTTTCGCCTCGCCCGGCGCAACAAGATCGACATTCCGTTTAAGTCCGTCGATGAAATTCGCGAGGCCTATCAGTTCTCCAACCTGCAGGATTTCCTCGATATCTACTATCAGGGCATGAATGTGTTGCGGACGCAGGAAGATTTCTTCGATCTGACCATGGCGTATCTCAATCGCGTGCGTGCAGACAACGTTCGCCATGTAGAGATATTCTTCGATCCGCAAGGACATACCGAACGGGGCGTTTCCTTTGACATAGCGATCAGCGGCATTCTGACGGCGTTTAACGTAGCGAAAGCCCAGTTCGGCGTGACGACGAAACTGATCATGTGCTTCCTGCGCCATCTTTCAGAAGAAGACGCTTTCAAAACCCTTGAGGAGGCTGAGCCGTGGCGCCATCGTCTTGCGGGCGTTGGCCTTGATTCATCGGAAGTCGGCCACCCGCCGTCAAAATTCGAACGGGTCTTCGCCGCAGCGCGCGAGCGCGGTCTCAAACTCGTCGCCCATGCAGGCGAGGAAGGCCCGCCGGACTACATCTATGAAGCGCTGGACCTTCTGAAAATCGATCGGCTCGATCACGGCAATCGCTCGTTGGAAGATGAAGCGCTGGTTTCGCGCCTGCGCGACGAAGGCATGGCGCTGACGGTTTGCCCTTTGTCCAACTTGAAACTCTGCGTCGTCGACGACATGCGCGCCCATCCATTGAAACGCATGCTTGATCTCGGTCTTAAGGCCACCGTCAATTCTGACGATCCCGCCTATTTCGGCGGCTATGTGATGGACAATTTCCGCGCTGTTATCGAGGCGCTTGATCTTGAGCCTGAAGACATCCGCACGCTGGCGCGCAACAGCTTTGAGGCGTCGTTTCTCTCAGACGGCGAAAAGCGCGCGCATTACGCGGCTATTGAACAGGCCTAATCATCATGAATGCGTGAAATCTTCGAGCCTTCGAGGGAAAGATTATACATCAGCCCCTTATTGTCGAAGACAAAGGCGACGATCGGCTGATTGAGCTGGGTCGTGTCGATGGCCCCGCCGGCGCCGAGCGTCACCACCGCAACCGAAGCATCAACGCCGATCTCCCAGCCGTCGCTTGAACGAAATTTATCAAGCGCGCCCTGATCGAGAAAAACTATGATTTGCCGACGCGACTGTCCGCCGAATTGCAATCCGATAGATGCGGCCGCTGTCGAGTAGTAAGCGACCGTCTCGCCGCCGATGCGCAAGGCGCCCTGACCGTATTCACCGCCAATGCCGATCCCGCCTTTGCGAATGAGCGGGAAAACGAGCACGCCTTTGGCCCGCGCCAGCACTTCATCGGCGCCGCCAATATCTTCACGAAATTCCGACAGCGCTTCGTTGACGCGGCGGTCAATTTTTTCCGGCTTCGCAGCTTGGGCTGCGCCGCTTGCAGCAAAGGCGATGGCGGCGGCGATGATCATTGAAAAGAAAGTGCGCATTTGCATGAGATGTCTCCAGCCGCGTGGCGGCGAATTGCGAACGGCGTCAGGGTAATCGCAATTTCAGTGAGAATCTATGAATGAATGGTTACGTCAGGCTCTTTGTAAGGGCGTCCCGAAACGCCTCGAGCCGCGGTGCATAACGATCCGTCATCGCAGACAGCGCTTCGGGCGCGGCTTTGTGCGGCGCACCAGCATCAAAAGGCGGCGCGGGATCATATTCAAGGCCAAGCTGGATCGCGCGGGCCGTTTCATCTCCTGCAATTTCCGCCATCAGCGTGAAGGCGAAATCAACGCCCGCCGTAACGCCGCCGCCGGTGAAGATATTTCCGTCGCGCACAACCCGCTCCTTCACCGGCGTCGCGCCCACTTTTTCAAGCTCATCGTGATAGGCCCAATGGGTCGTCGCGCGCTTGCCCTTAAGCAGGCCTGCTGCGCCGAGGATGAAAGCGCCCGTGCAGACTGACGTGACATAGCGCGCGCCCTTGGCCTGCGCTTTCACAAACGCCATAAGCGCCGGATCATTGATCGCATCGTCAACGCCAAAGCCGCCAGGAATGCACAAGACATCAGCCTGCGGACAATCATCGAACACGCATGTCGGGTTGAGTGTCAAGACGGCGTCGGTCTCGACGGGCGCCATTTCCCGCGCCGCCAGATGCACGCGCGCGCCTGGCAGCCGCGACAAAACCTGTAACGGTCCCGTAAAATCGAGCTGCGTCAGGTTTGGAAACAACACAAAGACAATATTGAGCGGATCGGCCATCATGTCCTTCCTATCTGCTCCAGCCGGCGACGGTCTCCATCACTTCTAGGGGATCGGCCTCGGCTTTCGCAATCCACGCCGGCGACGGACCTTTCCAGCGGCACCCGCTCCAATCAACGGCGCCGTTCTTTTTGAATGCGACGCCTTCTTTTTTCAGTCGTCGGCGCTGTTCTTCGGCGCCCGAGTGATCGGCCATGGCGCCCGACGACGTGATGATGCGAAACCAGGGAAGGCCCTTCGGCGCCATGCGCAGCGCGCGCGCCACCTGCCGCGGTCCAACGCCGGCGAGAAGGCTTGCGATCATGCCGTAGCTTGCAACCGAGCCTTTGGGCACGTCGCGGATCAACGCATAGATCGGCGCATAATCCGCCGCCATGGGATCTCTCTAAACGATCTGCATGGTCAACCATTCGGCGACCAGCGCAGGTTTTGCCTCATCTTCGATTTCGACTTTGACCGCATATTTCAGCGCCCACTGGCCGGGAATCTTCTGCTTCGCTGACATCAGCGTAAACCGCCCGCGAATGCGCTTCCCCGATTTTACGGGCGCCGACAGACGAACTTTATCGAAGCCGTAATTAACGCCCATTTTGACGCCGTCGAGCACCAGGATGCAATCGGCGGCAAGACGCGACAGCATCGACAGGGTCAAAAAGCCGTGCGCCACTGTCGTTCCGAACGGCGTCATCTTCGCCGCATCCGGATCGACATGAATAAACTGGTTGTCTTCCGTGACGTCTGCAAATTTATCGATGCGGGCCTGGTCGATTGTGATCCAGTCCGAAACGCCGATTTCCTCGCCTATAAACCCGTCAAGGTCATCGGCCGATACTTTTTTCATCTTGGCGGTTTCCTAAAATCCTCGAAGCCTGGCGAAACGGTCCGCGTGAAACGCGGCGTCGCCGAACATTTCCTGAGCCGCACGGATCCGCTTCATGTAAAAGCCAATATCATATTCATCGGTCATGCCGATACCGCCATGCATTTGCACCGCTTCCTGGCTCGCGAGCTTTGCGACTTCTCCGGCTTTAGCCTTGGCGAGCGCGCATGAAAAGGAGGAAGCGTCATACATTTCGTCAAGGTCCTGCAGCGCTTTCAGTACGGCGGATTTTGCCAGCTCGATCTCCGCGTAAAGATGCGCGGCGCGATGCTGAAGGGCCTGAAATGATCCGATCTCGACGCCGAACTGCTTGCGCTCCTGAAGATAGGTCACGGTCATGTCGAAGGCGCCCTGCGACGCCCCGGAAAGTTCCGCCGCAAGTCCTGCGCGGCCGGCGGACAAGACCCCTTCGAGGGCCTTGTAGCCATTATCGACCTCGCCAAGGATGTCCTCGCCTGTCGCCTCGACGCCGTCGAAATCAAGGCGCGCATAGGCGCGGCTGTCGACCATTTCGGTGCGCTCTGCGCTGAGCCCGTTGGCGCCCGCGTCAACCAGAAACAGCGTCAGGCCCTCTTCTTCACCGGCAGAACCGGCGGAGCGGGCGGCGACGATAACTTTGTCCGCAACGGCGCCGTCAGCGACAAAAGTTTTTGAACCGGAGAGTTTAAAACCGTTGCCGTGTTTTTCCGCCTTCATGGCGGTTTTAGCCGGGCGGTGTTTGGCGCCTTCGTCGACAGCAAGCGCGAACAACGCATTGCCGGCGGCAATGTTCGGTAGATATTCCTGTTTGTGCGCGTCGCTGGCGATTTTCTTGAGCGCCGTTGCAGCGAGGATCGACGTCGATAGAAAGGGCGAAGCTGTGAGAGTGCGGCCCATTTCTTCGGCGAGAACGCCGGCGCCCACAAAGCCGAAGTCCGAGCCCCCATGTTCCTCTTCAACGAGAATTCCGGCCCAGCCCATTTCCGCCATCTCTTTCCAGAGATCGCGGTCGAAACCATCGGGGTTTCCTTCATCGCGCAATTTGCGAAGCGCGGCGACGGGCGCCTTTTCATCGAGAAAGCCACGCGCAGACTCGCGCAGCATCTGTTGTTCTTCGGTTAAAACGAGCGGCATCGATTAAGCTCCCGGCAATTCTAGAATGCGTTTGGCGATAATGTTTAGCATTACTTCCGACGTACCGCCTTCGATGGAGTTGGCCTTGGTGCGCAGCCAGCGCCGAACCAGCTCGCCGTCATTGGTGCGCGGGCCTTCCCATTCGAGTTCGTCGGAACCGCCGGCGTCCATCATCAACTCATGGCGGCGCTTGTTCAGCTCTGTGCCGTAGTATTTGAGCATGGACGATTTTGCGCCAACGCCCTGACCGGCTTTTGCTTCGTCTTTCATGCGCTCCAGCGTGAGGAGAAACGCCCAGCCGTCGATTTCCGTTTGCGCAATCTTGCCGCGCAGGATCGGATCGTCGACGCGGCCGGTTTCGTCGCGGCCGATCTTGTCAGCGGCGATTTCGCCGGGGCTGCGCGCGGCCATGCCGAGCGAGCCGCCGCCGCCGATCATTTCGCGCTCATGGGTCAGAAGATACTTCGCCACGTCCCAGCCGCGATTAAGTTCGCCAACGACCGCTGAGACACCCGGCGCATGTTCCTTCGGCGCGGTCGCGTCATCGAAGAAAGTTTCGCAGAAAGGCGACTTGCCGGAGATCAGTTTAATCGGCTTGGTCGAAACGCCGGGCTGATCCATGTCGACCAGAATAAAAGATATACCGTTGTGTTTCGTAGCTGACGGATCGGTTCGCACAAGGACAAAAATCCAGTCCGCCTCATCGGCGTAGGAGGTCCAGATTTTTTGCCCGTTGACGAGCCAATGGTCGCCTTTGTCCTCACATTTGCATTGCAGAGACGCGAGGTCCGATCCTGAATTTGGCTCCGAATAGCCTTGCGCCCAGCGGATCTCGCCGCGCGCGATGGGAGGAAGGAAATGCGCCTTTTGCTCATGGGTTCCGAACTGCAACAGCGCCGGCCCAAGCATCCAGATGCCGAAACTTTCAAGCGGGGAGCGCGCTTTGATGCGCCGCATTTCGCTTTTGAGGACTTTCACTTCCTCTTTGGAAAGACCGCCGCCGCCATATTCCTTCGGCCAGGCCGGCACGGTCCAGCCTTTTTCCGCCATGCGGTCGAGCCAGATCTTTTGCGCCTCGGAGCGGAACTTCCACTTTTTGCCGCCCCAGCAGATACCTTCTTCGCCGCCCTTGCCGTCGCGCATTTCCTCAGGGCAGTTCTCTTCAAGCCAGCTTCGCGTTTCGGCGCGGAATGTTTCAAGATCGCTCATGGCGCTTCTCCTATCGGTTTATCGGCGGCGTCGCTTTTGCGTCTTGCGCAAAAGCGATGAGGTCCGCGCGCGTGTATTTTGTATGAATGCGCTTCGTCGACGCCGGTTGATGCTCAAGGCTTACGCCGGGCCGGCGCGCCGTTCGCGGCCGCACGGGGCGTTTTTCAAATCCGCCGCCGCAATTGGGGCAGACATTTTCAAGCACGGTCTCAACGCATGTCGCACAAAAGGTGCATTCGTAAGTGCAAATGCGCGCGTCCGCCGAGTCCGGCGGCAGGTCGCGATCGCAACATTCACAATTCGGCCTGATCTCGAGCATTCGCGCCTCTTGGGCTTTGACACTTCCTATTTGGACGCGTCAGGCGCGAGCGCAAGTCTTTCATGCAGTCATCAAAGCTCAAGCACCGGCGGATGCTGAAGCGCAATCCTTTTAATTGTCAGCTTGTCGAACTTTTCCGTACCAAGCCGCGGCAACGGCGCCGGCGAAATCCATATCCGCTCAGGCGTTTTAAAACCCGCCAGCTTTTCGCTCATGAACTCATGCAGGTCGCTCGCCTCGAGCCCTGCGCCGTCCTTCGGATAGACGACAATCCCGACGCGCTCGCCCAGCACGTCGTCGGGCACGGCGAATACGGCGGCTTCCGCAATTGTCTCGAATTCATACGCAGCTGCCTCGACCTCAAGACAAGAGATGTTTTCGCCGCCTCGGATAATGATGTCCTTGATGCGATCGACGATGAAGAGGAAATCTTCCTCGTCCATGTAACCAAGATCGCCGGTTTTAAACCAGCCGTCGGAGGTTACAGCCTTTTCCGTTTCATCCGGGCGGTTCCAGTAGCCTTCAAAATTGGCCGGGGTGCGGATCCAGATTTCGCCGACCTCGCCGCGGGGCTGATCGGCCCCTTCCTTGACGATCTTGATATCGGTGAGCGGCGGCGCCGGCCGGCCGGTGGAGCCGGGGCGTTCCTGATAGAGGTTCTGCGAGATGACGCTGCCAAGCGCATTTGTTTCCGATAATCCGTAACCGGACGACGGGGTCGCCTGCGCGAAGGATTTGGCGAGCTTTTCGACCTGGTCGGGCGGACGCTTGGCGCCGCCGGAGCCCACATCGATAAGGGTTGCAAGCCCATCATTGCCGGCCGCGCGCATCAACTCGAAAGACTGGCTGGGCACACCGACAAAATTAGTGAGCGCTTCGTCGTTGATGATCTTGGCTGCTTCCTCCGCATTCCAGCGGTGCATGATCACAACCCGCCGACCGAGCAGGAAGGACAGCATGAAGATCGAATGGCTGCCGGTGACGTGGAATAACGGCACGGCCAGGAGAATGCCCGGATTGTCGCCGGCGATCGAACATCCGCGCACGTCTTCAAGAATGTTGAGAATGAAAAACCATGAATAGAGCGCCGACAAAGCGCTGCGATGAGTAAGGACAACGCCTTTGGGCTGGCCGGTCGAGCCTGACGTGTAAACGATGCAATAGCGCTCGTCCGGATCGATCTCGACGCTCGGCGCCGTCGCGGCGCCCGCTGCGACGAGTTCGTCAAACCGCGCGTCAGCACCCTCGCCTTCGTCGCGCGCCAAGATCAGCGTCAGGCCGAGTTCGTCTTTGAACGGCTTGATGTATTCGAGCCTTCGCCCGTCAGCGACGACGAGTTTTGCGCCAGAGTCCTCAAGCCCGAATTTGAGTTCGTCTCCTTTCCACCATGCGTTCAAGGGAACGATTACTGCGCCGAGGGAAACCAGCCCCACATAAGCAATGCACCATTCAGGATAGTTGCGCATGGCGATCGCCACATGATCGCCCTTCTTGACGCCGTAGCGGTCAGAGAGCGCGTTGGCGAACCGCAAGGCCCGATCGTAGAGCTCAGCGAAACTCATGCGCTCGTCGCCATAGGAAAGAAACGGCTTGTCTCCCTGCGCGGCTGTCGTCTCGGCAAAAAACTGAGCCAGATTGGCGGGGATGTTTTCAAACACCCGATAGGTGTTGCCCCGGATCTCCGCCTCGCCGACTTTGAACCGCGGATCGGACATGATCAGCTTCATGGCTGAGGCCACGAGGGACGGTATGGTCAAATTTGCTGGTTTCGGCGCAGCCGCTGTCGTCATGCTCGTTGTTCCCTGAATATATTTTTTTGCCATTGATAGCCGAGGGAAAGGCCGCGCGGAACCACAAAGCGCAGCCCGCAAATGACGTGCCCCAAGCCCCTTGCTTCAGTCTTGGGCATCCCTATGGTGCGCCGCCAGCATCAAGATCAGCCACCGACACTCAAAAGCAGCCATGGCCCACTACTCCGCCCTTGTTTCCGTGATGATTGAGGCCGCCCGAAAGGCGGCTCGGGGCCTTGCGCGCGATTTCGGCGAGACCCAAGCCCTTCAGGTCACAAGGAAGGGGATCGCGGATTTCGTATCGCGGGCCGATCTTCGCGCCGAAGAGACAATTTTCGAGGCGCTGTCGAGGGCCCGGCCGAAATTCGGGTTCGTCCTGGAAGAGCGCGGCGAAATCGAAGGCGCAGATAATTCCAATCGCTGGATTGTCGACCCTCTCGACGGCACCACCAATTTCCTTCACGGGCTCGGCCATTTCGCCATTTCCATCGGTTTGGAGCGCGACCGACAGCCCCATGCGGGCGTGATCTATAATCCGATCTCGGATGAACTCTTCTGGGCTGAAAAAGGCGAAGGCGCCTGGCTCAATGACCGGCGCATCCGCGTGTCGGGCCGGCGCGACCTCAACGAGTGCCTGTTTGCAACAGGCTTGCCCTTCGCCGGGCGCGAGGGTCGCGAAGAGGCTCTTGAGGAAACGAAACGCGTGCTTGAAGTCACTGCCGGCATTCGCCGTTTCGGCTCCGCGGCGCTGGACCTCGCTTACGTCGCGGCCGGCCGCTACGACGCCTATTGGGAACGCGATCTCAATGCGTGGGACGTCGCCGCCGGCGCGGTCCTGGTGCGCGAAGCTGGCGGATTTGTCACCGAAATCGAGGGCGGGAAAAATTTTCTCACCGCCAGGTCAATCCTCGCGGCGAATGCGGAAGTCTATGACGCTGCAAAGGCGTTGATAGAGGGCTAGCGCTTAAACGCAGCGAAAATGCCGATAGCGCCAGCGCACTGAATTCGGGTCGATGGTTTCGTCCTCATAGACCGCGCGCAGATTGTAGGCGCTGCAATGGGCGTCGGCTTCGGCCTGCAGATCGGCCGGATCAAAATCATAGGGATCGTAAGGGATAGAAATCGTCTCGGTTTCGGGCTCGACCGTGGCGCAGGCCGCGAGCACAAGCGCGCCGAATAAAACGATGGCCCGGTTCGTCACGGTATTCATTACTCAACCCCACTCTGGCGACGGTGAGAGAATAGCAAACGCCGAACAAAATAACAGGGCGCGGCACTGCAGCCGGCCGCGAAGGCGGCCAATCTAAAGTCTGCGCGCCTTCGCGCGCGGGCCGCACCCTGAATATATTCCGCCCGGCGCAACCGGGAGGGGATTTGATCGCGCCGGGCTCAGCCTATGGGATAGGCCAGGCTGCGCTGAGGACCGGAATTCTGATGCAACGGTCGGCCATTGGGCAGGGACGACTCGATACGACGCAGACGGTCAAAATCAGCGCAGCGTCGAGTTAGGCTGCGTTCTGGTCTTTTTTCAGAACTTTGACGTTGGAGCCGTTAATCGCGATTTTGCGGGGCTTCATCGCTTCCGGGATCACACGCTTCAACTCGATATCGAGGAGCCCGTTGGTGAGCGCCGCGCCGGCAACTTCCACATGCTCGGCGAGCTGGAAACGACGCTCAAAGGAACGCCCGGCAATACCCTGATATAGAAACTGGCGGCCTTCATCGGCGTCGGCCCGGGAGCCTTTGACCGTGAGGGAGTTTTCTTTCAGCTCAATGTCGATGTCGTCTTCGCCGAAGCCAGCCACCGCCAGGGTGATCCGGTAATCGTTCTCGTCGAGACGCTCAATGTTGTAGGGCGGATAGCCGGTGCTTTCTGACTTGCCGACGCTGTCGAGCAGGTCGAAAACCCGGTCAAAACCGACAGTTGAGCGATAAAGGGGGGTAAGATCGTAGCTACGCATTTGGTTCCTCCTAAACGAAGCAAGGATTAAGCGTTTTTCGCCTCCATCCGGACGACGATCACGCGCGGCGCCGTTTGGCCCTCCGCGAAACGTGATTTAGGCGCGCGATTTCCGGTTTCAACCCCGCTGTACCTGGAAACGAGCCATGGTAAACGTCGCGTCACCGTAACCGAGATTGAGGGGCGAAATGAGACATTCGATGATTGCTGCGCTTGCGGCGCTTGGGCTTGCTGCCTGCGGCGGAGAAACGACCGCGCCGGCGGCGGAAGAAACGCCGGCTCCGGAGCCTGCAGCGCCCGCGCCGGCGGAAATCCTCGACGCCGTCATCGCCGGCGAGCATCGCTCGGACGAGGAACGCGCCCGCGACGCCTACCGCAACCCGAAAGAAACGCTTCTCTTCTTCGGCCTCGAACCGGACATGACAGTCGTTGAGGCCTATCCCGGCGGCGGCTGGTATACGCAAGTGATTGCGCCTTACCTCAACTCCGGCGGCGGCAAGCTTTACGCAGCAGGCTATAATCCGGCGAGCGAGAACGAGCGGGTTCAGGCCGCGCTCGCCTCTTTCCGGGAAACTTATGTGGAACAGCCGGAAATCTACGGCGATGTTGAGATGACCGTTCTCGGAACCGCGGACCCGATCGCGCCAGCAGGCTCTGCCGACATGATCGTCACCTTCCGCAACGTTCATAGCTGGCGCGACCCGGGCGAGGCCGAACAGGTGTTTGGATCGTTCCATGACGCGTTGAAACCCGGCGGCGTTCTCGGCATTGTCGAACACCGGGCTGACGGCGCCGCGGAAGACCTGCCGAAAGAAGGCTCTTCCGGTTATATGTACACGGATGATGTTGTCGCCATTGCGGAAGCCGCCGGCTTTGTTCTCGACCGGCAGTCTGAAATCAACGCCAATCCGGCGGATACGAAAAATCACCCGTTTGGCGTCTGGACCCTGCCGCCATCGCGGCGCTCGTCGGAAATCCGCGGCGCCGAAGACCCGGACTTCGATCGCGCGCCCTATGATGCGATCGGAGAAAGCGACCGCATGACGTTGCGCTTTTTAAAACCGGCTGAGGTTGAGGAAGCGCTCTACGAATGACGGCTTCTCTCACCGAGGCGGCAGGGAAAGCCTTTAAATCACCCTTCGGCGCCGTGCTTGAACTGCGTCCGGACGAAGGCGCGCCGGTTTATGTGGACGGACGCAGCAATCCGCCAACGATTGCTGCGACGCTGCCGACGGGCAAAGAGAGGGCTGACTGCTTGTGGCGATGCCCTGTCGATACCATGCGGCGGGCGCTGTCGTCAGCGCGCGCCGTTGAAAATGCAGTTATCAACGGCCGACTCGCCATTGCCGGCGATATGAGCGTCATGGCGCGGCTAACATTGGCGGGCAAATGAGCAAGTTTATCGAAATCGCTGAAAATCCGACGCCGCAAGGCGCAGTTGTTGATACGTTTGCCGTGCGCGGCGGCGCAAATTTGCGCGTTGCCTATTTTCCCGCCGCCACGCCGCTCGGAACGATCATCGTCGCCCCGGGCTGGGCGGAGTTCATCGAGAAATATTTCGAAGTTGCCGAAGACCTGCGCAAGCGCAATTTCAACGTCGCCATGATGGACTGGCGCGGGCAAGGCCTTTCCGACGCCCCGCAAGAGTGGTCCGGTTATTTTGATCAGCTTGCTGAGGATTTACAGACGTTTCGGGAAAGACCGGTCGCCGATCGGTTCGAAGGACCGTATTACCTGCTGACCCATTCGATGGGTGGCTTGCCGGCGCTCATCCTTCTCGGGGGCGGTTATGACGGGTTCTTGCGCGCAGCCTTGTCGGCGCCCATGACCCGCCTTTTTCCCGGAGCGACGAACACCGTCTACAATATCGCCGCGACAACCGCCTGCTTCGTTGGCGCGTCCAAGGCGAAAGTGTTTCAGCGTCTTGACGATTCCAAAAGTTTCGACGGAAACCAGCTCACTAAGGATGCAACCCGCCATGAACGGTTCCGCCTGCTTCAGGAAGCCGCGCCGGAGATATCGCTTTTTGCGCCCACTTACGGCTGGGTGCGCGACGCCATCGCCGCGACAAAGCGCATTCATCAACCGGGCTTTTTCGACCGGCTAAAAACGCCGATCAAAATTCTCTCCGCCGGAGACGAAACAATTGTCGACGGCGGCGATCACGCCAGGATTGCGGAAATGAGCCCCGCAATCGATCAGGAGATAATCGACGGCGCGTTCCACGAAATCATGATGGAGTCGGATATCTATCGGAACGTATTCTGGGCTCACGTAGATACGTTCTTTTCGCGCCGCTGAAACAAAAACCAGCTCAGGCTCGCCCCGATAGAATTTCGAGCGCCGCTGCGTGAAGCGCCGGCGTCGCGGCGGCGAGCATTTCACCGCGATCGTCTGATCCCACCGCCTCGCCGCGCCAGTTGCTGACGACGCCGCCGGCGCCTTCGATGACGGGTTTAAGCGCTGCATAGTCATGCAGTTGCAATGAGGTTTCAGCGACAATGTCGAGTTCGCCAATAGCAAGCAGCCCGTAAGCGTAGGCATCAAGGCTGAACCGGGCGACGCGCGTCGCCGCCGCAAGCCGGGCGAATGCGTCGACTTCGCTGGCGCTCATATAGCCGTCGATGCGCGGGTCGGTTGTCGAAATCCGCGCCCTTGAAAGATCCGTGAGACCGCTGGTGCGCGCGTCGATTGCCTCGCCGCCGCGGGAAAATTGCGCGCCGCCGTCAAACCCGACCCAGCGTTCATCAGTGAAAGGTTGATCGATAAGGCCGAGAACAGATGCACTGTCCTCTTGAAGCGCGATCAGGGTGGTCCAGCTTGCAGCGCCGCTGACAAAGGCGCGCGTTCCGTCCACAGGATCAACGACCCACCGAAAGGGGCCGTCGCCGGCGCGCTCGCCAAATTCTTCTCCGATAATGCCGTGCTGCGGATACGTCTTGGCGACCATGGCGGAGATCGCCCGTTCGGCTTCGCGGTCCGCATCCGTCACCGGATCAAAGGCGCCGCCGGCCTTGTTGGCGACGGCCGCTCCCGCCCGAAACCGCGGCAGGGTCTCGCGACGCGCCGCATCTGCGAGGCGGCGGGCAAAGTCTGCAAATTGTGTCAGATCATCTGATGGGAACGACATGCGGCGGCGATCATAGAGAGGCCGCGCGCAGGCGCAACTGACGGAATGCGGAAAGGGTCAGCCCGCGCCAGTCATCGCCCGGGCGAGATCAAGCAGGCGCCGCCGCGGCTCCTTATCAAGCTGGTAGTAGCAGCGAACGAGATCGATGGTTTCTTTTTCATCGAGAATTTCCGCCACCGGGAGATTGTCCAGCGCGTACTCTTCGCGAAGGTCATGTTCAAGTTTCGGCTCAGACCCGTTCATGCCTTCGAAAAAATACGAGACCGGCACATCAAGAGCTTTCGCCAGCGACCAGAGCCGCGAGGCGGAGACCCGGTTCGATCCGCTTTCATATTTCTGAATCTGCTGGAACTTGATGTCGACTGCGCTTGCAAGCGCTTCCTGCGTCAAACCAAGCAAGCGCCGTCGCGCGCGCAGACGCCGACCTACGTGAACATCAATCGGATGCGGCATGCTTTTCATGTCTCGCCCTCGAACATGGCGCGCAAATTCAGACTTGCGCTGTTTCGAGATCATCGGTCGCAAGCTCCGTGCCGCGAGGGGGGACCGATGCGAGAAGTCGGCGGATTAGCTCGCCTATGGCGCGATTATTACAACGTGCAGTCGCAATCAGCGGCCGCATTGATCGCGATTTGACATGGATTGGCGCACAGCGCTGTTCCGATTTGAGACAGGCCTACTTGTCCGGCGCTACGAAACGCGCGGCGAAAAATCCGTCCATGCCGCCTTTGTCGCCAAGCATGGACGGCAGGGTTCGCATATCCCCGTCCCGATTAATCGCGCCGTCGATACCGCCAATCTCTTCTGGCGCAATGGCGCGACGAACAAGCGCGTTATGGCGCGCCAGCGCGCTTTTTGCCTGCGCTTCACCTTCTTCCGGTTGCAGCGAACACACACAGTAAATCAGAACGCCGCCCGGTTTCAGGAAAGAAAGGGCGCGATCGATCATGCGCGCCTGCAACGGAACAAGAGCCTTCAAGTCGTCTTCGGACTTTAGCCATGGAAGGTCAGGATGGCGCCGGATGGTGCCGGTCGCGGTGCACGGCGCGTCGAGCAGCACCGCATCGGCCTTTTCCTTGGGCGTCCATTTCAGCATGTCCGCTTCAATAAGCGCGGCTTTCAGGCCCGTCCGATCAAGGTTTTCCCGCAACCGTTCAAGCCGGGGCGCGGAGATATCGACCGCCGTCACTTCAGCGCCCGCGGCGGCGAGCTGCATGGTTTTCCCGCCCGGGGCGGCGCAAAGATCGATGACGCGTTTCCCGCGAACGTCGCCCAAAAGGCGAACCGGCAGCGCGGCGGCCGCGTCCTGCACCCACCACGCGCCTTCCTTAAATCCGTCAAGCGCTCTTACGTCGGAAACAGGGGCGCGACGCAGCGTCCCGTTCGGCAATTGCTCCGCCTGCAGACGGTCCGACCATGCGTCCTTTTGCGCGGGATCTTTCACGGTAATGTCCAAAGGCGCTTCTTCGTGATGAGCGAGCGCCAATGCGCGGGCGCGCGCGGGTCCGAAGTTTCGTTCCCAGCCGCGCCACATCCAGCCCGGAGTGTCCGAACGCGCAGGCAATTTGTCGAGCGCCGCCGATCCCCCCTTCGCAATCTTGCGGGCAACGGCGTTAATCAGCTTTGCGTAATGCGCGGTCTCGCGCCGTTCGCCGGCAAGCGCGACGGCGGTCGAGACGGCGGCGTGATCCGGCGTTCCAAGCACCAGAAGCTGAGCGCTTGCAAGGCGCAGGATGTCCATCACCCGCGCGGCCTTTTTCGGCAGAGGTCGGTCGATATAGGCGCCGATCAGATGATCAATGCCGCCGCGCCGGCGCAAGGCTGCGCTTGCCATCGCCCGCGCGAAACCCCTGTCCGCGCCTTCAAGCAAGGCGAAACTGCGCGAGCGCGCCAGCGCCTGGTCAAGCGCCTCGCCGCCGCGCACCCTCTCCAGGACCTCCAATGCGCCCCGCCGCGCCTCGAGCCCGGCCATTGCGGGGGGCGGCGCGTCGTTCGCGGTCGCGGAATTGTCAGATCTACTGGCCATGAACGCCGCCTAAACCACGGCCGCGCCGGAAAGTCACGGCTGAAATTGATCACGCGCTGAATCGGGCGGCTTTGCCCGGCCGCCGCTTTTGCCCTATGCTCGTTAACCATAGTCTGGTGGGAAAGCGTTGAGGGGAACAATGAAAAAGCTGAATTCAATCGCCGCCGCGGGCGTCGCCCTTTGTTCTGTGGGCGCCCTTTTTTCGACTGGAGCGATGGCGCAAACGGCGCCGGTCGCCCAACCGACGCAATTGATTGCATCCTTTGACGCGCAATCGGTCGGATCGGTTCTCAATGAGCTTGGCGCTGTCTGGCAGGCCCAAGAGGCGAACGGTCAGACGTTTATCGCGGCCAATGCCAATGGCGAGATCAACTTTCTCCTCGTCCCGGCCGCCTGCAAGGGCGCGGACAAAAAGAAATGCGTCGGCCTTTCCATGGTCGCGATTTTTGAGGGCAACGCCAATCCGCAAACGGTCACCGCATTCAATTACCGCTACGCCTTCGCCAGCGCCGGCCTTGATCCTTCCGGCGCCGCTTATATCAAGCGCTATGAAATCTCAGATTACGGCATGGCCAGAGGCAATCTGGCGACATCCATCCTCGTCTTCATCGAACAGGCGCGCATGCTGCAGTCGGAGCTGTCAACGTCGCGGCGCACCGTAGCGCTTGAAGGCCAGGCGGACGATCTTGCCGCGCGCGCGCTCAATCGCAGCGTACTGAACGATATTTCCGGCGCACAAGCCGGCGCCGCCAACCCCATAGACGCCCATCAGATCGGCTTCGATATGACCGCCGAGCAGATCAAGTTCTTCATCGAGAACAAATCTGCGCCGCGCAACAAGATCGAAAATCTGCGCAAGTAACGTCTCCGCAAAAGATCAAGAGGCTGGACCGGCGCGCCTTAAAGGCGCGCCGGTTTCATTTGTACAAAGCGTTAACCGTTTTTTTTGACCGCCCGTTAACGGCCAATAGCTAAAAATGTACGCAGTTGGAGCCGGGCCGGAGTCAAAATATGGGGCGCAAACCAATCGGCGCTTTGCGCAGTCGCCAGCGCGGTTCAACTGCGGTGGAATTTGCGCTCGTGGCTCCGCTTTTCTTCGCGCTTGTTTTTTCAATCCTTGAAGCCGGCTGGTTCTTTTTCGTAAGTTCCGCCGTAGAACAGGCAAACGCCACCGCCGCGCGTCTCATACGCACGGGCCAGGCGCAGAACGCCGTCGATGGAGACGGTAATCCTATCTATTCAAAAGATGCTTTTTTCGGCGAGATTTGCCGGGTCGTCTCAGTATTCGGCGATTGCAATGATACGCTGACCGTCGATATCTCGCGCTTCGCCAATTTTGATGCTCTGGCAGCCGACATATCGGACCCGGTCTGTCGCGATCAGGACGATCCAACCATTCAAGGAACACAATTCAGCGAAAGCGATTACGGCGCACAGAACGAGATTATCCGCGTGCGCGTCTGCTTTCTCTACAAACCCGTTAATCCGGCGCTTGGCATTCAAATACCGACGAACACGCACGGCTATAAGGAAATTGTTGCGCTTTCCATCTTCCGCAACGAGCCGTTCGAGGACACGTGATGACATTTGCACGCATTTCGTCATTTTCCAAAAACCGGTCCGGTATGGCGGCTGCCGAGTTTGCACTCATCTTGCCGATACTGCTCCTGTTGTTTTTCGGCGTGGTTGAAGGATCGGACGCTTTATCGAAGACCCGGCGTGTGACCCTGGCGGCGAACACGCTCGCCGATCTGGCTTCGCAGGAAACCGAACTCCTCGAAAGCTCTGTGGACAGCCTTTTTGTCGGCGTGGAGGAAATTATCAACGTCGGCGGCGCCAGCTTGGATGTGCGTCTGGTGAGCGTCATCCTTGAGGACAGCGACGGCGATGGAACGCCGGACGCGCCCGTCGTTCACTGGAGCTACGACAATTCGGGCGGCGAACCCTATTCGCCGGGAAGCGCTTATAGCAGCCTGCCGAACCCGGCTCTGTTGAGCGCGGACACGGCGATCATCATCGCCGAAGTCAATTTTCCCTACACATCGCCGTTCACCCATCAGTTCATTTCGACGATCAATATCGATCGCATCGCAACACGCTGGCCGCGCCGGTCCTTGCGGGTGCAATTGTGCTCAATGCCCGGCAACTGTACGAGCTGAAGGATCAAGCGCGCGAGGGCGCGCATAATATGAATCCGGTATTGCCGAGGGTTTGCTGATTTCACCGGGCTGCGTTCGGACGCTGCGTTGGCTTCGCCAACGGTCGCCCTCACCTCCGCGAACGGTCCAAACCAAGCACAAGCGTGTGGGAAGTCAAAAATTTTTTCCGGTTGCGTTTACTCCGTAAACGGACCTGAAAAATGGTGGGCCCCGCGCGCGAAGGCGCGCAAAACAAGGATCCGGTATTGCCGAGGGTTTGTTGATTTCACCGGGCTGCGTTCGGACGTTGCGTTGGCTTCGCCAACGGTCGCCCTCACCTCCGCGAACGGTCCCGGTTCATGGTGGGCGCGGCTGGGATTGAACCAGCGACCCCTACGATGTCAACGTAGTGCTCTCCCACTGAGCTACGCGCCCCGCGCGAGGTATCTCGCGGAAGCGGGGTCTCTAACGGCAAATTTATGGGCTTGCAAGCCTCGCTGCCCTGGCGTCTCAGGCGGCGATGACGCGGTCGACTTCCTGAACGAGGTCTTTGAGATGAAACGGTTTTGACAGCACTTTGGCGTCTTCCGGCGCCTGGTTCGCGGCGTTCAAGGCCACGGCTGCAAAACCGGTGATGAACATGATTTTCATCTCCGGGTCGATTTCCGCCGCGCGGCGGGCAAGCTCAATCCCGTCCATGACAGGCATGACGATGTCGGTCAGCAAGAGATCGAACTCACGCAGCTGAAGCTCGGTTAACGCCTCGTCCCCTTGCGAGGCGTCGATCACCGCGTGCCCCGCCCGCTCGAGCGCCTTTTTAAGGAAGCTCCGCATTGAATCATCGTCTTCGGCCAACAAGATCGCCGCCATATTACTCGCCTTTGCCTTACCGCGCGTAATGGTTACGCACACACTACCCTTGTTCGGGATGGAGACGCCACTGGGCAATCCGACCCCGACTGCCTCTCCTGATGCAAGCGCCGCTCCATTTTCGCCGGCTCAATTAATTGTCAGATCGCGAAAGAAAGCCTTAACGAAGCCCCCCGGGCGGCGCTAACATGCCGCAAGTCGTTTCATTTTCAAGATCGGAACGGATATGGCAAAGCCCGGCGATCACACGAGCGCCAACGACGAGGCAAAAAGCGGGACCCGCGCGGCGGTGGAGGTGTTGGAGCCGCCGTCGCTGACGTCTCCGCTGATTTTCGCATCGCCTCATTCGGGCCGCGATTATCCGGCCACGCTCCTGAAAAATGCGCGCCTTGACCGCCACGCCCTGCGCCAGTCCGAGGACAGCTACGTCGATCTCCTGTTTGAGACGGCGCCGCGCTATGGCGCGCCGCTCTTAAGGGCGCTGTTCCCGCGCGCCTATGTGGATGTGAACCGGGCCCGCGATGAGCTCGACCCCCGCATGTTCGCCGACGATCTGCCCTCCAGCGCCGACACACGATCAAACCGGGTCATTGCCGGCCTCGGCGTTATTCCTCGCATCGTCGCCGACGGAAAAGACATCTATGCGCGCAAATTGCGGCTTGCCGACGCCGATAAGCGCCTCAAAGCCTGTTACGACCCCTACCACGAAGCGCTCAACCGCCTGATCGAAGGGGCAATCGCCGCGTTCGGCTGCGCCGTCTTGATAGACTGCCATTCCATGCCGTCCGCCGGAGGCGCGCCCGCCCGCCCTGGCGAACGCCCGATCGATATCGTTCTGGGCGACCGGTTTGGCGCATCCTGCGCGCCCACCGTAACGGAACTTGCTGACAGAACCCTGGCGGAGCTGGGCTATGAAGTGACCCGCAACGCCCCTTACGCCGGGGGCTATGTCGCCGCCTCCTATGGACGTCCGACAACCGGCGTTCATGTCCTGCAGATCGAGATCAACCGCGCGCTCTATCTCGACGAAAAACGCATTGCTCGTACGGAGAGCTTCGATCAGTTGCGCGAGGCCATGGTGACACTGATCCAGCGCATGACCGACCTCGATCGCGATGCGCTGTGGATGACGCAAGCCGCGGAATAAGAACGCCTCAAAAAAAAGACCGCAGGTTAAAACCTGCGGTCAAGTCATAGGGAGGAAACGCCCAAAAAGGGCGGCAACGCCAAGCGTTGCCCCTTATCAATAGGATTTCTTGACGCCCGAAGCAATAAAATATTGCAGCGCAACATAATCGTCATAAATGAGCGTAACGGGTCGCCGCGCCTTGCTTTTCAGGCCATATAGCGCAACAGGGACCGCCCCAGACAGGTGAATTACCGCAATGAGCGAAAACAAAAGCGATCAACCGCCGCGCAAAAAGGGCCCGCTGCGACGACTTGGCTCAGGCGTCGGCCGCCTGACCCGGGCGAAGGCGCGTTTCGACATGCCCAATGTGGAAGGCGGCCTGAAGATCGTCATTGCCACCGACGCCTGGAAACCGCAGCTCAATGGCGTCGTGCGCACCCTCGACACGCTCGGAAACATTCTCACCGGCCTTGGGAATGAAGTGCTCTACATCACGCCGAATGATTTCAAGTCGGTGCCGCTGCCGTCCTATCCGGAGATCAGGCTGTCGCTCATGCCAAACCGGAAAGTGGCGAAAATGATCAACGAGTTTCAGCCGGACGCCGTTCACATTGCGACCGAGGGCCCCATCGGCCGGGCCGCGCGGCGTTTTTGCAAACGCCGCGGCTATCCTTTCACCACCAGCTTTCACACCCGTTTCGCCGAATACGCCAATGAGCGCTGGAAGGCGCCGGTTACCTGGGGCTACGCGGTTTTGAAGGATTTTCACAAAGACGGCGAAACCATGATGGTGGCGACGCCAGGACTGATCGAGGAACTGACCGAACGCGGCTTTTCGAAAATGAAATTGTGGGCGCGCGGCGTCGACCTTGAACAGTTTTCGCCAGGCGACCGCAGTTTTCTCGACAAATATGAACGCCCCGTCTTTCTCTATGTGGGCCGGCTTGCCGTCGAAAAGAGCATTGAAGATTTTATTGAACTCGATCTGCCAGGGACCAAAGTGATTGTCGGCGACGGCCCGCAGCGCGAAGAACTGGAAGAAAAGTACAAGGACGCGGTTTTCACCGGCCCGCAATATGGCGAAGACCTGACCCGGTATTATCAGGGGGCGGACGTTTTTGTTTTTCCGTCTCGCACAGACACGTTTGGCCTCGTCAATGTGGAGGCGCTCGCCTGCGGCGTCCCCGTGGCGGCCTATCCGGTGCGCGGTCCTTTGGAAATTCTCGATGGTGCGCCGGAAGGGTGCGGCGCCTTGAACGAGGATCTGCGAGCAGCCTGCATGGCGGCGTGGGAAAAACGCGACCCCGAGGCCTGCCGGGAATGGGCGCAGCGATTTTCCTGGGAGGCGGCGACGCGGCAGTTTATCGCCAATCTCGAAACGCCGGGCTTCGATGAGGAATTCTGGCTGCGCTCGGCCAAGATGATCGATTGATCGGACTTTGGCCGCCCCTTGATCGGATTTTCGAAAACCCGGCGTTAACCCTTGAAATAAGCCGTTTTGGGGCTCGAAAACACTTGATCAGGGGCGCGAGAGCCCCAATATTCCCTGCGTCTGCGCCGGCCTCGCAAGGGCCGGCTGTACGTTATTGAAAGGGATTGAACTCCATGAACGACCCGCGCACGCAATATGGCCGCTCAGCGACTACGACGACCGCAAGCGGCGCCGCCATTGATCAGGGCCTCCGGCAGTACATGCTGGGCGTTTACAACTACATGGCGCTCGGCGTCGCTGCGACTGGGGTCTTCTCGCTTCTGGTTGCAAGCAATCCGGCCCTTGTGGGCCTGATTATGGGAACGCCGCTGAAATGGGTTGGTTTCGCCGGCATTCTGGGGCTTGGCTTTTTTGCCCCGCGCGTCATTTTCTCCGGCTCGAAAGTCGCCGCCCACGCAATGTTCTGGGCTTACGCCGCTCTCTGGGGGCTGATGATTGCGCCCTGGCTGTTCGCCTTCCAGCAAGCAGACGCGGCCCGCGAAATCTATCGCGCCTTTTTTATCACGGCATCGGTGTTCGGGGGCTTGAGCCTCTGGGGCTACACGACCAAACGAGATCTTTCCGGCTGGGGCGTGTTCCTCGGCATGGCGCTTCTGGGCCTCCTGGTCGCGATCATTGTCAACATCTTCGTGGCGTCGACACTGTTCAGCCTGATCACGTCGATGGCGGTCGTTCTCGTCATTGCGGCGCTCACCGCATACGAAACGCAGATGATCAAATCGATGTATCTGGAAGGAAACGCGGCCGGCAATGAACGCGCCGCTATTTTCGGCGCCTTTGCCCTTTATGGCTCGTTCGTCACGCTGTTCATCCATATTCTGAACATCCTCGGCATCATGCGCGAGTAGCGCACTCGCCGGATACGAAAACACAGAGCCCCCGCCCCTCCGGGCGGGGGTTTTCTTTTGGCCGGTCATCAGCCGCGCGCTCTTCCGACCTGAATGTGATCTTGCGTCAGTCATTCGCGAATTGCGCTTCGCCGCCGACCTAAATATGGTCTGCGAATGTCTAATTCCGGGTCTCATGCACAAGACAATATCGGCCTCGTGATAACCGGCGCCGATGACGCGGCCGCGGCAGGCTATGACGCTTATGTCGAGCAGTTCTTGAGCTACGGCGCGAATTTGCGCGCCCTTTTCGATGTCGCCGACGCCTATCCGGGGGCGGCGCTCATCAACGCCCACGCCGCCGCGCTTCATCTCGCCTTTGAAGGCGCGGAAGGATGGACGGCCGCGCAACCCTATCTCGAGCGCATGGCGGCCCATGAGCGCGGCGCCGGCGAACGCGAACGCCTTTTCTGCCAAGCCGTGACAGCATGGGCGAAGCGCGACTTTACAGGCGCCCTCGCCGCCCTTGATGAGCTCACCGTGCGCTGGCCCGCCGATCTCTGCGCCGTCAAATGGGGGCAGTATCACGCATTCAACCTGGGCGACGCTGGCGCGCTTTTACGCTTCGGCGAGCGAGCGCGCGTCGCCCATGAAAACCGTCCCTACGCCCACGGCATGATCGCCTTCGCGCTCGAACAGAACCACCGCCTCGAAGAAGCGGAAGAAGAAGGACTGCACGCATCGGAGATCGCCATCGACGATGCCTGGGCCCATCACGCCGTCGCCCACGTCATGGACGCCGCAGGCCGGCCCCGCGACGGCGCGCGCTGGCTTGATCACTGCGCTCACACATGGGACCGAAAGGGCGTGTTCATCCGCGATCACAATTGGTGGCACGCGGCGCTGTTTCGCCTCGCCCTTGGACTGAATGGCGAGGCTGTTTCGATTTTCGATCGAAAGCTATGGGGGGAATGGCCGGAGTTCCCGCAGGAACAGATTGGCGCCGTTTCCATGTTGTGGCGGCTTGAATTGCGCGGCGCTGACGCTGGCTCACGCTGGACGCCTATCGTTGAACAGGTCCGTATGCGGATGGATGATCATATCCTGCCGTTTCACGACCTGCACTACCTTTACGCCCTCGCCCGGGCGGGAACCGGCGCGGAAACCGATGCATTCCTCGCCGGCATGCGACGACGCGCGGAAGACGCCAGCGCAGAAAGCGATAATGCCTGGGCTGAAGTCGCTATCCCCGCCGGCGAAGGGATCGTCGCCTTTTTACGCGGTCAGCGCGAGGAAGCTGCAAAAACACTGCAGCGTCTTGAGCCCTCGCTCCATCGCATTGGCGGCAGTCACGCCCAGCGTCATGTTTTCCTGGAAACCATCGAAGCCTGCGAGGCGACGGGCGGCGCAGCGTCAGGTGGCCAGCTTTAGCCGCTGGCGGTCAAAGAGTTTCAGCACCTGACTTAAATGATGGCCGCGCTTCAAGATCGCGCCGGTCATCGACACGATCATCCATTGCCCCTGACGGCGCGCCAGATCCGGCCGCTTTTCGATGCGATAAAGCGGCATCTCGGACGCCTTGCGGAAGATGGAAAAGACCGCCCGCTCCGAAAGGCAATCGATAGCGTAGTCGCGCCACTCTCCGGCGGCGACGAAATGTCCGTAAACCCCTAGAATTCGGGTCAGTTCGGATCGGGTGAAGGCGACTTGCTCCGGCGCGCGCCCTTTTCTTCGGCTGGGGCGCGCCTGACGCTGTGGGTCAATGCACTCTGTAGAACTCATTACCCCGAAGCATCGCCCGGGAAACCTCCAAGGGCAAGGCCGGAAAGGCGTTTTTGCACATGCGAAAAGCGGCCGCGTCCACGAAATGGCCTTATTTGGTCCCTCGGCGCGCCCCAATCGGGGACCATTTTATCAGCGTCGGACAGGCGTTCGCGGCGGAAATTCCGGTTTTTAACCATCGCCCCCCAGCCCCCGGGAGATCCAAGGTCAAAAGCGTCTGTCCGACGCATTACCCTCAAAACTTGACGGCCTGAAACGAACCCGCGACAGACGCGCTGGTTTGAAGGGTCGCCCATGTCCGCCGTTATCTCCGTCGCATTGCCGGTCTTCGCCATCATCGCCGCCGGCGTCCTCGCCGGGCGTATGAAAGTCATGGGCGCTGCGGATTCCGCCGCGCTCAACACATTCGTATTGCGGTTCGCCATGCCGGCCGCGCTTTTCGGGCTGACTGCGGGTTCCGCGCCGCCGGGACGCGAGGACCTCGCCATTGTGTTCGCTTACGGCGCCGCAAGTCTTATCGTCATTTTCGGCGTTTATTTTTTGTCGCGCCCACTGTTTCGTCTCGCCCCGCAGGAAGCCGGCGCCCATGCCGTCGCATCGACGCTCGGCAATGCAGTGTTCCTCGGCCTTCCCATCGCCCTTTCCATCAGCGGTTGGGAACGTCCCTTCGTGTCGCTCATGCTGATTGAAGGAACGCTCATCATTGCGATTTCAAGCGCTCTTGTCGCGCCACGCATGAATGACACCGCAGCGTTCGCAAAGTTTGTTGGCTATGTGACCGGCCCGTTTAAAAATCCGCTGGTGATCGGCATGGCCGGCGGCTTTGTCTACGCCGCTCTCGGATTGCCATATTCCGGCCCGGCGGAAACGTTCTTTTCCCTGCTCGGCCGCGCGGCGGGACCGACGGCGCTTTTTTCTCTCGGCTTGTTCCTGGTCACCCATCCGATGCCGCCCCTTAAATCCGTCGGCGCGCGCATTACCGCAATCGCTGTCGCAAAAATGGCGATCCTGCCGGCGATCGCGCTCAGCTTCGCTATATTGTTGGGCGTCGATGATCCGACTTATCTGGGCGCGTTGGCGCTGTTTCTGTTCGTGCCGTCCGGCGTTGTTTCTTTCGTATTTGCAAGCCAGGCAGGCGTTTACAAAACCGAAGCCGCCGCCGCAGTCATGGCGACGACGCTTTTCTCCGTGCTTACGATTTCAGGCGTTTTGTTTTACTTTGCGTGACGCGCGAGCGTTTTCTTAACCTCAGCAACGAGATCATCGCGCTTCACCGAAAACTGCGCCGGCTGGTCTTCGCGCCAGGCTTTGTTGTCTTCGATGTTCTTGGAAAGCTCAGCGCCGAGGATGAGATCCTTGATCGTCACCTCGCCCTTTTCCCGCTCGTCGGACCCTTGAATGATAGCAACAGGCGCGGCGCGCTTGTCGGCGTATTTAAGCTGTTTGGCGAAATTCGAGCCGCCGAGATAAACTTCGGCGCGCAGGCCCGCCGCACGTAATTCGGCGGCCATTTCCTGATACCCGGCCATGCGGTCTTTTTCGAGCGCCAGCACCACAACCGGGCCTTGGGCTTTCGCGCCGTCGCCCTTGCGGTATTCAAGCGCCGCCAGCAGACGCGAGACGCCAACGGAAATCCCGACCGCCGGAACCTCAACGCCCTTGAAACGCTTGACGAGACCATCATAGCGCCCACCGCCGCCGACCGAACCGAAGCGCACCGGCCGGCCCTTTTCGTCTTTGGCTTCGAATGTGAGATCAGCCTCGAAAACCGGGCCGGTGTAATATTCAAGACCGCGAATGATTGAACAATCAACCGTTACGGCGTTCGCCCATTGATCCGGCGTCTGACGAATAATCGCATCGAGCTCTTCAACGCCCGTGGCGCCGGCGGCGGTATCGCCCACGACGCTCGTTAATCTTTCGAGCGTCGCCTTGTCGTCGCCCGCGACGGTAGAAGTTAGAAACCCGACCACCGCGTCAATAGGTTTGTCGGCAAGACCTACCCCATCGGTGAAATCGCCGCTTTCATCCTTGCGGCCCGGTCCCAGAAGAAGACGCACGCCCTCTTCACCCAGACGGTCGAACTTATCCATCGACCGCATGACATTCAGGCGACGCTCTCCATCGCCCTCGCCCGCAAGTCCGAGTTTCTCGAATAATCCGTCCACGACCTTCCGGTTGGAAACGCGGATAAGAAAATCGGCTTGCGGAACTCCGGCGGCGGCGATCACTTCCGCAAACAGCGTCGCCATCTCCGCGTCGGCGTAGGGCGCGGGCGCGCCGACGGTATCCGCGTCGCATTGGGTGAACTGCCGGTAGCGGCCCGGCCCAGGTTTTTCATTGCGCCAGACCGGACCCACCGCATAGCGTCTGAATGGCTTTGGCAGGGCGTCGAAATTCTCCGCCACATAGCGGGCGAGCGGCGCGGTCAAATCATAGCGCAGGCTCATCCACTGCTCGTCGTCGTCCTGCAGGGAAAAAACACCGGCATTGGGTCGGTCGACGTCGGGAAGGAACTTGCCAAGCGCATCGGTATACTCAAACGCCGGTGTTTCCAGCGGATCGAAGCCGCGGGCCTCATAAACGGCCGAGATATTCGCCAGCATCTCCCGTTCAGCGGCGATTTCCGCGCCCAACCGGTCGCGAAAGCCGCGCGGGACGCGTGCTTTGGGCTTGAACGTTTTCTGCTTTTTTTGGCGCTTGTCAGTCATCACGCGCGGGATACCCGATGCCGCCCTAATCAGCAAACCGGGAGGCGGGAGACCGCCGCGCTACTCGCCGGGCTCCTCAACAACATCCCATTCAATCGGATCGATGCGAAGTATAATGACCGGTTCGGTGGGCACTTCAGCGTCAAAAGGGCCGCCTTCGCCAGTGGGAACGGCGCCGATGCGGTCGGCGACATCCATGCCCTCGACCACCCTGCCAAACACCGTATAGCCAAAAATCGGTCCGAGATCGGTGACGCGATGGTCGAGGTCGTCATTGTCGCGAAGATTGATGAACCATTGCGCCTGGGCTGAATCCTCATCATTGCCCCGCGCCATAGCGATGGTCCCGCGCACATTTTTCAAGTCGTTGTCGCCCTCGTAAGGAATGGGATCGCGAGTGGGCCGCTCATTAAAAAACTGCGAAAACCCGCCGCCCTGAATGACATAGCCGCGCACAACACGGTGGAAGATCGTGCGGTCGTAATGACCGGCGTTGGCGTATTGGAAAAAATTGGCGACCGTCGCCGGCGCCGCGTCGACATTGAGCTCGACGACAATGTTGCCCTGCGACGTCTGGATGTTCGCGTGGGTCGGCGTTTCTTCGGCCCGGGCCACAATGCTCGCGCCCCAAATGAAGAGCGCGATTAACGCCGCCTGTGCCAGACGCATGGCGTCCTTCCCGAGTGCATTCATTCTTTGATACCGACCATCCACAACAGATGTGGGAAATCTGGCATGTTGAGGGGAAGCGGACAAGCCGTCTTCTGGGCGCAGGTCAGGAAGCTCGCGAACGCACTTTGTTCACCCAGTCAATCAATCCATTCGTGGATGAATCGTGCGCCGTCGCAGCGGGTTTCGTTTCCCGGCGCACGGCAATTTCCGGCAGGATCGATTTGGCGAGCGCTTTGCCCAGTTCAACGCCCCACTGGTCGAAAGAATTGACGCCCCAGATCACCCCTTGCGAGAAAATCTTGTGCTCATAAAGCGCGATGAGCGCGCCGAGCGCTTGCGGCGTCAACCGTTCCATCAGGATCGAATTAGTCGGTCGGTCTCCGGGAAAAACTTTGTGCGCCGCAAGGCGGTCAATCTCCGCCGGCGCCAGGCCCGCCGCCTTCAGTTCTGCGCGCGCTTCGGCCTCGGTCTTGCCGAGCATCAGCGCCTCGGTCTGGGCAAAAAAGTTTGCCAGCAGCATTTCATGATGACTACCGAATTCCGATGCGGTGGTCGCAGCGGCGATAAAATCCGCAGCAACTATATCCGTACCCTGATGGAGCAGCTGATAGAAAGCGTGCTGGCCGTTGGTCCCGGGTTCGCCGAATAACACCGGCCCTGTTTCATGGGCGACCGGCGCACCGTCGAGGCCCACGCGTTTGCCGTTCGATTCCATATCCGCCTGCTGCAGATACGCCGGCAGGCGGTGCAGGTGCTGATCGTAAGGGAGGACCGCATGGGCGGCGATACTGAGAAAGTTGCGATTCCAGACCCCGACCAGCGCCAGAAGCGCGGGCATGTTTTGTTCAAGCGGCGCGGTTTTAAAATGCTCGTCCATGGCCCGCGCGCCGGCGAGCAGTTTTTCAAAATTGTCGAACCCAACATGCAGCGCGATCGAGAGCCCGATCGCCGACCACAGGGAATATCGCCCGCCGACCCAGTCCCAGAAGCGGAACATATTCTCCGTATCGATGCCGAATTCTGCGACAGCTGTTTCGTTGGTTGAGAGCGCCACAAAGTGTTTGGCAATGTCTGGTTCGTTCCCGCCGCTTTTCAAAAACCAGTCCCGGGCCGAACGCGCATTGGCGAGCGTCTCCTGGGTCGTGAAGGTCTTCGAAGCAATGATGAAAAGCGTGGTTTCGGGGTCGACCTCAGCGAGCGTGTCGCCAAGGTGCCGGCCATCTACATTGGACACGAAATAACTGCGTCGCCCGTCGATCCAGTAAGGCTTGAGCGCCTCGACCACCGTCTGCGGCCCAAGGTCCGACCCGCCAATACCGATATTAACCACAGTGGTGAGCGGCTTGCCCGTATAACCGGTCATGGCGCCTTTATGGACGGCGTCCGCAAAGCGCTTCAGGCGGCCGAGTTCGTCTCCGACCAAGGCCGAGACTGGCTCGCCTGCGGCCCTGAAATCGGCGTCCGGTCCGCCGCGCAAGGCAACATGGAGTACGGCGCGCTTTTCCGTCTCGTTGATCGGCTCGCCTGCGAACATGGCGTCCCGTCGCGCCTCAAGCCCGCGGGCCTTTGCAAGCGCAATGAGGTTGTTGAGGCTGTCGCTGGTCAGTTTGTTTTTTGAATAGTCGAGAAAGAGCCCCGCTGCCGCAAGGGAAAAGCGTCCGAACCGTTGCGGATCGTCCGCAAACAGTTCCCGCATCGACGTCGCGGCAATCGCCTTTGCATCTTCCTGCAGACGACGCCATTCGGGAGTATCTACAATTTTCGACATCTCACCCGCCTTACCGCGCGCTTGATAGGGATTTTACCGGACATCCTCAATGGGCGTTAACGACGCCATGTTAAACGATCGGTCATGTTACCTTCAGTTAGCGCGCGTCGCCTTACGCGAATTCTCACTAATCTCGTCGCCATCGCCGCCGTCTGCGCGATCTTCGCCGCCAAGGCCGTGGATGCGGGCGTAGATGCCGACGCACCGACGACCGCACGCGTTGCGATCGCCCCTTCCCATTAATCCTGTTTGATTGCCGGCGCACCGCCGAATCGCGCCAGGACCTGCCGCTTTGATATTGGCGGCGCCATTGGCGTGACGGTCCCGTCGGGCGCGTAGGCTGCGTAAAACGGCACGCCATAAGCGCCGAGACTGGCCAGCGCATCGGTGATAGCAGGATCGCGCAGGGTCCAGTCGGCGACCATGACCACGCCGTTTTCCCGCTCGATTGCCGTCGCCAGCGCCTTATCGGAAAAGATCGTGAGCTTGTCCGCCTGACAGGTCACGCACCAGGCGGCGGTGAAAATCGCAAAGACCGGACGGCCATCCCGGGCGTAGGCGCTGATCGCCTCGTTGCTGAAAGGTTCGACTGAAAGCGCGCCGTAACGCTCGATTGTGGTCACCGCCGCGGCGGGCCGAGCGGTAAAAAGCGGCGCAAGAGCAAGAACGATCGCAATCGCCGACAAGGCGCGGAGGAGAAGCGCGCGGAGCCCCGCGCCCTTGCTCCGCTCAAACGCCCAGGCGGCAAAGGCGAGCAGAACAAGACCGGCAAGAAGACCGCCAAGGGCGCCCTCGCCGGTCTGGCGCGCAAACACCCAAACGAAATAGGCGGCCGCTGCAAAAACAGGAAAACCGAGCGCCTGTTTGAACACCGCCATCCAGGGCCCGGGCCTTGGCAACATCTTTCCGAGACCCGGAGCAAACGTCACGGCGACGAACGGCGCGGCGAGGCCCAGCGCCATGGCGATGAAGATAAGCAGGGAAACCGCCGCGGGCTGCGTCAACGCTGCCCCCATGGGCGCAGTGAGGAGCGGGCCGATGCATGGTGCAGCGACCGCCACCGCCAGGACGCCGGTAAAAAATGCGCCCGCCGCGCCCGGCTTTTTGGTCAGGCTGTCGCCGGCGCCCGCAAGACTTTCGCCAACGGAAAAAACGCCGGCGAGGCTCAGCCCGACGGCAAACAAGATATAGGCGGAAACGCCGATCACGGCGGGCGACTGCAGGTGAAAGCCCCAGCCGAGCTGTTCGCCGCCGGCCCGCAGCGCCAGCAACAATGCGCCGATGGCGGCAAATGTCGTCACCACGCCAACGCCGTAAAGCGCCCCATGCGACCGGGCGATCTTTGGATCATGCTGAGCGCTGGCAAGAAGGCTTGCCGCCTTCACAAAAAGGATCGGGAAGACGCACGGCATGGCGTTGAGAATAAGCCCGCCGAAAAAGGCGAGCGTCAGCAGCACAAGGATATTGCCGCCTGAAGTCGAGGCCGGTGTTGGCGCAGCAGCGCCCGGCGCAACACTCGCCTCAAGCGCTAAGGCGCGCCTTTGTGCTCCCTCGCCCACAGCGATGACGCCGCGCACGATTTCGCCCGGCGGACCTTCAATCCAACCGGGCTGCATTTTGAGGCGCAGCCGGCCATCGGCAATCCGCGCCGTCTGCGCCGCCGCCGGCGTGGTCAATCCTTCATCCTCCGGAAAGAAGAACGCACCCTCCGCGCCAGCTTCCGGCCAGTCGCTGATCACCAGTTCATAGCGATCCCCGACGCGCCGAAACTCCGCATCCCCCGTAAACGGTACCGGAAATTCAAGCCGCGCTGCGGCAAAGCGCATCAGGTTTTCGCGCGCCGGCGCATCTTCCGCCGCAAGCACCGGCAGCGAAAACTCATAGCGCGCATCCTCCGGCACGCAAATTTCCTCGCAGGCCTGCCAGGACGCATCGATGGCGATGTCGACCGTGTCGCCGACGCGGGCGTCCGCCGGCGTTTTCACCTCCGCCAAAAAGATCGGCGCGCCTTCATGAGCGTAACTCGCTAGCGGGCCAACCGGAATATATTCCGGCGCCGGATGAACGACGTCGCCCGCTTCAAATCCGTCGGGCAAGGACCAGTCGAGCATCAGCGGCAGGCCAGCGTCGCCAGGATTAACCCAGAACACATGCCAGCCGTCGCGCACGTCCTGGCTTAACGCAAACCAGGTCGTTTCACCGGGGATCAACCCGGCCCGCTCCGCATAAAGGGCGCTGTCCACATACTCGGTTTTTGCTTGAGCGACGGGTTCGCCACGGGCCGGCGATGCATACGCAATCGCAGCAAGAATGAGGATGAAGACGCGAAAAGCCATCGCGCCTACGTAGCGCCGTATGGGCCCCGGCGCCATGCGGAAGGGCGCGGCCAGTCGCCGCCTCTCCCAATCGTGAGATGCTGACAGGCCGCCAATACCCGAAAGCAAGCGGGTTTCGTCATTGGATGCTTTCAACCAACGCCTTCGCTGCCGCGCGCAGGGCCGTTTCGCCCATATTGGCTTTTATCATCACTCGCAATCCAAGGTATCCGGCCAGGAGATGTACGGCTTTTGCGTCGCGCTTTTTCGCATTGCGGCGATAGGTTTCCGACACTTTCAAAGCATCGGCGAATGCAGCCCTGGTCGCCGCCATCAAACGCGTTACAAATTTTTGCGTTTCCTCATCAAGCTGGGCCTGGTCGACGGCGGCGTTGCACAGAAAACAACCGCGCCGGTCGTTGGAGGCGACGGCGGCGTCGATTACATAGTCAAATAATCTCGCCACCCGCTCTTTCGCCGTTCCCTCGCTTTTCAGGAGCCCCACGGCTTCATGTGCTTCATGTGCTTCATAATGGCGGAGCGCGCTCAGATACATGCCGCGCTTGTCGCCAAAGACACGATAAAGGCTCTGTTTTCCAAGACCTGTTGCAGCCTCCAGATCGCTCATCGAAGCGCCTTCAAAACCAAGTCGCCAGAAAACGTCCTTTACCTTTTCCATCGCCTCGTCGGGCTCGAACTCCCTTGGCCGGGCCATGATGCATGCTCCTCACTTAATCGTTATCGAACGACACAGAATTCATTATTGACCATTCGGTCCTGAATTCGATATATGTCCTCGTGTCGCGTAACGCAAGAGCCGAGAGGGAACAGATGAAGAGCTTCGTGCAGCTACAATCTGACGGAATGTTTTGCACTCCACACGCGCGCCGCCCGCGCGCACCCCATATGGCTTGAGCAAAAAAATTTACTCAATTTGTGACCGATCGGTCCTTAACAAGAAAGGGAAACATCATGATCTCCGCAACAAACACCGCCTCACCCGTACTGAAAATTCGCGAAATTATTCGCTTCCTCGGAAACAATGGCGTTTTTGTCGCCCTGCCGATTGTATTTGTGTGGTTCGGCGCAATGAAATTCACCGCCTACGAAGCCGGCGCTATTGAGGGCTTGATCGCCAACAGCCCGTTTATCGGGTTTATTCTTGGCGTTCTTGGCAAGCAGGGCGCTTCAAACTTGATCGGCATCGTCGAAATATCGATTGCCGTTCTTATCGCGCTGAGATTTGTAAATCCGCGCCTCGCCGCGATCGGCGCCGCCGGCGCTGTCGCCACGTTCATCCTGACGTTTTCGTTCTTCTTCACAACGCCCGGCGTGTTCCTGGCCGACATTTCGGGTCCAGCGATCTCAGTACTGCCGGGACAGTTCCTGCTTAAAGATCTGGCGCTGCTTGCAGCATCATTCTGGGCGCTGAACAATTCTTTGGACGCAGCGAAACTCTAATTTTCGCCAGAACAGTCCTCAAAAAACTACGGCGCAGACCTTCCAATGCGGCAAGGTCTGCGCCGTTTTGAATTCTCAGTAAGGCAAATGCCGCCTAGTTGATCTGCGGCGTCATCAGATCCTGATCAGACAGGCCGAAACGATTGGCCCGGCGCTGCAGCAGCGTCCGCCAGTTACCCATGGAAATCATCATGGCGTAGATCAGCGGCAGAATTCCATTGTCGCGAAGCTCAACGATTTTTTCCCCCGGCAACTGCCTGATGGCTTCGTCTTCGATACCGAGATACTGCGCGAAATTTTGCGGCTCGCTCGCGCCCTGGGGCGTAAATTGCGCCGTTTGCGGTTTGGTAACATTGAGCTCTGAGATCAAACGGGAGAATTCATTCGTGCGGTGACGATCTTCTTCATAGGTCTTGCAGAACTCAATCGCCTGCTGGACTACGTCCGACGCCTCGCCATTGTCGAACAGCTGATTGTCGCCGCCCTTTATCACGCCCTCAAAGGCTGTGTCGATGACGATGGCGAAGCGGTCGCTTCCCGTTTCGTTGGCGACGCCGAACGGATAACGGCGGATATAGCCCGGGACGTAACGATTGGCTTCCCAATTGCCTTCTTCGTCGACGAACAGATTTACGTCATCGACCAGACCGGTCACCGCGAGCGGCAACATCTGCTCGGGGCTCGCAAAGACAATCGGGTAGTCTTTCATGGCCGCCGGAATTTCAGAAAGCGTGATCGGCACCGCCCGGACGTTGGCGCAAAAGGCGAACCGTTTTGACGGTTGGGAAATACCCAGGTCCCCGTGCTGTTCTTTGTTCACCAGCTCTGGTTTTTCAAAAAGGAACATTTGACCCTGCAATTGCGGGTTCATTTGCGTTTCACTCATGTCAATTTGGCTCCTGAAGGATCAATGCGCAGCGGCGTTACAGCATGCATTTTTTGCGCCGCCCGTCCCGCCCCGGTTGGATACAAGGCCGGCTCCATAGCAAATAGACGGGCAAGGTCAAAGCCCCGATGCCAATATCTTCCGACTGCGCCCGATTACGCCCCGCCCTCCGCGATAGCGAAGCGGTAAAGGGCCCGCATATGAAGAACGTCGGCGCGGGCGCGATGGCGATGCGGGGCTTTTTTCTCAGCCCGGATCCTTGCCTCCTGGAACCGCTCGGCCGGAATTTTTTCAAACAGGTCGGCAAAGTGCGATAATTTGAAGGTCTGTCTCGCGCGCGCCGCCTCATAAAGCCGGTATAGCCAGAACCCGTCCCAATCCGGGGCGTCGGAATAGACCATAGCGCCTGCAAGCGCATGGTTCATGGCCTCGCACACTGCCTCCGGCGCCAAACCGGCGCGCTCCAGCTTTCGCCGCGCAAGGCCGTGCAAGGCTTCGGCGGACGGGTCCCAGGCCGCTTCCAGCCAGTTTTCCGCCGGCCGGATCAACATGGTCTTGGGCCGCGTATCCAGAAAACACCAGCCGACCTCGATCGGCCACGAGGACGCGCCGAGCCCTGAAGCTTCAAGATCGAGAAAGGCGATTGGCGCTGAGATCGTTTCGTCCTATCTGCTCGGCGGCGGGCGCAACCGCTTGTAAACTGCGCCCGGCCAACTGCTTTACGGAGTTTCAGCCTCGTGCCCAAGACTCTTTCTGTTCAGACGCCAGGCCGCGGCTTCACTGACATCACCGACAAAGCGCGGGCCTATCTTGCTGAGATCGGCGCTGAAAATGGTCTGTTGACGCTGTTCGTCCAGCATACTTCAGCCTCGCTCACCATCCAGGAGAACGCTGATCCGGATGTCCTCGCGGACCTCGCCGATCAGCTTGCCCGCCTGGCGCCCGAAAACGCGCCCTGGCGGCACACGGCGGAAGGTCCGGACGACATGCCCGCTCATGTCAAAACCGCTCTCACCGACACGTCGCTCGCCATTCCGGTGATCGACGGCGCGCCGGCGCTGGGCGTCTGGCAGGGGATTTACTTGATCGAACATCGCGACCGTCCGCATCAGCGCCGTGTGGTGATGACGTTTGTGAAAACAGATTAATTCGCTTACGGATCAGCGGCGCGGACGATAGACGCCGGTTTCTGGGTCCTGTTCGCAGTCGATCACTTTTCCACGCTGTTCGCGGTCGCCGACACGGCGCAAGATATCGGTGAAATCCTGGCGGCGGCGGTCGATATAGCGATAAGCCGCCACTGCGCCGACGGCGGCGGCGATGGTCGCGGCCGCTGTCAAAACTCCGCCCATGGCCTCATACTCCTTAACGATTTCATCCAGTATAGAGCCCGTAGCGCTCATCGCCAAACGCGCCGTCAAAGACCGTAGCGCGCCCACAATGCGCGGCGCTCAGCCGCTTCGATCACTGCATCGGGGTCGACGAGGGCACCGGCCGCATCGCCGCCGGAAAGCAGTCTCCGCAATAACGAACCCCCGTCAGGGGCCATGCGTTTAACCTTAACGTCTTTTCCGAAGCGCGATCGCAGAAAATCGCCGAGTTGCGCCATGCCGTCGATCAATCCCATTTCATGGGCTTTCGGCGCGGTCCAGAACTCGCCGGTGAAGATACTCGCGTCCTCGCCGAGTTTGCCCGGGCGGCGCGCCCGGACAAGGGCAATGAACTGATCGTGCAGTTCGTCGAGAATGGTCTGAAGCCGGGCAACTTCTTCAGGATTTTCCGGTTTGAAGGGATCGAGGGTCGACTTGTTTTCTCCGGCCGTTTGAACACGTCGCTCGACCCCAAGTTTGTTTATCGCCTCGACAAACCCGAACCCGGCGGCGATGACGCCGATAGACCCGACAATCGAGCTTTCATCGGCGTAGATCTCATCTCCGGCGAGCGCCAGGATATAGCCGCCCGACGCGCCGACATCTTCGATAAAGGCGAGGACCGGGACTTCTTTTTCGGCCGCGCGGCGGCGTATGTCATTGAGGATCAGCCGCGACTGAACCGGCGATCCTCCCGGAGAATTGATCGCCAGCGCGACGGCGGCCAGCTTGCTCGGTTTGAAGGCGGCCTCGATGGTTTTCTCAAGGCGCTTCAGCGACAGACCCTTGCGGCCCGGACTGTCGGCGCCGATCACGCCATTCAGCTCAATTACCGTGATAAGCGGATCGGAAGGCCCAATAAAAGGAACCGCCCGGGCGAGTTTTGTCATCAAAGATGTCGTTTCAGCCATCGCCCGCAGATAGGGGCGCCGGACGCGAATCGCAATCTCCGGCGGGGCCAAAAAGCGCCAAAAGGCCGCTGGCGCGGGTCGCGGCGAGCGCTTGACCCTTCTCGTGCGAACCCCCAATCTTAATACTCATCGACATCCAATATCGCTTGAGAGGTCCCTTTGCCCGCCCGTCTGGCGACGTCACTAGAAACGGCCGCGCCAAATCCGGCGCCCGATTTTTCCGATGCCGTCATCGGCCTGCGCACCCTGCTGGCGGACGACCTCGGCGCGGTGAACAATCAAATCCTCTCCCGCATGGAATCGGCGGTGCCGCTCATTCCGGAAATTGCGGGCCATCTGGTCAATGCGGGCGGCAAGCGCATCCGCCCGATGCTAACCCTCGCGGCCGCGCGCGCCTTCGCTTACGAAGGCGAACACCATGTCAAACTCGCCGCCGCCGTCGAATTGATTCACGGCGCCACGCTGCTTCACGACGATGTCGTTGACGAATCGCTTTTACGCCGCGGAGCGCAAACGGCGAATATGATCTGGGGCAACAAAGAAAGCGTCCTCGTTGGCGATTACATTTTTTCGCGCGCTTTTGAATTGATGGTCGCCGCCGGCGATTTACGTGTCTTGCAGGTGCTTTCGCGCGCCTCGGGCGTAATCGCCGAGGGCGAGGTGCTGCAGCTTTCGACCCAGAAAAACATCGATACGAAATTCGACACATATATCGACGTGGTCGAAGCGAAGACCGCCGCGCTGTTCGCCGGCGCTGCCCACGCCGGCGCGATTATCGCCGGCGCCGACCCCCTGGCCGAAGAAGCGCTGCGAGACTATGGCCGCTATTTCGGCGTTGCCTACCAACTTGTGGACGACGCACTCGACTATGCGGGCATTGACGATGCTCTCGGCAAGAATGTGGGCGACGATTTCCGCGAAGGCAAAATGACCTTGCCCGTGGTTTACGCTGTCGCTCGGGCGCGGCCGGATGAAAAACCGTTCTGGCGCAGGGTCATTACGGAAGGCCGGCAAACCGAAGCCGACTTTGAGCAAGCCGCAGCCTTGATGAAGCGAGACGACGCCATTGCCGACACTATCGCCTGCGCACGCCAATACGCCGATCGCGCTCTGCATGAGCTGAGAAAAGCGCCGGACAGCGAATATGCCGATGCGCTGGGCGAACTGGTGCGGACCTCGCTATCGCGTATCGCTTAAGAAGCCGCGCCGGCGTTTTCGATCAAGCCATTTTCCCGCGCCGCAGAATAGACGCGCAATCCTGCAGCGCCGAGCAAGAGGGCGAGCACGGCCGGTGCAATCCACATCATTGCCGGCGACAAAGTCAGCATAATGATCGCGCCGGCGGCGCAAAGGGCAATGGCGCCTGAATAGAGCGCGGCCACCGTCGCGTGTTTAGCGCCGCGACGCAGGATGAGCTGATAGACGTGCTCTCGATGGGCAACGAGAACGTTCCGCCCGCGCGACAGGCGATGCACAAGCGTGAAACCCACATCGAGGATGAACGGCAGAAATATCGTCGGGAGAAGCCATTCGCTCGCGCGCCCGTCGCTGATATTGGCGGCGAAGACCGCAAGGCCCGCGATCATGAAAGCGAGGAAGTGACTGCCGCAATCGCCCATGAACAGTTTGCCGTGCAAAAGGTTCGCCGGCAGGAACCCCGCCGCCGCCGCCGCGGCAACAAAGGCAATCGCGCCCGCCGGCCCTGCGCCGGCCTGCACCGCGATGAACCCGAAGAGCGAAAGGCCGATCGCGGCGGCGCCGCCAGCAATGCCGTTGACGCCATCCATAAAGTTGAAGGCGTTGATAAATGCGACGATCCAGAAAACCGTCAACACGGCGCCGGCCGCGCCGAGAGGAACAATGCCGGCAAAAGGCGCCGCCGCCATCTGCAATGGGCCGATTTGCCATACAAACAGGATCGCGACGATGAGCTGCCCGCCGAATTTCACCGGCGCGGCGAGATTAAAGTGATCGTCCGCGAGCCCGACGGCGCCGGCAAGCGCGCCAAGAAAGAGAAACTTGATCGCCGGTACGGCGAAAGCAGCGTCTCCTGCAAATACGGCAATGACAAAGAGGCCAGCGGCCGCCCCCGCCAGCATGGCGAGGCCGCCGGCACGCGAGACCGCTTGATCATGGCTCGAGCGATGGTTTGGATCATCGAGCAGCGCGCTGGAATGCATGGCCAGAAATGACCCCGCATACGCCGCCGCAACGGTGAGCGCGACAGCGGCGAAAACCGTAAACGGATGATCAGGCAGGATTGGCGGCATGACGTTTACGCTGTTGCGGCTTAGAGGGTCCCTTAAGACGCCTTACCCTGATGCTAGCGCCGAGGCCATCGCCCAGAATTTCTTTTCTTCAAAATAAATCTGCGCCGCGCTTGCCGCCTTGGCGTTGTCGAACAGGGCAAAACACGTGGCGCCGCTGCCGGACATGCGCGCAGCGAGCGCGCCGGGATAGCTCTCCATGGATTTGAGGAGTTCGGCAATTTCGGGCGCGAGGGAAAAGGCCGGTTTCTCAAGATCGTTGCGCGATTGCTTCATCAACGTCTGCGCTGCGCCACCCGATGCGAAATCGACTTGCGGATGAAGCGGGGTCGACGGCGCAGGAGTATCCGTATCGAAGCGGCTGAAAACAGGCCCGGTCTGCATTTCAACGCCGGGATTTACCAGAAGAACCCACAAAGGCGGCAAGGATGGCGCGGGCGACAGTTTTTCGCCAGCCCCGCCCACAAATACCGGCCGCCGATCAAGACACGCCGGGACATCCGCGCCGAGGCCGAATGCAAGCGCATGCAATTCCGCGTCGGCTATCGAGACATTCCACAGTTTTCCAAGCGCCCGGAGCGCCGCAGCGGCGTCGGCCGAACCGCCGCCAATACCGGCCGCGACGGGCATGTTTTTGACCAACGTTAGTTTCGCACCTGCTTTGACGCCCGCATGCGCGCGCAACGCCTCGGCGGCGCGCATGACAAGATTATCCTTGACGGACGCGCCGGCGAGCGCGTCGGCAAATGGCCCCTCAATATTGAGGCTCAACGCGTCCGCCGGTTCGGCGACAATTTCATCTCCCCCTTCGGTAAAGACAAAGAGGCTTGCAAGATCGTGCAAACCATCAGCGCGAACGGGGCCCACATGAAGATAGAGATTGATTTTCGCGGGCGCCGATTCGCGAATAACAGTCACGATTCTGTGGGACCTGCTGCAGGCAACCCGCGTATAATTTTATCGCGTACTTTTTCAGCAACATCCTCATCGGGATCAAGCTCAAGTACGCGGCGCCATTGATAGCGGGCCTCAAGCGTCCGACCGAGCCGCCAGTACACATCGCCAAGATGATCCGTGATCGTTGGATCGCCGGGCTCAAGTGATGCAGCCTGTTCGAGATGTCCGACCGCCCGTTCATAATCGCCAAGCTGATAGTAAGCCCAGCCGAGGCTATCGATAATGGCGCCGGACGTCGGATCAAGCGCCACGGCTTTTTCGATCAACGCAAAAGCTTCGTCCAGATTTTCGCCCCGTTCGGCCCAGGAATAACCGAGATAATTAAGCGCCGTTGCTTCTTCCGGCGCAATTTCAACAGCTCGTTTCAGATCCGCCTCAGCCTGTTTCCATTCATCGACTTCGATGAGCGAGGCGGCGCGGGTCAGATAGTATCGCCATGCGTTGGGGCGCGGATCCTGGGGCAGGCCGGCGATGACCTTGTCCATAACGGCGGCGGCGTCCCTATGTCGTTCCTTCGACGCCAGCAATCCGGCAAGGGAAAGGCGCGCATCGACGGCGTCGGGAACGGAGCGGATGGTCGCGCGCAATGTGTCCACGGCCGCGTTCGTATCATCCATAGCTTCGTAGGCGCCGGCGATTTCGATTTGCGCCTGCTCATAATAGGGCGACGAGGCGCGCACCATCGACAGGGCCGCAATTGCCTCTTCATGTTCACCGTAAACATTGAGTATCGATCCAACGAAGCGGCGCGCATCGTCAAAATTTGGGTCGAGATAGAGCGCGAGCCGCGCCATAGCGAGAGAAAGATTGTAGTCCGCCTCGCCGACGCGCATGCCGGCTTTCTCCGCCGCCTCGCGCCGTTGCCATGTGTCCTGCAGAACACCGCTGGCGAGCGAATAAAGGGCGATCGCCGCCCCTTGCGCCGGAGAAACCTTTCGCTCCGGGGAGCGCTCGCCGCGCTCCAGCCGCGCCAGACCGGCCTTGCCCGCGTACCGGGCGTACCCTTCCTGGCTGGCGAGCAGTTCATAATATTCACGTGTCGCCGCTTCGTCTCCCGAGCGCTCGAGAAAGGCGCCGTAGGCTTCGATCTCCGCCGATCCTGAAAACGCCATGACAGCAAGCTGATAGGCGCTGCGCGCATCGTCCGCACTGCCCATATTTTCAGCCAATAGAGCCGCGTGAAGTGGGTAAAAGCCGCGATACTCATCACCCGCGAGCAAGCGAAGCTGTTCAAGAGCTGCCGCTTCCCCGTCGCCGCCGGCCACCGCCCAAACCTCAACAATATTGGCGGCGGGGCGTGGAAATCCGCTTTCCCGCGCGGCGCGGATGAGGCGCTTGGCCTCACTGTAGCGGGCGTATTTCACAGCGCGCGCGGCGAGCACTGCTTTGGCGAAGCCGCCATCGTCCGCATGGTCGTCCTTTGCGAGTGACTGAGCGAGCGCCATAGCCTGCACATAGTCGCCCGCGGCAAGATGGTAATAAAACGCATTGCGACGCAGCGCCGGCGCACCCGGCGCTTTCGCGCGCGCCTGCGAGAACGCGCTCGCCGCCGTACTTACATCATGGGCGCGCGCCGCAAGACGCGCAGTAAGATAATCCCCGACAACATTGTCCGGCGGCGCCGGCGTCACGCAAGCGGAAAGACTCGCACTGAGCGCAGCAAACAGAATCAGGAAGCGAATACGCAAAACCAATGCATCCTCACATATTTGGATAATTCGGGCCCCCGCCGCCTTCCGGCGTCGTCCATATAATGTTTTGTGACGGATCCTTGATGTCGCATGTTTTGCAATGGACGCAATTCTGGGCGTTGATCTGAAACCGCGGATCCGCCCCGCCCTCCTCCGTCACCACTTCATAAACCCCGGCCGGACAATAGCGTTGCGCCGGTTCGGCATATACAGGCAGATTAACGCTGATCGGAATTGAGGGATCCTTAAGTTTGAGGTGCGCGGGCTGGTCTTCTTCGTGATTGGTGGCGGAAAAAGCGACATTTGTAAGACGGTCGAAGGTCACCGCGCCGTCGGGCTTGGGATAGTCGATAGGGCTGTGCTTTTCCGCCGGTTCCGTTGACGCCGCGTCGGTCTTGCCGTGACCGAGCGTACCGAAGAACGAAAACCCGGCGAGGGTGTTGGTCCACAGATCAATCCCTGAAAGCGCGATGCCGCCGAGGAGCGTCCCAAAACGGGACCACAATGGCTTGACGTTTCGCGCCTTTTTAAGCTCTGCGCGCACCTCAGACGCGTTATAGGCGGCCGTATAGGCCTCAAGCGCGTCCCCTTCGCGGCCGGCGGCAATGGCGTCGAAGGCCGCCTCTGCCGCCATGATCCCGGTTAGCATGGCGTTATGATTGCCTTTGATGCGCGGTACATTGACGAAACCGGCTGAACATCCAATGAGCGCGCCGCCCGGAAAAACCAGTTCCGGCACAGACTGATAGCCGCCCTCGGTAATGGCGCGGCTGCCATAGGCGATGCGTTTGCCCCCTTCGAGAAGGTCGGCAATCTCCGGATGGGTCTTGAATTTCTGAAACTCTCCATACGGATAAATATACGGGTTCTTGTAATTCAAGTGCACAACGAACCCGAGCGCCACCGTGCCGTCCGCGTAATGATAACAAAAAGACCCGCCGCCCGTGTCGTTTTTGAGCGGCCAGCCGAATGTATGCTGGACGTGTCCTGGCCGAGACTTTTCCGGCGTCACTTCCCAGAGTTCTTTTAAGCCAATGCCGTATTTCTGCGGCTCTGCATCCGCGTCGAGATTGAACGCCTCGATCAGTTGTTTTGACAAAGATCCGCGTACGCCCTCGGCAATGAGTACATACTTGCCGCAAAGCTCCATGCCCGGTTCATACGAATCCTTTTTCTCTCCGTCCTTGCCGTAACCCATCTCGCCGACAACGACGCCGCGCACCGACCCGTCGTCGCGCGTTAAATATTGCGACGCCGCCATGCCGGGATAAATCTCAACGCCCATGCCTTCGGCAATCTCGGCAAGCCAGCGGCAGACATTGCCCATAGAGACGATGTAGCAACCGTGGTTCTTGACCATGGGCGGCATGGCGAAAACCGGCAGCGGGAACGACCCCGACGCGCCCATGGTTTTAAAACTTTCCGACGTCACCGGCGTGTCGACGGGAGCGCCCGGCATGTCGCGCCAGTCAGGCAAAAGTTTATCGAGACCGGACGGATCAAGGACGGCGCCGGAAAGAATATGGGCGCCGACTTCCGAACCTTTTTCTACGACTACGACATTGATCTCGCCGCCGGCCGCTTCAGCGCGCTGTTTCAAACGGATCGCGGCGGCAAGGCCCGCGGGCCCCGCACCGACAATGACCACGTCGAATTCCATTGACTCCCGCGCCGGCGTCTCGTTTTCCATCTCTGTCGGTCTTTCTGTCATTTATTCGATGATTTCGCGGGCCCTTGTGGCAAAAATCGATCGAAAAGACCATAAAACCTGGCGCCGCACGCGCAGCGACTGTGAAAGATCGACATGTCCCTCATTCTCATCGTCTTTTGCCTTGCCGCCGTCGCGCTCCTGCTGGCGGCGGAATATGCGGGCAACCGCACGCTCAAATGGATCGCCAAGCCGGCCGCGTCGGCGGCTTTCATCGCGCTGGCGATCAACGAGGGCGCGCTTCAGGGCGGGCCATTCGGGGTGCTCATGCTTGTCGGGCTGGTCCTCTGCGCCGCCGGAGACGTCTTTCTCATCCCGCGCGCAAGCCGCTGGTTTCTTGCAGGCATGGGCGCATTTGCGCTCGGACACGGCGCCTATGTCGGCGCCTTTCTCACTCGATCCCCCGACGCAAAACCCCTGGTTTACTTCGCGGCAATCGCCATGATCGCGGTCGGCGGCGGCGTTCTACGCATGCTGTGGGGAAAACTTGGGGAAATGCGCGGGCCGGTCACCGCCTATGTCGTCATCATTTCCGTGATGGTTGTGACGAGCTTCGCGGCTGCGCCAGCAGCTTCAAGCACAACCGGGAGTGCTTACGACTGGCGGCTGATCGCCGGCGCTGTTGGTTTTGCCGCATCGGATATCGCTGTCGCCCGCGATCAATTCGCCAAACCGGATTTCATCAACCGGCTTTGGGGTCTGCCGCTTTATTACGCCGCGCAATTGACCCTTGCGTCGTCTGTATAAACCCGATGGGCCTGCTATCATGATCGCCATGGAAACCTCCGATCAAGACGCCGTCAGGGCGCTGCTGCAATGGCATGCGGATATGGGCGTCGAGGAGGCGACCGGGCGAACGCCCGCCGACTTTTACGCCTGGTCGGACGCAAAGCCCGCGGCGCAACCGGCGCCGACGCCGCGCAAGGCCCCGACAGTATTCCGGCCGGATCCGGGCGACGAGCCCCTCCCCGCCGACGAAGCGATCGGCGCGGCGGAACGGGCGGCGCGCGCTTGCAAATCATTTGATGAACTCGCCGCCGCCGTAGAGGCGTTTGAAGGGTGCCCCTTAAAAGCCGGCGCAACCAAGACTGTTTTCACCGACGGCGCCCCTGGCGCCGATCTCATGGTCATCGGCGAAGCGCCCGGACGCGATGAAGATCGCATCGGCAAGCCTTTTGTCGGTCGTGCAGGACAATTGCTTGATCGCATGCTCGCCGCCATCGGCCGCCATCGTGAAGCTAATACATTGATTTCAAACGTTATTTTTTGGCGCCCGCCAGGCAACCGAACGCCGACGCCGACAGAAACGGCGATCTGCCGACCCTTTGTCGACCGCTTGATCGAGCTGACAGAACCCAGGGCGATTGCGCTCGCCGGGGGCGCGCCCATGCAGGCGCTCCTCGGCGTCACCGGCATCATGCGCGCGCGGGGTCGCTGGCGCGAAATCGAGACGGCGTCAGGCGCCCGCGTTCCCGCCCTGCCCATGTTTCACCCGGCGTTCCTGTTGCGCCAGCCGGCCAACAAGCGGCTCGCATGGGCGGATTTGCAGGCCCTCGAGGCGCGGTTAAGGAAAGGTTAACCTTATTTAATACACTCTTGTTCACCTTCTTTGGTGAAGATGGGTCGCCGAATAATTTGCCATGAGAGCGCTGCGGGACAGCGGCGGCGGCATTCGGCGTGCATGAGTTACGGTTTTGGTTCGAGGGAATATGGCGGCGCGGTTCATTTGTTGGGTTTTGGGGGCTTTGGCGATGGTCGGCGCGGCAAGCGCGCAGGCGCCGCTAAGCGTTTTGAGCGCCGAAGACGCCGCGCTCTATCGAGAGATTTTCGACCTTCAGGAAGACGGACGCTGGAAAGCCGCGGACGCAAAGATCGCCGCGGTCGGCGACGATGTCCTGATGGGGTATGTCCAGTATCAGCGCTACATGCATCCGACGGCCTATCGCTCGAAATATTCAGAACTCAAACGCTGGATGGCCTATCACGCAGACCATCCGGATGCGGATAAAATTTATCGCCTTGCGCGGAAGCGCCGCCCGTCCGGCGCCGGCTATCCGCAGCGTCCGGTTTCACGCAAATGGCGCGACGCTGGCTCGAAGGAACTGCACCCGGCGCTGACTGCGGACTACCAGACCACGAGCAAGCCGCGCGTGAACCGTATTGAGGGACGCGTTCGTTATCTCGCCAACAAAAATCGCGCCCTTAGCGCGCTCAAGGAAATCGACCGGCATTTGAGACGGGGCGTCGTCACCGAACGCCAATATGACCGTATGCGATCATGGATCGCGGCGAGCCTTTACTATCAAGGCTACGTCGACACGGCGAAGGAGATTTCGTTTTCCGCTGCGCGTAATGGCGACACCGGCCCGCTTGCCTATTGGATTGCCGGGCTTATTTCCTACAGACAGGGAAATTTCGCGGCGGCTCATGATTACTTCAAATCCATGGCCGCTGTTCCGTATCAGGAAGATTCCTTGCGCTCCGCAGCCGGCTTCTGGGCCGCACGCACCGCCCTTGCCGCCGGCGCGCCGGAAGATGTCGCGCCAAATCTTGAAATCGCTGCAGCATTTCCGTTCGAGTTTTATGGCCAGCTTGCACTCGCGCAGCTGGGCAGAGGCCATGAATACGATTGGTCAGCACCCATGGTGACGCCGGACGGGCTCGCTGCGCTTTACGAAACGCAGCCGCGGGTGAAGCGCGCGGTTGCCCTTTCCGAGGCCGGACGAAGAGCAGAAGCCGATGTTGAACTGAGATGGGCGAACGGCTTCATCCCGCCGGAACAGGACTATGACCTGCTTGCCGTGGCGCTGGCGCTCAATCTGCCGGCGGCGGCAATCGATATCGCTCTTGCCGGCGACGCCCCTTATCTGCAGGCCGGGCTATTTCCGATCCCGGACTATGCGCCCGATAACGGCTTTAAGGTCGACCGCGCGCTCATTTACGCGTTGATGCGCCAGGAATCGAAATTCAAGACCGAGGCGACAAGCCGGGTCGGCGCCCGCGGCCTGATGCAACTCATGCCGCGCACCGCAAGCTACATCGCCCGCGATCGGTCGCTGCGGCGGCGCGGCGAAAAAGGCCGCGACCGTCTTTACGATCCCGGATTCAATCTCCGCCTCGGGCAGTCTTATGTGAGCTATCTCATCGACAGCGCAGCGGAAGGCGATCTTTTCAAACTGGCGGCGGCCTATAATGGCGGGCCCGGAAACTTGCGTCGCTGGTCGAGGAAGATGGAGATCGAAGATCCATTACTCTTTATCGAGAGCATTCCCAATCGCGAGAGTCGCAATTTTGTCGAGCACGTCCTGACCAACTTCTGGGTCTATCGCGCCCGCCTTGGCCAGCCAGCGCCGTCGCGCGACCGCGTCGCCTCCGGCGACCTGCCGCTTTATGAAGCGCTTGATCAGATCGCCGCGGAGTAAATCGGGACGGCGACGAAAACCGCTGACTATTCTGTCGCCTTCATTTTCTCAGGCATACGCTCAAACCGCATATTCATGCTCGGCACGTCAATGCGCACAACAGATCTTTCTGTCTTTGACACATAGATGACGTTTTCCGGCGTTGCGTTTCTGAAATAAACGACAATGGTCTCGTATTCGCCAGCCGGAACGATCACAGTTTCTTCGCCGCTGACAGTAACATCGACTTCCTGGAGCGTTGCGCTAAGGGTCGAAAACCATTTTATCGGGTAGACGTCGCCGTCCTCTAACGGCAATGCGGCAACCAGCCCGAACATTGACGCGCGGGCGAGGGCCCCATGCGGCAATTCTATTTCAAATGGCGTTGTTTTCTTCTCAATTGCGCCCGGCGACTTTGTTCGATATTCGCCGCTGAGCACATCGCCTTCGCTCTGAAGATCAGCGTCAAGAATATTTCCAGAGAAATCAGCGTCGATGATTATGCGCATCGGAAGGAAGGTTTCGCCGTTGAGCACGAAGGTTCCGGTCTCCTTGATGTCCGGCTGCATTGCTGTTGCTTCATCAATGACATAGGCGCCATCCTGGAAGCGCGTATTGTAGACCATTTGACCTTTGACGACGTCGTCCTGCACCAGTTGGAAGGTCGCCTCGCCGACGGGCGCCGCCTCCCGGTCGAAGGGAGCCGCCGCTGCGGCGACGCTAACGCCAGCCGTCAGTAAACTGATGTGAAGCAGTAATGTTCTCATGATTGCGCCCGCCAGTTGTCCGGCCGCAACGATGGTCCCGCGTGTGTGTGGTGACAATTCCGAATGCGATGAACCGACGCCTGCTAACGATCAGAGGCGCCAAAGCGCGCCTCTTACGGATCGGGCATTGCGCCCCATAGCTTTTCTGATGCAATCGCGATGATGGCTTTGCGCCGGCTTGTGCAGCCTTAACTACTCCAGCGCCATCACGCCCATGATCGCCGGGCCGAGGATGACCGCAAAGAGAACCGGCAGGAAAAAGCCGATCATCGGCACAGTGAGCTTCGGCGGCAGCGCAGCAGCCTTGCGTTCGGCTTCCTGCATGCGCATTTCCCGGCTTTCAGCCGCCATCACCCGCAGAGACTGCCCCAGGGGCGTTCCGTATTTCTCTGACTGGATCAGCGCGGTTGTCACGCCTTTGACCTGGTCAAGCCCGGTCCGTTCCGTGAGGTTGATATAGGCCTGTTTGCGTTCTTGCAGATAAGAAAGTTCGGCGGTGGTAAGACCAAGTTCTTCTGCAAGCTCTGCGCAGTTCGGTCCTACTTCTTCGGCGACTTTCTGGAACGCCGCTTCGATCGACATGCCTGATTCAACACAGATCAGGAGAAGGTCGAGCGCATCCGGCCAGGCAAGCGAGATCTTGCTCTGCCGTTTTTTTACGGCGTTCGAAACATAGATGTTCGGCAGGTAAAAGCCCGCGAAGAAGCCGGCAAGGACAGCGAGCAAGCGCCCGAAGCTGTCAAGTTCGATGCCCTCCAGCACGTATACATAGACGCCGACAAAGAGCGCCGCCACAAACGGCATGCCGAGGCGCGCCGCCATAAAGGCGAACACCGGCCCCTGACCGCGAAAGCCGGCCATCATCAGTTTCTTGCGAGCAGAATCTGCGTCGAAGATTTCGAGCAGCTTCAGGTTTTCGACAAGCTCTTTAATGACGCCTTCATTCGCCGTCGTCCGCAGCCGACCGCTGGCCTTGCGCGCAATGGCGTCGCGCTGTTTCTGGCGCAGGGCTTCGCGGTGCGTCGTAACGGACTTCATCCGCTCGGCCAGCTTGTCCTTTACCAGAAACGGTTCGAGTACGGTGTAAATCGTCGCGATCGCGGCGAGCGAGACGAGCACAGCGATCTGGAACGTGCGATCCGTTACGGCGTTAATGAGTGCGTCCATGGGTGCTGAATTCCTAGACCTTGATCTGGACCATTTTCTTCATGACGACGACGCCCGTCGCCATCCACAGTCCGGCGCCAATGAGAATGAAGTTGCCGGTCTTGGTGGCGAAAAGCGGCGTAAGATAATCTGGGGAGGCGACTTTCACAGCGCCCATGACAAGAAACGGCAGCGAACCGATAATCATGGCCGAAGCCTTTGCTTCCGCCGACAGCGCCTTGATCTTGCCTTCCATCAGCTTGCGCGAGCGCAACACATTGGCGAGATTGCCCAGGGCCTCGGCAAGGTTGCCCCCGGTTTTCTGCTGGATCATCAGCACGATGCCGAAAAAATTCACTTCCTGAAGCGGCATGCGTTCGAACATTCGCGCCAGAGCCTGCTCGAGCGTCATGCCGATGCGAATGCCTTCAGTGAGTTGATGAAACTCATCGCAAACCGGCTTCGGGGATTCCCGGGCGATGATTTTCAGACATTCATTCACTGGCAAACCGGATTTGACCCCGCGCACGATTACATCGATTGCGTTGGAAAATTCATCGAGAAATTTCTTTTGACGGCGTTTACGCAGGAAATTCACAATCCAGCGCGGAAAACCGAAACCACCGATGACAAACAACAGTCCCGTCACCCAAAGCTGTTGTCCCGAGATCAGGCCGATCAGTCCGAAAACCAGCGCGGCGATCACTGACCCGATATAGAAATGGCGCGGCGTTGCTGTAAGGCCCGCCTGTTCCAGTTGTTGAGCTAGGGAGACGCGCTTTTTCTTTTTGAGGTTTTTCGTCTGGCTATCGAGATGCGCGAGCGTTTCGGTAAGTTTTTTGCGGCGCTCCTTGTTTTGCGCCTCAGTCGAACCTCCGCCGCCAGTGACCCGTGCAACGCCTCGCGCCGCGTTGAGAGAATCAACGCGTTTTTTCGCCTTGTCCTTTTCTGTCGGCGCTAACAGCGCAAACGCGAGCGCGCCGAAACAAAGAACGCCAAGACCGACGACAATGAGAAGTTGCTGGCTCATAAATCCCTAGTCCGCAGCAGCGTCAAGCGCCGTCGCCAATTCCGAATCCCGGCCGTAATAGCGGGCGCGATCCCAGAAGGCCGGCCGTGCAATACCTGTTGATTTGTGGCGGCCGACAATGGCGCCGCTATCGTCTTCTCCATCCATATCGTAGATGAAGAGGTCCTGGGTAATGATCGTATCGCCTTCCGTGCCGAGCACTTCGGTGACATGAGTGATGCGGCGCGAGCCATCGCGCAGGCGTGCAGCCTGAATGATGACATCGATCGAACCGACGATCATTTCACGGATGGTTCGCGACGGCAGGTTGTAGCCGCCCATTGTAATCATTGATTCAACCCGCTGCAGCGCTTCACGCGGACTGTTGGCGTGCAGCGTGCCCATGGAGCCGTCGTGGCCGGTGTTCATGGCCTGAAGAAGGTCAAATGCTTCGGGGCCCCGCACCTCGCCGACGATGATCCGTTCAGGACGCATCCGCAGACAGTTCTTTACGAGATCGCGCATGGTGACCTCGCCCTGCCCTTCAAGGTTGGGCGGGCGCGTTTCAAGACGCACCACATGCGGCTGTTGCAGTTGCAGTTCCGCCGCGTCCTCGCAGGTGATAACCCGTTCATCATGCTCGATGAAACCGGTCATACAGTTGAGCAGCGTCGTTTTACCGGAACCGGTACCGCCCGAAATCAGCGTATTGATGCGGCACGCGCCGATGATTTCGAGAACTTTGGCCCCTTCTGGCGAAATCGACCCGAAATTCATCAGGTCTGACATCGTCAGCTTGTCTTTTTTAAATTTCCGGATGGTGAGTGCGGCGCCGTCAATGGAAAGCGGCGGTGCAATCACGTTGACGCGAGAACCGTCTGGCAGACGCGCGTCGCAGATCGGGCTTGCTTCGTCGACGCGCCGGCCGACCTGCGAAACAATCCGCTGGCAGATGTTCATCAACTGCGAGTTGTCGCGGAATCGAACATTGGTGAGCTGAATTTTGCCCCCGACTTCGATGAAGACGCGGCTCGAGCCGTTCACCATGATGTCGGCAATGTCGTCGCGAGCAAGCAACGGCTCAAGCGGGCCGTACCCGAGGACGTCATTGCAGATGTCCTGGAGCAGCGCTTCCTGCTCGGCGATCGACATCTGAACATTTTTGATCGAAATGATTTCGTTGACGATGTCACGGATCTCTTCAGCCGCCGCTTCGGTGTCTAGCTGGGCCAATTGCGACAGATCGATGGTGTCGATCAGCGCGTTAAAGATCGTCGTCTTTGTCTGAAAATACTCGTCCGTGCGCCCGCCGATCTCAACCGGTTGCGCTTTTCCGCCCTCGCCCCCTGCAGGCGCAGCGACCCGCGGCGGCGCCGGAGCGGCCACTTTTGGTTTCGGCTTCGATTTCGGCGCCGGTTTAGGCGCGGATTTCGCCGCCGCTGGCTTTGGAGCGGCGACAGACTTTTTCGCCGGCGCAGCGGGCGGCGCCGCTGGCGTGTCAACGGGAGCGGTTCTGCGTCCGAACATAAGCGCCGCCTACCGTTTCTTCTTGAACATGCCAGAGAGCGAGAACTTCGGTCGCGCAATGCTGGCGTCGCCGCGTCCGATCAGCTGGGCCGATACATCACGGAACCCATTGGCGGCTTTCGACTTCGGACTGATCTCCACAATCGGAGCCGCATTGGTGGCAGCAGCGCCGAATATCTGAGGCTCCCAGGCAAATACGTGCTTGGGCGACAGTCCGACATGTTCTTCGAACTGGTCCGGACGAACCGGTGACAGTTTCGGGTCGAACTGATTGATGATCAGCGTCGGCGGCGCGTCATTGGGCCGAGCGGCGCTCAAAATATCAACGAGCTGTTTGGTGTTCCGGAACGCTGCAAGGTCAGGCGTCGCCGTAATGACGATTTCGTCCGCTGTGGTCAGGAGGCGTTTTGACCAGCTGCACCAAATATGCGGAACGTCGACAACCACTGTCGGCGCCGACGAGCGCACGACGTCGATAACGGTTTCATAGGCCTGGTCGTCAACTTCGTAATCACGGTCAAGGACGCTCGGAGCCGTGAACAAGCTCAAGTGCTCGGTATGCTTCTGCAGCAGACGATCGAGCAGAACGTCATCAAGACGCTCCGGCGCACTCAACGCTTCGTAAAGGCCGGCGGATGCTTCCTGATCGAAATCCAGCGACGCAGTGCCAAACGGCAGGTCGAGGTCGAGCAGAACCGTATCGGACTGATAGTCCTCCGCCGCGCACCATGCGACATTGTGAGCGATTGTCGACGAGCCAACGCCGCCGCGGGCGCCGACAAAAGCGAGCGTACGGCCGATCGGCGGAGCAGCCGGATCGATATATAGATCAGCGATCGCCTTGATGATCTGCAGCGGCGATTGCGGCCGGACGATATATTCGCTGACGCCCTGGCGAATAAGCTCACGGTACAGAATAATGTCATTAACCTGGCCGATAATGACGACCTTGGTCGATGGATCGCAAACCTCGGCGAGCTCGCCGAGCTGAGCAAAGATTTCTGCGCCGCCCGCGAGCGTCTCAAGAATAATCAGGTTTGGCGTCGCGACAGTTTGAAACTGATCGACGGCCTTGGCGATGCCGCCCATATGCATGGTCAGATGCGCTTTGGAAATACGCCGGTCAACTGACGCTTTTTCAATCAGGGCGGTCGTTGAAGGCGTTTCGCAGAATGCGTGAATCGAAATACGCGGCACCGGGCGATGATCGATGTCGGTTTCCCCGAGATCGGTAATTTCGCCGCCATAGTCGCCCGTTTCCATCACACCGCCGCCAGCGGCGACAAGTGCGCCCGCCGCTTCGCTTTCGACGCCAGCGTCTTCGGGCATTGAAGGAGAAGACGGCGTCGCCGTCAGCGGTTCTTCCACGTCCGCGAGGTCTTCTTCGAATACTTCGCTTTCCTCAACAACGTCGCTCTCGATTTCATCAACGGAGAAATCTTCAGCTTCGCCGCCAAGCGCCGCCAGTTCTTCACTGTCTAGATCGGCCTCAGCGAAATCTTCTTCTGAGAATGAAGCGTCAATGTCGTCTTCAAAATCGCCATCGATATCGAGAAGATCCTCATCATCGAAGTCTTCTTCACCAAGAGCGGCAAGTTCTTCGTCGGTGAGTTCCTCGTCAAGCCAGGCGTCGTCGTCGAGTTCGTCGTCGACCTCGGCAAGCTCCTGCCCGCCGCCGGCCGGTCCCCCGTCCGGACCCAAGCTCGCCGCTCCTTCCGCGACGCCTTCTTCATCATCTTCATGATGAAACGTCTTTTCCGCAGCGTTTTTCATTTTTATCTCCTCGCCCCCTACTTTGGCGCAAAATCTTCGTTAGTCGGCAACTGAAGCTTCAATGTCCTCGGTCTCAGACGATGTCTGTTCGCCGCCGCGATAGGCATCTATTGCCCGCGACGTTGACATCGCGTCGCGTGGCGACATGGCCGCTGGCGCGATAAGATCATGAGGATCGGCCAACATCGCCGCGATATTGTTCTGGGTCGCACATCCATAGTTGGGCGAACGCAGATTGCGATAATCACGTTCGCGCACGCCGCTCCAGATGCCGCACTCGCTCGCCGTCGCCACATACCGCGTGTAGGAAACGATGAGCTGATCGCCCTGGTCACCGCCGGTCCGGTAGGTCGCACCGGCAAGCGCTTCCCACGATACGCCTGCATCGTGCAGCGCCTTGCGAATATCGGCGGCGGCCTCATGACCATCTGCGTCAGCAAAACCAGACGGCGCCGTAATCGTCAGAGGACCGTGGCCGTTGGCTAGATAGGAAGTGGCGAACGCCTTCAAGCGCGCCTGGTCGCGATCTGAAAGATCAGTGGTGGTGTCGTCCGCGTCAATCGTCAGCGTGACGATTTGGCTGTCGACCGAAATCGGATGCGCCTCGGAAACCGTCAGGGCTTGTTCGGGCCCGTTGAAACCGGCGGCGCAGCCGGCGACGCAAAGCGCCAGCGTTGAGACGACCGCAAGAGATGAAATGCGTTTGGTCATTTTATTCGATCCTCTCAATCAAGAATGAAACCCATGGGGCCTTGCAACGAGGCTTCCTGGACGCCGGCGCCGGCAAGGCCGTAGCGCGCCATCATCCGTCCCATGATTAAGCTTTCCGTCTCGCTCGCCGGCGCAAACCCTTTGTCGGGCGATACAAGGTTAGACTCATGCGTCGGCTCAACGAGATACGGCGTTACGATGATGACCAGTTCCGTCTCGCTGTTTTGATATTCGCGGCTGCGGAACAGGGCGCCGAGCACGGGCACGTCCTTAACGCCGGGCACGCCTTCGATGCTTTGACGCATGTCTTCCTGCAGCATGCCAGCCATGACGAGGCTGCCGCCGCTTGGCATTTCAACCGTCGTGTTGGCGCGGCGCACCGAGAGGCCGGGGATGGCGAGGCCGGTGGTCGTGATCAGGTTGCCGTTGTCATCAACGGTCGTTGCGCCCGGAACGAAGAACGCATTGTCTGTGGTGACTTCGCTAACCTCGGTATTCACCTCGAGATTGATGCGGCCTTTGCTCAAAACTACGGGCGAAAATCCAAGGCCGACGCCAAACTCTTTAAATTCAATCGAAATGACGCCGTCGTCCTGTCCGACCGGCACCGGGAATTCACCGCCAGCGAGAAAGCGGGCTGACTCGCCGGACAATGAAGTCAAATTGGGTTCGGCGAGAACGCGGATAAGACCAGTGGTTTCCAAGAGATCAAGTTCTGCATCCAATTCCCGCAAATCGCCAAGCGCGTTGCGGTTCGCTGCGAACGTTTCAGTCGTATTCGCTAAATCGCCCAGGAATTGACCACGCGAGGCAAACCCGCCCGTCGACAGATTGAATGCTAGATTGTCAAGCTGCACCGTCCCGGAAGTTGATATGCCAAGCTGGCGCATGATCGCCCGCTGCATTTCGACGATGCGGACCTTTAACATTACTTGGTCAGGTTCGCGCACGGCGATCAGGTTTACGACTTTTTCCTCGTCTTCAATAAAACGTTGCGCCAGCAGTGTAGCATTCGCCACTTCAGTGGCATTTTGCGCCGTACCGCGAAGAATTACGGTGTCACTGATGGATTCGATATCGATACGTGCATTGGGAAGTATCCGCGTCAGCAGATTGGACAACGCGTCCATATCCCTTTCGACGACGATTTCCAGATTCAAAATCTGGCGGCCGCGGGAATCAAAGAAAAAGGCGTTTGTCTGACCCGTCGCAAGACCGAGAAGATAAACTCGGCGCGGCGAGCGAATAACGGCATCGACGACCGAGGGCTGGGAAACGAGAACATCCGCCGCAGGCAACGGCAGCTCGACGATCGCTGCCTTATCCAGCGGCAGGACTATGCTTTTCGAAACGGCGCTTTGCCCGCCGGTATCGATACGCACTTCCTTGTTGCCATATTGCGCCGCGACGGGCTGCAATGCGGCGGCGAGCGTCATCGCCAGCGCCGCCCCGAAGGCGGTCAGCGCGCGGGCGCCCTTATTCGAAATTTTCATGGCTGCGTCTCTCATCTCGAACCCCTGACTGCCAGTTCTGCTTACGACCGCCCGTAGCGGATGATGTTTACGTTGGTGCGGCGACGGTGAGTACCGTCGACTTCGCCTTCCGGTTTAAAGATTGACCGCAAGACGACATTGAACGCCCCTGAAGACCGTTTCGACAGGAATACTTCGGCGTCTTCCGGCGCCAGTTCCAAAGTCATGTTTGATCCTTCGATGTGCGCCGTTTCGGAATTCTCCGCGTAAAACGCATTCACGGCGAGGACGCGGACGTCTTCGAAAATCATGCGGGTCGAACCGTTCACTGTGTGCATGAGATCGACGCGATCGCCGGGCAGAATGAATCCGCCGGATGCAGTCTCAGGAGAAACCCGCGCCGTTACCGCGCGCATGCCCGGTGAAAGAATTGCGGCCATAAGGCCCGCGCTGCCGGCGCGAACTACCTTAGCATCGACGACAGGCTCGCCTGTGACGATGAGCGAGCGCGCTACGGCGCTTTCCAATTTCTCACGGGCGTCCGGCGTTGCGTCGGTGATGAATGTCGGCTGAATGCCTTTCTTCGGCCATGCAAGCCAGGTGGTGTCTTCCGTCGACAGACGCTCGCCGCGTTGAATATCGCGGGTCGAGATCAGCACGCGCACCGTTTCTTCCTTAACTTGTTGAACGACCTGCACAGGCGCTTGGTTGGGACGATTGCCCATCATTAGAAAAAACGCCCCGACGCCCGCTACGAGCGCTACGCCGAGGATTGCAATCCGAGAAACGTTCATTTTGGCCCTGCCTTACTTTACCTTTTTCGCGAAGCCGTGCGCTTTCGGCCGTCATGCTCCGCGAAACTCCTCAAAACTACGTTAACCGACCTTGTTAACCGCCGAACACCAATTGAAAGAACGGCGTTTGTGAAAAACTAAGAAGTCCGCCAGCACCAAGCGCTACCGCATACGGAAGGTCTTTCGAGCGTCCGTGCAGCTCGATTAACCAAGGAGCGCGGGCATATATCGGAAGTACGGGCAGCGTTCGGAACGCGCCCATCACCATGGCGAGAACAAGTCCCGCGACAGCCGTGTACAGAAGGAATGATCCGAGAGCGCCGGCGCCAATCCAGGGCGTGATCGCTGCAAACAGCTTTGCATCGCCGCCGCCAACGATCCGGGCTGCAAAAAGGGCAAACCCCAGCGCCAGCGCGCCAGCGCCAAAAAGCAGACCCTCGAGCACCACGCTTGGCGGCGCGCCCACGGCCACGCCGGCGACGGGGTAGGCGCAAACGAGGGTAATCGATACCCAATTTGGGATCTTAAACTCGTAGATGTCGTTTGCCGCCGCGACCAACAAGGCGGCGGGAAACACGGAAATGATCAAATAAGCCAACACAGACGCCAACTCTCTTCGCTTCAGAGTCAACAACGGTATCGGCAGCGCCTTAATTGTCCGTTAGACATAAATGAAAAAAGGAGGCCATTCGGCCTCCTTTTTCGCTGTTTTCCGTGCAGCTATCGCTGCAAGATTCGCGTTTGTGATTACAGTTCGTTATTCACAGACGTGAACGTGCCGCTAAGCGTCGTGCCAAGCGTACGGACGGCGGCGATGATCGCAACCGCGATGAGCGCGGCGATAAGGCCGTATTCGATCGCCGTAGCGCCGTCTTCGTCAGATTTAAAGCGCTGAATTAGAGCTTTCATTTGTCGACTCCTGCTTACTCTTCACTTGCACCGCTGAAAAGGTTTTCCCCTTCAGGTTCGCACATCCTGCATCGGATGCGTAAAAAATCGATGAAGAAAAATGTGTTTTTTTATATCAGTATGCTGACGTTATGGTAAATTTTCGTTTACCTATCCAGCCAATTGGTTAAGACGGGTCATATCGTTGACGATGAGGCCCGGATAATCCCGTTGCGCAACACCCTCCTGGATCAGCGCAGCGACGGCGCCTGCGGCAACGCTTTCTTCAACGTCCGCAAGGTCGGCCAGCTCACGATGCTTGGGCATTTTCGGCACGCGCCACACGCCGGCGATCTCATCGCGCTCGATGAATTTCAAAAGTTCAGTAATTACGCGCTGTTGCGGCGCGACCTGCACGGCATCGGCGTTAAACCGCCGTGCGCTCAGTTCAGTCGCAAAGGATCGCGCCAGATTGCGCATCAAGGACGGGCGCTGACTGGCCAGAGAGCGCAATGCTTCAGCATCGATCATGACCAGGCTTAAGTCTTTTTCCGCAGTCACAGAAAGGCGTTGGAAAACGGTATTCTCATCGCCAGTAAAGGTAAGATCTACCGCGAACGATCCGCCGGCTACGAAATCATCGATCATGATAGAACCGGATTCTGCATCGATTACGGATACACGCATCTTTCCGTTTGCAACGACGAACACGTCGCCGCCGTCATATTGCCCGACGGAATAAACAGTTTGCCCGGCGCCGTAATGGCGCGCGATCGAATTTTCCACGATTGCGTCGATGATGGCCTTGGATAGGCCCGAAAAAGGCGCGGCGGCCGCGATCGCGCCAGCAATATCGATTTCGTCGTCCACGAGCGGGGACGCCTCGACATCTATAACGTCGTCTTCATCCGGCGTCGCAGGCATAAATATCGGCGTAGCGGACATAGGCAGCTTGGCGGCTTTCGCAATTGACGACGTTGTTTAATACCAATCCCCTTTTAAGAGCCGGTAAACTTCTTATTCAAATTGACGCGGCGACAGTTGCAATGTCTCGGAGCGCTTTAACCTTACATTGACGTACACCGCTTAGATTTCTGCGGAATGCATGAAGGATTTGACTGATGCGCAATCTTATTTTCGTCGCAACCGCGTTCGCCGCCATGACATCGGCTGTCCAGGCCGGCCAGGTGTGGCTGACCATGGACTATGTCCGCCCCTATAAGCTGGAGCGCCCTGCGCAAGAAGTTATCATCGGGAATCCGGCAATTGCCGACGTTTCGGTGCAGGACGCGACAAATTTGCTGTTGTACGGCAAGGCCCCCGGTATGACGAATATTTACATCATGGACACAAACGGCGAAGTCATTGAAAATATGATTGTTCGTGTCCGTACAAATGCCAATGACATGCTGACTTTTTACCGCGGATCGGCGCGCACGACCTACAACTGTACAACGAATTGCGAAGCGACAGTGACGGTTGGAGACGACCAGAACTCCTTTGGCGCAGTGTCATCGCAAGTCGCGCAGAAATTTGGTCAGGCCAAAGAAGCCGCAAATGCGTCCCAAGCGGGCGAATAGTTTTTCTGCAACCACTCTGTAAAGACGCCGCCGCTTGAGGCGGCGTTTTTATTTGGGCAGAGATCGATGGAACTGATAGATGCGGGGCCGCTCTTGTTGGCGCAATCGCGTACGGCACCAGGCGTCAATATCGCGTGCTGTTTTTTCGTCGGGCATGCGATCCCTTTTCAGTGCAATATGCGCCACCAAGCGCGTGACGCCGTCGCCGCTGCGACTGACATTGACGGCGCATTCTTCAACCGCCGGGTGTTGACGCAACTGTCGCATCACATCGCTCGGCTGAACATTGACGGCCCCGATCTGCACCGCGCCGTCTCTTCGGCCTGCGAGTTGAAACGCGCGCTCGCCCGTCCATTCAAGAAAATCCATGGTCGGCGCCGCGCGCTCCTCGCCATCGGGCGTTTGTCGGATCAGCTGTGAGTCCTCGCGGCGCCAATGATCAAACAACAAGAAGGGCTCCGTTGGCGCATCTCGCCAGCCCATCAACCCGGATTCGGTCGATCCGTAGAGTTCGCGCATAACGCCGAATCCGGCCTTGCGCATTTCAACCGCAAGATCGGGCGCCATCGCCTCGCCGAATGAAACGGCCATCGTGTTGTCCGGCGAGGTCAGTTTTTCACGCATTATATAGCGCCAGAGAGTTGGCGTCGCCACCAGCACATCGCCATAAGCAAGCATTGCGGATAACTGGTCGGGCGTAGCGCCGCGGACATCGATGGACTCAATCCCTTGCAAATTTGGCGTCAGGATCGTCAACTCAAATCCCAGTAAACTGTGCGGCGCAACGAATGATAGTAGTCGACGCCGACCGTAAAGAATGTTCGCTGCAGCTGCGGCGTCCTGAAAAATTTCGTCAGCGCGATGGCGGCACGCCGCATTTTCGTCATCGCGGGCGGCCGACTTAAAGACGAACGAATCGAGATCCTTGTTTATTGCAGCGCCGACAGTTTTGGCCGTTTCGCGAATATCGAGCGGAAGTTCGTTTCCGAAAATAGGTTGGTCCAGGCCAAAAAGAACAGCAGCCCGGTGCAAACAGATTTCTTGCTCTTCCTTATTGAGGTCGAGGCCGCCATCACCCAGCTTTGTCTCGCCGTTCCAAGAAGCAATAGTGAGAAAGTCGAAATGACGATTGGACCGGCGCGAAAGCTCGTCGGCAAATACGCCCCCAAGCACGCGAACAATCTGATCCTCGGTAATGACGAATGATTTCACGGCGCCGCCTGTCGCAAATCGCGTTCCAGAGCATCTTGATAGCACGCGTCGAGACGCTTGAATATTTCGTTTGTCCTCGTATCTGCGCTCCCCGGCAGGCTAGCGGGCGCAAGTCCGATCAGGCTGTTGGTAAGGAAAAGCGCACAGCCGGCAAGGTTCGCAGGTGAAATTGAGCGTTCAGCTATTGAAACGCCGGCCCGCTCTGCTGCATCGATCAGAACGCCTCGGACAACGCCGGCGAGCGCCCCGTCGGAGAGCGGAGGCGTGAGGACGACGCCTTCCGGCGCAATCGCAAAGAGGTTGGCGGCGCTGGCGCATGCAATATGCCCGTTGGCGCTGAGCATCAGCGCGTCATCGGCGCCCGCGGCGCTGGCGTCGTTCAGGGCAAGGGCGTTCTCAAGATAGCCCAGCGTCTTGAATTGCGCCGCAACGCCCGACCCGCGAAGGCGGCGCGAGACGATGAGCTTGCGTATATCCGTTTTGTTCACGCGCGCGGGCGCGCATGTCATCAATATCGTCGCGCTTGATGAAGCGGCGGGCGGCGGCGCCAATCCACGCGGACCGGATCCGCGGGTCACCGTCAGACGCAATGACGCATCGCTCTCACCTAAGTCGTTTTTTACCGTCAGTTTGCGGATTATATCCCTCAGGCTTTCAGGCATTGACACGTCAATGCCAAGTGCGTTCAACCCTTGAGAGAGGCGCTTAATATGCCGGCCCAAAAACGCCGGCTCGCCCGCTCGCAGGAAGATCGTTTCGAAAACACCGTCACCCAACAAGAGACCGCGATCGTCAATGTGGATCGCCGTCAGATCCTCGCGCCATTCCCCATTGAGCCAGAAGGTCATTATCGCCGCTCCACACCGCACATCGAAAGAAAATTGGCGATTATCGTCCGTCCATGGGGCGTTAATACAGATTCGGGATGAAACTGAACGCCGTGCCATGGCCGGATTTTGTGAGAAAGCCCCATCACCGTCCGATCTTCGGTCCATGCGGTTTCAATGAGGGGAGCGCCGGCGCCGGGTTTTGCGATCAACGAATGATACCGGCCGGCGGGCATGGGCGAAGGAACGCCTTCAAAGAGCCCGGCGCCATTGTGGCGGATAGTGCTCGCTTCTCCATGCAAGGGCGCGTCGGCTCTGACCGTTTCACCGCCGAACGCTTCGGCAAGACATTGATGACCGAGGCACACGCCGAGCAACGGCGTTTCGACCGGCAGCGCCGCAATGAGTTCGAGACATATGCCGGCGTCACGCGGTGTTTTTGGCCCCGGTGAAAGGATGACGCCGCGAGGCGCCGCATCAAGGCACGTTCCAACCGTTGCGGCGTCGTTACGCAATACGCGCGCGTCGGCGCCCGCTTCGCGTACATAACGGGCTAAGTTATGGACGAAGGAATCGTAATTATCGATGATTAAGATCACGGCGCCTCCGCCGACAAACCCAGCGCGGCGAGCGCAGCCGACGCTTTGAGGAGCGTCTCCTCATGTTCGGCCGCCGGCGCGGAGCGCAACGTCACACCGCCGCCAACCGGAATTGCCACCTCGCGCCTGCCGGCCCCGACGATCATGGTGCGGATGGCGACGGCGAAGTCGGCGCGCCCCGTATCGTCGATATATCCAAACGCGCCGCAATATGGACCGCGGCCCTTACGTTCAATTTCGCCAATTGTTTTCATTGCTTCAATTTTTGGCGCGCCGGTGATCGAACCGGCGGGGAAAAGCGCACCAAAAACATCGCCAACGCCGCATTCCTCTCGCAGCCGGCCGGCAATGCGCGAGACCAGATGATGAACCCGCGACAAACTCATCAGTTCGCAAATGGATTCCTCGCGCACAGAGTGATCCTCGCAAATCCGGGAAAGGTCGTTGCGCACCAGATCAGCGATCATGACATTCTCCGCGCGATCTTTTGGATCCGCCAGCAATTCATCGGCCAGCGCGCGGTCTTCCTGCTTGTCCATTCCGCGCGGGCGGGTTCCCTTGATCGGTTCGGAGAAAATGCGTCCCTGCTCGTCCAGAGAGAAAAAGCGTTCCGGCGAGTTTGAGACGATCGCGCCCTCTTCATACTGAAAAAGCGCAGCAAAAAAGGCGTCGCTCTCTGCTCCAACCTGTCGCAACAAGTCGAATGGCGAGAATGGCGTATCTGCATGCGCCGTGAATGTCTGGGCGATATTAGTCTGGAAAAAATCACCGTTGCGGATGCGCTCGATGACGTCTGCGACGGCGGTTTCATAAGCCACGCGGGAAAAATTCGACGCCAGGCCGCTGAACCGAGGCAAGGTTGGCGGTTGCGGCTCATCCGCGCCGAGAACCGATTGAAGCGTGTCAGCAGCGTCTTTGCTTCGACCACTGATAAAGGCGCGCTGCTCGTGACGGGAAAACAGCGCCGCGCCGTCATAGACGCCGAATTGTGCATTCGGCATCGAGTATGGGGACTGCGGAAGACAAAGCGTCGGCTCCAGCGTGGCAAGCGCCTCATAGCCCACATAGCCGACCATGCCGCTCGCAAAGGGCGCATCCAACGGCAACCGGCATTCAGACCGCCGCGCCTTCGCCATACGCGCAATCTCGTTCAGCCAGCCTTCCGCATCTCCGCCAGACAGCGTCAACACCTCCGACGGCGCCGCGACGATAATCGACCAACCATCGCCGCGACGTTCGCCGCCATGCAGAAGATGCGCATGGGGGGCGCCGTCGAGCGGCGCGAAGGCGGCGTAGGGGCTGCGCCAGGGGATTTCGCGAATGATCACGGCCTGCTTGGTAAGGCCCGCGAACGCGATTGAAAAGCCGCAAAGAGCAAGCCGCCATCGCTGGCGCAATTGAGCGAAGCGGCTTATGGCGGCGCAGAAGGCCGATCATGGAGACCGATTGATGCAGCAACAGGCCGCGCCCAGCATCGCGCGCACCTTTTACGGCCTCGCCATTGCCGTTTTGATTGGGCTGATCGCCTATGTGGGCCGCGGCGTCTTGATCCCGCTCGTCATCGCCGGTTTTTTGTGTTTCCTCATCTATACGCTGAAAGACAATGTGCGCCGCACGCCTTTTGTGGGTCGGTTTATACCGGACTGGCTCGGCTTTTTGATCGCCTTTGCGCTGATCGGCGCCGGCGCGGTGATTTTTGTCGAAATTGTGCGCGCCAATGTGGAGGCGCTGCTTAATGCGTGGCCTTCCTACGAATCGCGGCTGCGCAATCTTGCAGGCGACGCCATGGACTGGATCCGCGCGTCGAGTTTCATACCGGCCGACCTTCTAGGCGGGGTTGAGCAGATTCAGCAGTCGGCGATCGATCTCATCCGACCGCTTCTTTCCCGCGCGGCCTCGAGCCTTACTGGTCTTACCTCGAATTTCCTGACCTTCATCACGATCTTTCTGTATCTGGTTTTTATGTTGATCGAGCGGGGGCGCATCTTTCGGAAGATAAACCTGCTCGGCGCCGATGACCGCGAGCGCCGCGTCATCAACGAAACCATGGGCGACATCGGCGTTCTGGTGCGCCAGTACATCACAGTCAAAACCATCAGCAATCTCATCACCGCGACCATCAGCTTCGTCATTATGAAGCTCATCGGCATTCAGTTCGCCGGATTCTGGGCGCTGCTCATTTTCGTTCTGAACTACATTCCGATATTCGGCGCCGCATCGGCGATCACCCTGCCTGTGCTGCTCGCCCTCGTTCAGCCGGACGGCGGCGGCGTGCGCATGGCGCTCACCGCCCTCGTTTTTCTCATTGGCGCCGAGCAGGTAATGTCAAACGGTATTGAGCCCCGCATTGTGGGGCGCACGTTGAATTTGAGCCCGCTGGTAGTGCTCTTTTCCTTAAGCGTCTGGGGATCGCTATGGGGCTTTGCAGGCCTGCTGTTGAGCGTGCCGATCACGGTGACGGTGATGCTGGTGCTGACCCAGTTTCAGTCGACGCGACCCATTGCCATCATGCTTTCCGACGACGGAAAAATTGCCGACTTAAAGCATCCGCCCGTAAATACGCCGGAGAGCGCGTGAAGGCGCGGCGCAATTCGCCAAATCGACACGTTCTACTGTTGTCCGAATTGATCGATCAAACCTTGAATGCCATTCGACAGATCCGGGCCATCGGTAATTGGAACCGACTGGTATAGCGTATAATTGGCGTCATCACCGCCGTCGCCGATCGAAACACTGACAGCAATCTGCGTTGTTCCCATAAACTCCTGCTCAAGCATCAAGCCGCCGTCGGTCATGCAAACCGAACCCATTTGCGCAGACGTGTAAACGTTGCAATTTGTGTCCGCGACAACCCGGGTCTCGCCGGTGGCGGTCATCCCCATTGCAGACATGAAGGTTGCCGACATTTCTTCGGGGCTGGATCCGTCAAGGGCCGAAACCAGGCCGTCATACATCGGATTGGCGGTTTTTGTGCCGGTGTTGGTTTGCAAATTGATAGCGTAAATCCACTCGCCAATCGTAATCGTATGTTGGTCTTGTTGCTGGGTTATGCCGGCAAATCCGATTTCCGTATTCTGAATTTCATATTGCTCATACGCATAGTCCCGGTGACAGCGCGTTGTGGTTCCGTTCATCATTTGCCCGGATGTCTCATAACTTATGCATGCCTTTTCCGTCGGGTGTAATCTCGGCGTTGCATCATTCGCAATTAGCGGCGTTACCCAAATCAATCCAACAACGCCGGCCGCGACCGGTTTAACAAGCTGCATGACGCACCCTCCCCTGGTTTGCTATTCTCTGGGCTTTTAGCACGTTATGTGCGCATTGCCGAATGCTGTAGACACACCTCAAAAGAACTCCCGCACCACTTCTGCGATCGCTTGCGCCTCCTCGCCGCGCCCGGATCCTTTTCGCCAGGCGACGCCGATGCGCCGCGACGGTTTCGGGTTTTTGAAGGGCACCGCATTGAGCCCTGCGGCCTTGGCAAGCCCGCTCTTGACCGCCATGTCCGGCAGAAGCGTCGCGCCGAGACCGGAACGGGCCATTTGCGTCAGGGTGAAAAGGCTGGTGCCGTCGAAGGACGCGCTCGCGCCGCGATCAGCAATCGCACAGGCGTCGATTGCATGTTCGCGCAGACAGTGGCCGTCTTCGAGTAGTAACAGCTTACAGCTCCTCAAATCCTCCGGAGACAGACTTTTGCGCTTCGCAAATCGATGATCATCATTGCAGGCAAACCAGAACGGATCTTCGCCGACTTCTACGACTTCAACGCCCGGCATTTCGTAAGGAAACGCCAACAAGGCCGCGTCGATCAGTCCGGCTGAAAGCCGTTCAGCGAGCGACGCTGTCAGATCCTCCCGCAGAAACAGTTCCAGTTTCGGGTATTGCTTGCGCAATCGTTGCGCCGCTTTTGGAAGCGTAAAGGGCGCAATGGTCGGAATGACGCCCAACGTGAACACACCCTCAAGCGGGCGCCGACCGCTTGCGGCGTCGATCAGATCCTCGGCCCCGGCAAGCAGGGCGGGCGCGCGCGCCGCCACCTCTTCGCCGGCCGGGGTCAATGCGAATGACCGGGTCGACCGATCGACCAGCTGACGGCCAATCAACCCTTCCAGTTCCTTCACTGCCGAGGACAAGGTCGATTGCGAAACCAGACACTCGTCGGCCGCTTTCGAAAAGGACTGGCGGCGAGAGAGCATGACGAAAAACTGAAGCTGACGCAGGGTCGGGAGGGCTTTCATAAGGGTCGCCTATGATCGAATTAGTCGATAAGTGAGGCCAATATAATCTATTTGATAAATTATTTAAAGGGCGTATACCACACTTGCGCGCAAGCAACGCGTGCTGAAATTCAACTTTCGCCCGATAGAGGAGACAAGCATGTTAGGTGTCGGCGACAAACTCCCCGACTTTTCGGTCACCGGCGTCAAGCCGGGCTTCAACGCCCATGAAGAAGACGGCCAGTCCGCATTTGAAGAACTCAATCAGGACAGCTTTTCCGGCAAGTGGAAAGTTATCTATTTCTACCCGAAAGATTTTACCTTCGTCTGCCCGACGGAAATCGCCGAATTCGGACGGCTTGCCGGAGAGTTCGGCGATCGCGACGCCATTGTCCTTGGCGGCAGTTCAGACAATGAGTTCTGCAAGCTCGCCTGGCGGCGCGACCATCCCGATCTCGACAAGCATGCAGCCTGGCAGTTCGCCGATACAACCGGATCGTTGATCGACGGGCTTGGCATCCGTTCGCCGGAAGGCGTCGCCCTGCGCGCGACCTATGTCGTCGATCCGCACAACGTTATTCAACACGTCTATGTCAACAATCTGAATGTCGGCCGCAATCCGCAGGATACGCTGCGCGTGCTCGACGCTCTGCAAACGGACGAGTTGTGCCCCTGTAACCGGCCGGTTGGCGGCGATACGCTCTAACTGACCGGTGCGTAAGGCGCGCGGGCTAGCGATTGTTCCCCCTTTTGCAGGCCCGCGCGCTTTATAAAAAATAATAAAGAAAAGGACTTCCGTGATGAGCATCGACGCATTGCGCGAGCAAATCCCCGATTACGCAAAAGACATCCGTCTTAATCTCGGTTCGCTCGCGAGTGAGACCACCCTAAGCGATCAACAGAAATGGGGATGCTTTCTTGCGTCAGCGCTCGCTAGCCGCAATACCATCGTTATCCGCGCCGTCACGGCCGAGGCCGAAGAAAAACTGTCGCCCGAGGCGGCCAACGCGGCAAAATCCGCCGCCGCCATTATGGCGATGAACAATGTCTATTACCGCGCCCTGCATCTCATGAGCGAGCAAGTCTATACGACCTTGCCAGCGAAACTACGCATGAATGTGATTGGCAATCCGGGCGTTGAAAAAGTCGATTTCGAACTCTGGTCGATCGCCGTCTCCGCCATCAATGGCTGCGGTATGTGCCTTGATTCCCATGAAAAAGTCGTACGCAAGGCGGGACTTTCAAGTGAGCAGGTGCAAGCAGCATTACGCATCGGCGCCGTTGTTCATGCAGCCGCGGCAATAATCGACGGCGAGGCCGCACTTAACTGACGCCTCAGAAATTAAATAGGCTTTTCGGCAATCAGCGCCCACGCCGCGGGTTTCAGCGGATCCCCTGCCTGCAGAATCTCCGGTGCGGCGACGACTAGACCCGCGCCACGCAATTGTTCAGCGAGCGCTCCAATGTCCTTTTCCGATTGGGCTGCTGCAATCATTGACGCCATTCGGTGCTCATACGCCTTTAACTCGAACTCGCCCCGACTGATCCATGCCTCAATGTCTTCCGGCGTATAAGCGCTCATGCGTGGGTACATATGTGCAAGGTCCGTATAAAGACGTTCCAGGAATGAGCGCGCCATCCCCTGGGGATGCGTTGTAAGCAGCTTTTTCGCCGCTTTCACGCTCGGCGCAAAGGCTTTGTCCGCTTTCTGAAGCGCTTCGCGCTCACCGCGTCCTTCGAGCGCAGCAAAGCCGGCCGCAAATGCATCGCGCGCACGCGGCAGGAATTCGATTTTCCGGGTATTGACGATGATGTCGAGATTGGCCGCGCACTCCTCTTCAATGACGCCGCCCTTCAAATGGATAACTGCCGCAAAGACGCCGCCGGGACGCACGATCCGCGCCGCCTCGTCAAACGCCGCGGGCCCTGCATATTCCAACCCGAACTGGCTGGCGGCGATGTCGAAGTTTTCATCCGGGAGGGGCAACACCGCCGCGTCAGCTGCAAAGCCCGCCACGGATGCGCCGTCAGATGCCTTTAAAAGGCCGCGAACGGCCGCAAACGAATAGTCCGTAGAGAAGACGGAAAGCGCGACGCCGGCCGACTTCGCTGTCGCCGCGGCCTGCGCGGACACGGGCCCGGCGCCGCAGGCAATATCAATCATCGATTGACGATTAGAACTCAGCCGCTCGCGAAAAAACGTATTCCAGAAACGATTGAACGCTTCGCCTTTGGCGCCGCTCGTAACGGGGCCGATTGCCGCCTCGGCGCCGCTCCAATAGGCGCTCCAGCTTTCCGCCTTCTTGTTGTTTTTGCGATCAGCCATGTCGTCGCGACAAGCCATATCAATCCGCCAAAAGGCCGGCAAGACGCACCGGGCGCATGAAGATGCACAGTGAAGTTATCAGTTCAAGACGATGCCTGTCGGCAAGTCGGACCGGCTCTGGGGGCGAATTCTTATTGCAACCTACTTGATGCGCTCAACCCTGATCGATCTTTTTGACGACGCCGGCCGCAACTTGTGCGAACCGAGCATTCCCTTTTTGATGATGATCGGAATGCCCTCGCCAGTGGCCCGAGGAAGGCGCAACTGGTCTGTGTCGCCTGTGATCTGCCGCCAGACCTGACCATTGTCCAACGTAATGACGTATCTTCCTGACTGAGTAAAACGCAGCCCCACAAGTTTGGCATTCAAGGATTTCGGGGTTTTGTCTTGCTTCTCACGCTCCCGCGCCAGGTCTTCTGCGCCAAACGACTCATCAATGCTTTGAGCTTGCCCCGAAGCAACCTGCACCGCGGATGATTGGCCCGCGCCGCTTGATTGTCCGCCAGCTGACGCAACGGCGCTGCTTGACGGTTCGGTCCTCTGATCAAAGCAACGCAGTCGCTCCAGATCTTCGGCAATTGACTTGCACTCCATGATCTCGCCGAGGTCTTGCGCGCGGGCGACTTCGCTGAAGCCGAACACGCTCGCCAGGCAAGCAGCCCCCGCCAGCGTTGCTTTTGATCGCTTATCCATCGCACTGAACTCCGCTTAAAAATCCCAAAATCTAGCGAGCCTCATTCTGCACCGATTGTCAAATGACGACGAAGCTCCTCGCGTAAGCGGGCACAAAAAAACTGCGGACCCCGAAGGGCCCGCAGTCGTTAGTCTCTTATTCGGCTCTGACCTTAGAACCGGATGTTCATGCCAACAAACATGAAACGGCCGATGTCATAGGTGCCCGGGAACGTGTTGCCGTTGCCGGTGCCGGTGCCAGCACTGGTGAACAGCGGCGGATCATTATCCAGCACGTTGTTTACGCCAGCGCGGAGGTTGACGCTCTCGGTGACCTGAAGGTTGGCCGAGAGATCGATGTAGTTGAAGGTATCGAAGCCTGGCTCAACCGTGTCGCCGCTCGCATTGTCCACGGAGGACTGGAGACGCCACGTGATGGACAGATCGATGTTCGCCGGCGTCGACCAGGTCGTCAGGAGACGGTGACGGTAGGCTGAGTTAACAGCGTCCGTGCCACCACCTGCGAAACGACAGGCGTTGCCAACGAGGCCCGCACAATCAAGCGGGGTAGCGCCCGGAAACGCCGTGAACTCCTTCGTGAGAAGGTAGGTCGAGGCGTAGTCAAAGGAGAGCGAACCCCAATCGCTGCCGCCGGTGATGTCGGCAAGATCCATTCCGTAACGGATCTGGAAGTCAATGCCGGACGTCGTGAGCGACGCGATGTTGATGTTGCGACCTTCAAAGCCTGAGGTCGTAACGATGCCAGACCGCAAGGTGCCGCCCGGGCCCCGTGTGATCAGGTCACAGAAGGTCGGATCGCCAGTCGCGAGACAGGTATCCAGGATCGTCTGCGCCGGGATGCCTTCACTGATGAAGTCATCAACGGAGATGTTGAAGTAGTCGGCGCTGAACGTCAGGCCCGGCACTGAGCTCGGCGAGATAAGAACGCCAGCTGTGAACGTGTCGGAGCTTTCCGGACGCAGATCGGTGTTGCCGCCCACGATGGACTGCGTTTGACCTGCGAGAACGTCCGAGATCGATCCGTATTGCGCAGCGGTGACGCCCGTATTCATACAAGCGGCAAGGCTGGCGATCGGAGCGGTCGACGAGCAAGGATCGAAGATCTGTGCGCCGAGAGCGTTGATGCCCGCTGGCTCAAGATCCGGAAGATCCGTGTCCGTGCCTTCGAACAGTTCGATGACGTTCGGTGCACGCACCGCGCGTTGGAACTGACCGCGGATGCGGACGTCTTCGACCGGAGCCCAGCTCAGCTGGAGACCGAAGGCGTGGGTCGTGAACGAGTTGGTCACGTTGTTACCCGTCGCATCGTAGTCAGAGTACCGGTACTGGCCGTTGAAGGTCAGCTCTTCAAAGAATTCCCGGCCCGTAATGATCGGAACCTGCAATTCGGTGTAGAGTTCCAGTACGTCGACCGAACCAGCAACCGGCAGCGTAGCGCCGCCAACACCGGTGAAGCCGCCGCCAGGAATCTGGCTGATCTGATCAGGAACCGCGTTCAGCGATTCTTTGCGCCACTCGATACCGGCGAGGAAGCCAACGCCATTTTCTGACCAAGGCGTCGAAACACCATATTCGCCGAGGTCGGTCTGCATGTTGCCGCCCGCGGAGATTTGCTGGGTTTCGCCAGTGGTGATGCCGATGCCCTGAACATAATCAAGCGTTGCCTGGTCGACGAGAGATTCGCCGCCCGGACCACGCTGGAAGATGTTGTAGGGAACACATCCGTCTGCGACCGCTGCATCGTCGCGGCAGCGAACGCCGCCCATGCCATCATCAATGATCAGAAGCGCGTTCTGAACGTTTTCAATGATGAAGTCATTGGTCGAGATGTCGATGTCGGAGGTTTTTGAATACTGGAAGAAAGCTTCCCAGTCCCAACCGCCGAGTTCGCCGCGCAGACCGGTAACCAGTCGAAGCGCGTCGTTGTCGAGGTTCGAGTTCCGCGGGCCGCCTTCAACGTTCCGGTGAGAAGCCGTAACAAAGTCTTTTTCTGCGCCGGCAAGAACGTCTGCAGCCGAACAGTCAAAGATATCCAGGAGGTTCAGACCACCGAAACCTGAGGTATCAAGCAACGGGTTGTCGCAGTTGATCGTCCAGGAGCCGAAAGAGGCTGTCGGGGCGATTTGTGCGTCGGAGTTGTTCTGAACGTATCCGAGATCAGCGAACGCTTCGAGAGTGTCCGTGATTTCATAGTGACCGCGCGCATAGATCTGGAAGCGCTCGGAAGGCCGCTGGAAGAAGTTATTCGGACCAAAGTTATAGGTGTCCGAAGAATCGCCAACGAATGTGCGGATCAAGCCGCTTTCTTCCTGGAACGCGTCGCCGCCGTCGCCGCCGAAGAGGCGGAAGTTACCGGAACCAACGCAGCCAAAGCCCATGAAGCTGCCAGCGCTTGTGGTCTGGCCCATCGCACAGGCTGAAATCGAACGATTGTCCTGGGTGATGGCTTCAACCGTCTCGTAAGACGCGAAGAGCGTGACGTTGCCGCGACCGTCGGCCGTGTTGGCGCCAAGGGTAAGAGCGAGGTTTAGCGATTCGCCGTCCCAGCTGCCGTCAGCAACAGGCTGGCCGCCAGCCGCTGCGATGCTGTTCAGGAAATCGTTACCGTTGCCCGCTTGGTTGATGCCGCCAAGGACGTCGAGTTCGATGCCTTCGAAATCTCTCTTCAGGATGAAGTTGGCAACACCGGCAACCGCGTCAGAACCGTAAACGGCGGACGCACCACCGGTAAGAATATCAACCCGCTCGACCAACTGGGCCGGAATGAGGTCGACGTTCGGAGCGGAACGTGAAGAGTCACCGTAAGGAAGACGGCGGCCGTCGATCAGGACCAGGGTCCGGATCGCGCCGATGCCGCGAAGATCGAGCTCCGCCGTACCGGTCGCGCCGTTAGAAACTTCGGTGGTCTGCCCAGCGGAAAGCTGCGGCAGCGTGTTTACCAGATCCTCGATCCGCACGACGCCGCGAACGTCGATTTCTTCGTCCGTGACACTAAGGACCGGATTAGCGGCTGTGAGGTTCGGATTGGTCGTCAGTCGTGTGCCGGTGACGATAACAACGTCGTCTGAATCAGCGACGTCATCGTCTTGCGCAAAAGCCGGCGCTGCCGCCGCGATCGCCGCGCCGGACAGCACGGTAGACCGCAACAAACGGCGGATATAGGCAGAGTTTTTCATGGAATAGATCCCTCCGGTTTACAAAAAGACGCTCAGATTTCGGTCTTGAAGCCGGTCTCTGATCGTCTGCCCAATTCCGCGACGAAACCAAAATGCCCAAGGTTCCGTGCGAAGTAATCCCTGCGCCAATCGACAAAGATCGGCGCAATTGCAGGGAGGCTAGGAGCGCTGTGACAAGATCGTCAACCAATTAGGGACGCAATTTATCTCTCAAATTCAGACCGTACCCTTTTGGCAACAGGTTTTGGGGGCGTTATTAAATCGGTGGTAACTGGGGTAAACGAAATCCTAACGTAATCGGACGCCGAAACGCTTGAAAATTGCTCAAAAAGGGCAAATGCCGGCATGAGTCGCCAATCTGAACGAGGTGCGTGTTTTGAACGCTGAAATCCATCAAATCCCTGTCGCGCCAGGCATTTCGCTTGAGACGCGAATCGCGCGGGGCGGTTCGTCCACGCCCGTGATCTGCATCCCGGGGCTGACCCGCAATGCGGCCGATTTTGATGCGCTTGCACAAAAAATCGCCCGAACCGGGCGGGACGCCGCCGCCCTGTCGCTGAGGGGCCGGGGCGGCTCGGATCGCGATCCGGACCGACGCAACTATTTCCCCACCACTTACCGCGACGACGTTGTAAGCATTTTGGACGCCCTGGCGTGGGATCAGGCGGTGTTTGTTGGCACCTCGCTTGGCGGCATCACGACGATGCTCGTCAACGAAGCAGCGCCGGCGCGGGTGGCGGCGGCCATTATCAACGATGTCGGGCCTGAACTCGCCCCGGAAGGCCTGGCGCGCATCGGCTCTTACGCGGGCAAAACCGGCGGCGCGGCGCGGGATCTCCACGAAGCAGCCGCCCGCATTCGCGATATCAACGGCGTCGCTTTTCCCGACGAGACTGGCGAAGATTACTGGATTGAATTTGCTCGAAGGACTTTCCGCCAGACGCCGGAAGGCTGGGTCCTCGATTATGATCCGGCGATCGGCGACGCGCTTTTAGAAAACGGGCCGGCGCCGGACCTTTGGCCCGGCTGGGCCAGCCTCAATGATACGCCGACGCTGCTCGTCCATGGCGCCCTAAGCGATCTTCTCACAGATCCGATTGTTGAAAAGATGCGGGCGGTCCACCCGCAGTGCGATTATGTTCGCGTGCCGCGGGTCGGCCATGCGCCCATGCTTACAGAGCCGGCGGCCTGGAAGGCGATCTCGGAGTTTCTAAACACAATCGGTTGAGCGCGAAGGCAGCCCTTGCCCCACGCGCCTATGGCAAGACGCGCTCTACTGCTTCCGCGGTTTGAGTAATGTTTTTGGACGTCGGCGTTGCGCCTCGGAAAACAGCGAGAAGGTTCTGTTCATAAATCCTGATACGTCGGAGATATCCGATATGTATTTTTCGAGCTCTTCTGTTCGCTCCTGTTCGATCAGCCGCACGCGCGCTGACGGATTTTCGGTTTCAAAGCGGACATAAAACCAGGGATCGCCGCGCTTCAAAACCAACGGCTTGGTAATATCGTGCCACTCAAAGCCCCAGCTGACAGGGCGGGGCCAGATATGAATGGGAAATCGCCCGCCCATTTGGACGCCGGGCCTTTGTTCCTTGAAATAGTGCAAATAGGGCGCGGTCTGCACCACATAACAGGGATCGTCCGCAACAAATATGTAAGGGGACAAAAACTGTATTAGCGGCCGTTCCGGATGACGCCATTCCGCTTCAGGATGAAAAATCAATATTTGCTTGAGGTTGTTTGGGCGCAAACCGGACTGCGTTTCGTTCGCATCCTGCAACATCAGTTGGCCATTGGGCTGACGCACAAACTGCAGCGTTACGTCGATGGGAACAGGAATCACAAAGTGTCGGCGATCGAAGTCCACTGCCGCAGGACAGTTCTGTACTGATTTCGAAGACGCTGCTTTTGGATCATCGCGGGAAAAAAGCTTTGGCGGCGCAAATATTATTCCCGATTTGTCCGACCGCACGAACCATCCAACAGTGACGGTTCGTTTTGCGCGGCGGGATTGCTCGGCCTCATCCGCATCGCGTTCGCCGGCGAAATGATCACCCCAGTCCATACAATTTGCTCCTGATTGGCGGATGCTCTGTCCCTGCAGCCGCCGAGGCAACCTAGCAAATTGTACTTATTGCGCAATCCGAGTTCTAAGGCGCCAGGGCGTGGATGCCGCATTCAGTCTTTGCGGCGCCGCGCCAGCGTCCGGCCCGGACATCCTCGCCGGCAGCCGCCGGGTGCGTGCAGGGCCAGCAGCCGATCGACGGATAGCCCTGTTCCACCAGGGGATGCGGCGGCAATTCCTGCGCCGCCGCGTATTCTTCCACATCCTCCGGCGTCCACCGGATCAACGGATTGACTTTGATATGCTCGCCGGACGCTTCAAACGCCGGCAGGTTAACGCGGCCGCCGCCGTGAAACTGTTTGCGTCCCGTAATCCAGGCGTCGAACCCATCAAGGGCGCCCTTTAGGGGGACGACTTTTCGCAGCGTGCAGCACGCATCGGCGTTCCGCTGCCACAAATCTCCATCGGGGTCGCGCGCTTCGATTTCAGTTTTATCCGGTTGGATATCGCGAATGTCGGTGAGGCCGAGCGTTTTCGCCAGCTTCTTCCGATAACTGAGCGTCTGGGCGAAGTGTTTTTCCGTATCAAGAAAAATCACCGGCGTCGCCGGATCGATCTCCGCGACGAGATGCAGGAGCGCCGCTGATTCCGCTCCGAAAGAAGACACAAGCGCAATCTTGCCAGGAAATTCTTTCTTAATGGCGTAGTGCAAAATCTCGCCAGCCTCGGACGCTGAAAATTGCATCGCGAGACGGCGCGCCCGCAGCTCATTGATGCCGCTCACGCGTGCGATTTCGGCCTCAGTCGCAGTTGCCGTGCCGGACATGATCGGTTCCTTACGCGGCTGCTGCGCGGTCAAGGCGGCGCTTCCATACAGGCGCGGCGCCGTCGGCGGATGTTTGGTATACGAATGAATATTCCCGCAGCGCCGCTTCTGCGCTCTCCGCGCCCGCGCCGGAAAACTCAAATCCCGTGACGCCGCAGCGGATCATGAAAAGAAGCTGATCGCGCAAGACATCGCCGCGGGCGCGGATTTCGCCGCTATACCCGATCCGATCGCGCAAGAGCCGCGCCTGGCTGTAGGCGCGCCCGTCCTTGAACGCCGGAAATTCAAGAATAATCGTGGAAAAACCGGAGACGTCGCAACGAAGATCCGTGATATCGGCATCGTTCGGAATGACCAGCGCCGTTGCGTCGGCATGAGCGATCCGATTGGCTCGCCAGTCTTCGAGCGAGACCTCGTTCTTGGCCTCCTCAATCGCCGGCAACAAACGATCGCCGTGAAGTTTAAGCAGCGGCATAAAGAGCCTCCTTGAATTTTTCCGCGCCGAGGCGGCGATACGCATCGAGAAATCGTTCATTATCCTGACGGTTTTCTCGGTAATAACCGACGAGCTTTTCAACCGCGTCGACGACTTCGCCTGATGACAGGCCGCGACCGGCGATCTCGCCGATGGAAGCGTCTTCAGCGCCGGACCCGCCAAGGGTAATCTGGTAAAACTCCTCGCCTTTCTTATCGACGCCAAGAATGCCGATATGACCGACGTGGTGATGTCCGCAGGCGTTGATGCATCCGGAAATCTTGATTTTCAGCTCGCCAATATCTTCCTGGACGCCAAGATCAGCGAAGCGTTCCGAGATGCGCTGGGCGATCGGGATCGAGCGCGTATTGGCAAGGGTGCAATAATCAAGCCCCGGGCAGGCAATGATGTCGCTGACGAGGCCGATATTCGCCGTGGCCAGATCCGCCGCCTCAAGCGCTTGATAGACCGTATAAAGATCTTCTTTTTTTACGTGGGGCAGAACCAGGTTCTGCTCATGAGTGACGCGGATTTCGTCAATGGAATATTTCTCGGCGACATCGGCGACGGTGTCCATTTGCGCGTCGCTTGCATCGCCCGGAATGCCGCCAATAGGTTTCAGCGAAATATTGACAATGGCGTAGCCGGAAGCCCTGTGATCATGAGTGTTGAGGCGCACCCATTGATCGAAGCCTTTGTTTTCTTTTCGTTTTTCATCTAGCGCCTTGCTTTCGGCCGGCAGATTTTCAAACGCCGGCGGGGCGAAATAGGCCCTGATGCGCGCAATTTCATCAGCAGGAAGATCGATTTCCTTTCGATCCATCGCCTCCCATTCTTTTTCGACCAGCGCGGCAAAATCCTCCGCACCCTTTGCATTGAGGAGGATCTTGATCCGCGCCTTGTACATGTTATCGCGGCGACCCTGCAGATTATAAACGCGCAGGATGGCTTCGAGGTAAGAAAGCAGGTGCTCTTTCGGCAGAAACTTGCGGATGGTCTGGCCGACATAGGGCGTCCGACCAAGCCCGCCGCCCACCAGCACCTCAAACCCGGTTTCGCCCGCATCGTTTTTATGAAGACGCAAACCGATATCGTGAACTTTCACAGCGGCGCGGTCATGTTCGGATGCGGTCACCGCGATTTTAAACTTGCGCGGCAGGTAGGAAAATTCCGGATGAAAGGTCGACCACTGACGAATGACTTCGCACCAGATACGCGGGTCTTCGACTTCGCCTTCGACGGCGCCCGCATATTGATCGGACGTTACATTCCGAATGCAATTGCCCGAGGTCTGGATCGCATGCATCTCGACTTTGGCGAGATCATCAAGCAAGTCCGGCACGTCAACGAGCGCCGGCCAGTTATATTGTATGTTCTGGCGCGTGGTGAAATGCCCATAACCCTTGTCGTATTTGCGCGCGGCTTCCGCAAGCGCGCGCATCTGTTTTGACGACAGCGTGCCGTAAGGGATAGCGACCCGCAGCATATAAGCGTGAAGCTGCAGATAGAGACCGTTCATCAGCCGCAGGGGCTTGAACTGCTCTTCGGTCAGTTCGCCGGAGAGGCGCCGTTCAACCTGGCCGCGAAACTGCCGGACCCTGTCAGCGACCATGGTCGCGTCGAATTCGTCATAGCGATACATCAGGCGGCCTCCGCTTTTTCAATCCGGAGGTCGCGCTCAACCCGGGCGACCCAGGCGCGGACATTGGCGAATTCGGCGAGATCAAAACCGCCCTCATGGGCGACGCGCGTGTAGGCGACAAGCGCGATGTCGGCGACGGTGAGCGCATCGCCCACGAGGTAGTCGCTCGCCGCCAGCGCCATTTCCATCTGACCGAGCGCGCGCCGGCCCTTGGCCAGCAACTGCGGATCGATTTCATCATCGGGTTTGTTGAGGAATGCTTTCTGAAACCGACGCACCGCGATGGTCGGCTCGTGGCTGTATTGCTCCCAGAACAGCCATTCATTCACCTTGGCGCGCTCATAAAGATCCGTGGGCAGGAGTGCTGAATCTGCAAGCCCTGCGAGGTAGACAATAATTGCATTAGACTGCGACAACGCGCGTCCGTCGGGCAAAATTACCGCCGGCACTTGCCCTGACGGATTGAGCTTCAGAAAATCCTCAGTACGCGTCGCGCCGGAGAGCACATCGATTTCGGTCCAATCGAAATCAACGCCGAGATGCGTCGCCGTCCAACGCACCTTGAGGCAGTTGCCGCTGCGGCTGTCGCCGAATATTTGCAGCTTGCCGCTCACGCCGGCGCCGCCTGGCGCCCGAGATCGGCGCGCACGGTCGGGCCCGACTTGCGGATGGTTTCGCGGATTTTTGCGCGACCGTCAGGCGAACCAGCCTCATCCACATCGATCAGATAGGCGTCCGCGATTTCTTTAACGCGGAACTGGGCGGCGGCGAGCACCGCCGTCGAATCATCGTTCGAGAACCGCGCCGCTTCGCTGAGTCTTTCTGTCCACTGATCGTTGTCGGCAAGATAGACGACAAGCCCGTCGCTAAGCCGATTGCCGGTAACCGCTTTCATGCCGCTCTCCTTGCTTGCGTTGCTATATCAACGAGGCCGGCGCCGTCGGCGCGCGCGGCGACGTCTCCGATAACGAGAAGTGCTGGTCCTTTGATCCCGGCGCCTTCGACCATCATTCCAAGGTCGCCGAGCGTTCCCTTGACGATTTTCTGTTCCGGGCGAGCGCCGTTTTCGATCACCGCCGCCGGCGTTGCGACGGCGCGGCCGTGAGCAATGAGGCGCGCTGCAATAACGCCTGCCTTGCCGACGCCCATATAGACAACGAGCGTATTTTTCAGCGCCGCGAGCGCGCCCCAGTCGAGATCTGGTTCAGCGTCATTCTTGGCGTGGCCGGTGACAAAGGTGACCGCCTGGGCATCGTCTCGATGGGTGAGCGCCATGCCCGTTGCGGCCGCGCAACCGGTCGCCGCGGTAATTCCCGGCGTGACAAAGGCCTCAACGCCGGCGGCGCGAAGCGCGTCCAGCTCTTCGCCGCCGCGACCAAAGATAAAGGGATCACCGCCTTTAAGGCGCGCCACGATTTTTCCCTCGCGCGCATAGGCGATCATGCGCACCTCGATTTCATCTTGCGGGACAGCGTGGTTAGCTTTGGCTTTTCCCACATAAACCCGTTCCGCATCGCGGCGGGCAAGGTTCAAAATGTCTGCGCTGACGAGACGGTCATATAAAATGACGTCCGCTTCCTGAATGAGGCGGAGCGCCCGCAGCGTTAAGAGCTCCGGATCTCCGGGGCCCGCGCCGATAATATGCACAAGGCCCGTTTGTTGTTCCGTATCAGGATTATTGACGGCAGCGAGCGCAAGCTCGTTTGCGCCGGCCTCGTCCCCGGCAAGAGCGCGTTCGGCAATAGGGCCGCGGAAGAATTTTTCCCAAAACTTTCGCCGCGCCGGCGCGGCGATCTTTGCCCTCACCGTTTCGCGATAGCGGGCGGCGAGCGCAAGCAGCGCATTGGTTCGCACTGGAAGGAGCGCTTCAACTTTTTCGCGGATCTCTTTGGCGAAGACCGGCCCCGACCCGCCGGTCGAAATCGCAACTGTCAGTGTGCCGCGATCGACAATCGCCGGCGTCAGGAAGTCACAAAGCTCAGGCCGGTCGACTACATTAACGAGGGCGCCCTGTGATTTCGCAATACGCGCCCACCGCGCCGCCTCATGGGCATCGTCGATGGCAATGAAGACCAGCGCCGCGCCGGCGAGATCGGCGCGCGCGGGCGCCGCCTCGATCAACTTAGCAGCAGGCCGCTCGGCGTCTTGAGAGAGGCCCGCCCGGGTCGCTGGTTCGATCTCCGGCCATACCAGCGCCGGCGCGCCACCCGCAGCGATCACCAGGCGCGCCTTGGCCAGCGCCGCTTCGCCGCCGCCAAGAATGACGACGCGCCGATCACGCATTGTGAGAAAAACTGGAAACTGGTTCATTTTAGATAAACTTAACCTATGAATGCCAAAGCAACCGGGTGCGGGGAAACCTAGGGGCCAGACGCAGACCCCACAAACCAGTATTTTTGCCACCTTCAATAGGATTCCTGATTAGAGATGCTGTTTTCTGCAGTTTTGCTGGCTTGAGTGTTTCTATTGCATATCTCAAATTCTTGTGATCGGTGGTGTTTCGTGTATTGATAAGGGTTTCTAATACGCGTAAAGCGGAAGGCAATTGACAGGAGGGCGGATATGAAGCGTTTGCCACCCCTAAACTCCCTGAAAGTCTTTGAAGCTGCGGCTCGCCACTTAAGTTTTACTAAAGCGGCGGAGGAGCTACACGTGACGCCGGGCGCCGTCAGTCAGCAGATCAAAGCGCTGGAAGATTTTCTGCAAACACCGGTTTTCCGTCGCGAAAAACGCGCGCTCCTGCTTACCGACGAGGCGCAGGCGAGCTTGCCGGTATTGCGGGAAGGCTTCGACAAGCTGACGGAAGCAGCGGAGATTCTCGCCGCAAAGGCCGATTCAAGACGCCTCGCCGTATCGGTGGCGCCGTCTTTCGCCTCAAAGTGGCTGGTGCCTCGCCTCGACAGCTTCCAGGAAGCCAATCCGGATATCGACGTCTGGGTGTCGGCGGATATGGACGTCGTCGATTTCGCCGTCGAGGACGTAGATCTCGCGGTCCGCTATGGCGGCGGACGCTATCCCGGGCTGGTTGTCGATCATTTGATGGCCGAAAAAATCGTGCCGGTCTGTGCGCCCTCATTGTTGACGGGGAACAACCCGCTCAAGGCCCCCCAGGATCTCGTGCATCACACGCTGCTCCACGATTCCTCGCCTGACAAGGATGAGAAAATCCCGAACTGGCCCATGTGGTTGAAGGCCGCCGGGGTCTGCCACAAGGAAGGCGCTCGCGGCCTCAAGTTCAACCAGTCGAGCCTGGTGATCGAGGCGGCGGTCGCCGGCAAAGGCGTGGCGCTGGCGAAATCGGCCCTGGCGCTTGCAGACCTTGAAGCAGGCCGCCTTGTCATCCCCTTTGACCTCACGACGCCCACGGATTTCGCCTATTACATCGTCCATCCGCCGTCGAAAGCGAATTCAGCCTCCGTCAAAGCCTTCGCCGACTGGCTGAAAAAGGAAGCGGCGGCAAGCATCGACGCCACTGACGCGCAGGAAGCGGCCGCGTAGGCGGTCGCTGCTGCATAACAGCGGCCGCTGCGGCGTAATCCGCCCACGCCGCCAGCCTAAATATCCGCACAAAAGAAAGCGCCCGCATTTCGTGGGGGAGAATCGAAATGCAGGCGCGGGGATGCGGCCTGTCGGGGGAGAGAATGACCGCGTCGCAGGCGGAAATAAGAGGTTACGGAAAAAGCGCAACCCACCAGGCGTTATATTTTTGTCATATGAGACGAAGCGCCCTAGCCTAGCCTTCAGGGCGACGGTATCAGCCGGAAAATCCAAGCTGTTCAAGGCAGTCAGCCACCGCCTCAAAAACCAGCATGGTCGAGGCGTGGCGCGGGGGATAGTCGCGCACGGGCTCGAGCGCGGCGAGCCCCGCCCAGCGCGTTCCGGAAGGCGGCGGCCCTCCTTCCTTCAGCATTGCGCGCATTTCATCACGTATTTGAAACAGCTCCGCCGGCGCGGCGCCGATAATGTTTTGCGCCATCAGCGACGCCGCCGCCTGTCCCAGAGCGCAGGCCCGGGCGGTCATGCCGAAATCAGCCACAACGCCGTCGGCGATTTTTATGTCCACTTCGACCTCGGAGCCGCAGACGCGACTGACTTTCTTGGCGCTGGCGTCGGCGTCTTCGAGCCGGCGCGCCGCAGGGATCCCTGCGGCGGCGTCGAGAATGGGTCCGGAATAGAGCTCGCTTATCATCGCCTTGTTATTTGGCCTCTTTGCCGGCGCACTTCAATTCGTCTCCACCGCGGCGTTATAGTCCGCCCGCTCATAAGGGGATTTCAATGCGCATATACGCCCTCGCCCTAGGTTTTTACTTGTTAGGATGTTCGCCCGAACCGCATTCCACTGCAGAAAACTTCGCAGCGGAGGGATGGACCGCAAAGACGCTGCCCGAAATTGCGGCGGCGCTTGCCGAAGGCGATGTTACGTCAGAGGCGCTCGTCGAGGCCTATCTCACGCGCATCGAACGCGTTGACCGCAACGGGCCGACTTTGCAAAGCGTGCTCGCAATCAATCCAAACGCCCGTGACGAGGCGCGCGCATCAGATGTGCGCCGCGCCGCCGACGAAGCGCTCGGCCCCCTCGACGGCGTTCCCGTCCTTCTCAAAGACAATATCGAGTCAAAGGACCCATTGGCCACCACCGCCGGCGCACTGGCGCTCAAAGACAACATTACCGGCCGCGATTCTCCTTTGACGGCGGGGCTGCGCGCGCAAGGGGCGATCATTCTCGGCAAGACCAACCTTAGTCAGTGGGCAAACTTTCGCTCCAACGATTCCATGAGCGGCTGGTCGGCGCTGGGCGGTCAGGTTCGCAATCCACATATGCTCGACCGTAACCCCTGCGGGTCGAGTTCCGGTTCCGGCGCCGCGGTCGCCGCGTCGCTCGCCGCCGGCGCCGTCGGCACAGAAACCAACGGCTCGATCATATGCCCGTCCAACGTCAATGGCGTTGTGGGGTTCAAACCGACAGTCGGCCTCATTTCGCAAGAACATATCGTGCCGATTTCTTCATCACAGGATACGGCTGGCCCGATGACCAAAACGGTGACCGGCGCGGCGATGATGATGAACGCCATGGCTGGCGACGCGCAAGCCGACTATGTCGCTGCGCTTGACGAGAATGCGCTTAGCGGCGCGCGCATCGGCGTCATGAATTTCAGCCGCAGCGAACACAAGGACATCAATACTTTTTTCGATCGCGCACTCAGCGCGATGGAAGAAGCGGGCGCAACCCTGGTCCCCATTGATGATTTTGACCTTCAGGCTGAAAATTTCTGGGGCAAATCCTTCGACGTCCTGAAATATGAGTTCAAGGCGACGATCAACGACTATCTTGCGAATGCCGCTACAGCGGTTGAAACCCGCGACCTCGATTCATTGATCGCATTCAACGAGGAAAACGCAGATATCGAACTCGCCCTGTTCGATCAGTCGATCTTTGTCGATTCAAATGCTTTGGGCGGGTTGGACGATGAAGATTACATCGCCGCGCGCGACGCCGTGCAGTCAGCGACCCGCGAAAACGGCATAGACAAGCTGCTCAGCGAAAACGATGTCGACATTCTTGTGTCGCCGTCGGGCGTCGTAGCACCGCGCATCGATCCGGTGAATGGCGACGTCTGGCCCAACTGGGCCGGCGGCGGCTATCTAGCCGCCATCGCCGGCTATCCCCATGCAAGCGTGCCGATGGGAACGGCCCACGGCCTGCCCGTCGGGGTTTCCTTTATCGGCGCCAAAGACGAGGACGCAAAAGTCCTGTCTTTCGCCTTCGCCTATGAACAGGCGACATTGCACCGCGTGGAGCCGCAATATTTGAAAAACGCCGAAGCGCGCCCGGAAATAAAGAAGGCGATGGGTCGGAGAGATTTTTAATACCGCTCATCCCGGCGAAAGCCGGAATCTCACGCAACTATTCCTGCAGCTAGAGATCCCGGCCTGCGCCGGGATGAGCGGGTGTGTAACTATGCCAAGTCGAACAATAGGATCTCGCTCTTGGCGAGAGCCTTGAACGAGACACTATCGGCGTCCACGATCTTGGCGCCATCGCCCGCCTGCATGATTGAGCCTTCGGGAAGTTCAATCCCGCCTTTGGCCACCTGCAGCCAACCGAAACGGCCTGGCGTAAAGCGGTGAGAAAGAGCCGCGCCTTCGGGAACAACCGACGCATAGAGATCCGCATCCTGATGAATCCCGAACGACCCTTCGCGGCCGTCGCCCGATGCGATGAGCGCTAACGCGCCGTCGCGGGACTGATCGATCTGACGCTCTTCATAACGGGGCTCGACGCCGCGCTTATTCGGCGTGATCCATATCTGATAGAGATGCACGGGATCCGTCTCGGATGCATTGAATTCCGAGTGCGTGACGCCCTTGCCGGCGCTCATATACTGCACCCAGCCGGGACGAATGACACCCTCGCCGCCGGTTGAATCCTTGTGCGCCAGCGACCCTTCGAGAACATAGGTGATTATTTCCATGTCCTGATGGGGATGAGGCGGAAAACCGGCGCCCGGATTGATGCGGTCCTCGTTCATGACGCGCAAAGACCGGAAGCTCATGTGGTCCGGGTGATAGTAGTTGGCGAACGAAAACGTATGGCGCGCATCGAGCCAGCCATGATTGGCGTGACCCCGATCAACGCCCTTGCGGATGGTGATCATCTTTGTCTCCTGATTGTCAGGGAAGTTGACAGAGAGATAGGCGCGCGCGTGCGCGTTTAAAGACCTGCTTGCTTCACGACCGCGCGATTAGTCGAACCCGCGGAAAGGCATCTCGGCAGGTCTCTGCAGCCAGTTTTCCGCCGGCCAGCGCGCGGCGCCGTCAACAATATGCAGCGTGTAGGCGTGGCGTGGACGCGGTGAACGGTTCGCAGCGCTCATATGGGGCGCGCGCCCGTGGAATATCACCAGGTCGCCGCGGCGCGCCGGCGCCAAAACGGGCTCGCCGTCAAAGGGCGTCTCATCGACAACGCGCGTGCGCAGGACACCGTCGCTTTCGCGCGCGTTGAGTTGTCGGAGCGGGCCCTTATGGGCGCCCGGAATGAACGCCATGGCGCCGTTTTCAGCGTCCGCATCGTCAATGGCGAACCAAAACCCGATGCAGCTTTCCGGTTCCGTCAGGAGATAAGTTGAATCCTGATGACAGACCACTTCGCCGCCAATCCCTGGCGGTTTGAAGATATACATGGACTGAATGATCTTCGGGTCGGCAATGCCTAAGGACGCCGCCGCGTTCGCAAGTTTTTCCGTGCGCGAAAATTCATCAAAGACGGGATCGAGATCGTGCATCGCATGACCCATCTTGTTAAGCCGAGCCGCTTTTGGGCCGTTCGCGCCGTCGGAAACGCCGGGCGTTTCCTCTTCAAAGAAGAATGAAATATTCGCCGCAGAGCGTTCGAAGTAATTATCTGTAAGCTGAATATTGGATTTGGTTGAGAATATGTTTTCGGGCGTCGCGGGCGCGTTGCGCTCGACCAAAGCGACCGTGTGCTCACGCAAAGCCGCACAGGCTTGCGCTTCGGCGAAACCCTTAAGGATGATGACGCCGGCGTCCCCGAACGCCGCCAGCATCTCCGGCGTCAGCCGCCCGTCCTCGGGCGCGGCGAATGTGGGGAGACTACTCACGCCGCCAGGTCGCGCCGTCGGGCCCGTCTTCAATGACGATGCCTTGCGCGGTGAGGTCGTCGCGGATTTTGTCCGATGTCGCAAAATCCTTCGCCTTACGGGCATCGGCGCGTTTTTGAAGCAACGCATCGATTTCTTCCGCCGTCGGTCCGTCTCCCGCATCGCCCTTGAACCATGCAGCAGGGTCGATATGGAAAAAACCCATCAACCGGCCCGCCGCACGCAACCGAAGAATTGCGTTGCGGCGCGCTTCGCCTTCCATCTGCGCGGCGATATCGCGCAACTCATGCAGCCCCGCATAGGCTTCCGGCGTATTCAAATCATCTTTCAGCGCCAGCACCACGCTTTCCGGCGGAGAAACATCGTCCGCGCTGTCCGCCGTTTCTTCCAACAAGCGATAGAACCGGTCGAGCTGTCGTTTCGACTGGCGCAACAATTCATCCGTCCATTCCAGCGGCTGACGATAATGAGCGGACAATAGCGCCCATCGGATTACCTCCCCCGGCCAGTCCTTCAGGAGTTCATGAGTGAGAACCACATTGCCGAGGGACTTCGACATCTTGTCCGCCCCCATGCGGAGGAAACCGTTATGCAACCAGTAGCGCGCGAGCGCCTTGCCGTCATTGGCGCAGCAGGATTGCGCGATTTCATTCTCATGATGGGGAAACTTGAGATCCTGACCGCCGCAATGAATGTCGATGGTCTCGCCCAACCCCTTCTTGATCATCACCGAGCATTCAAGATGCCAGCCCGGCCGGCCGCGCCCCCAGGGACTTTCCCAGCCCGGCTCGTCATCGGAAGAGGGCTTCCAAAGCACAAAATCGGCCGCATTCTTTTTATAGGGCGCAACTTCCACCCGGGCGCCGGCGATCATCTCGTCGAGATTGGCGCCGGAGAGTTGGCCGTAGTCCGCAAAGGCGTCGACATTAAAGAGTACATGGCCTTCGCCTTCATAGGCGGCGCCCTTTTCGAGCAAACGCTCCACCAGCGCGATCATCTCCGGAATATGTTCGGTCGCACGCGGCGTCAGGCTGGGCGCCAGCGCGTTCAACTCGGCCAATTCATCGAGATAGACTTGCGCGAACTTCACCGTGATCTCGTCTATCGGCGCGCCGGTCTCCTGCGACGCTTTGATAATCTTGTCGTCAATGTCGGTGAAATTACGCGCGTAAACCACATGGTCTCCGCCATATTCATGGCGAAGCACCCGGAACAGGAGGTCGAACGCGATCGCCGACCGGGCATTGCCGATATGCGTATAATTGTAAACGGTCGGCCCGCAGACATACATCGTCACCCGTTTCGGATCAGCGGGTGTGAATGCGCGTTTTTCCCGCGCCATCGTGTCGTACAAAGCCAGGCTCATCGTTCGTTTGCTAGCGGGCCTCGCGCCCCTGCGCAATAAGAACCGCTAGGCAATGCGCCGACGCCTGATATGATGGCGCGTATGAAAGATTCAAATATTGACGAAACGAAAGATTTTCGACCGACTTTCGGCGCCGACGGCCTGATGCCCGCCGTCGCCACGGACGTCGCCGACGGTCGCTTGCTGATGCTTGCCTATATGAATGAGACGGCGCTCAAGAAAACGATCGAAACCGGCGAGGCGCATTACTGGTCGCGCTCCCGCGGCGCCCTTTGGCGCAAGGGCGAGACCAGCGGTCATGTTCAAAAGGTGGTCGAGATTCGCACTGATTGCGATCAGGACGCGATCCAGCTGGTAGTCGAGCAGACGGGCGCGGCCTGCCACACCAACCGGCGTTCGTGTTTTTATCGCATCGTCGAAACGCCGGAGGGCCTCAAACTGTCATTCATTGACTAGACGATGAAAAAAGTGCGGCGCTCGATATGCGGGCGCTGCCCGGCCCCGATGAAAACTCAGCCCATGCCGCCGACGCCTTCGCGGCCGGCGTGTTTTGCTTTGTCGCGTACGCGCGTCACGAGTGCGAGGGAAATCCAGGCGCCGTGAAAGGCGACGCCAATTAAAAACACCACAACCCCGGGGAATGGGCCCAAGGCCATGCGCGTGAAAAATTCGTCTACAGAGGAAAGCGGCGCCGGGTGGATTATGATCTTGCCGTAATAGGCGACTGCCTGAAACGCAAAGATCCACATGTAATTGCGCCGAATGCGCCGGCCCATCGCGCGCCAAAAACCAATATGATATTGCGGCGTCAGATAATCGCGGGCGAGGATATCCTGCCATTCGCCCGGTTCGGGGCACGATGATCTGAGCAGCATGGGCGCATAAAACTTCGTTTCGATCCAACGCGCCCGCGCGCGCCAGACATTGAAATAGCGATAGCGCCGCGCTTCGAGAATGAGAAACATCGCGATCAATATGCCGACCAGGAGGAGCGGCAGAGGCGATGCGGTGGGGCTGGCGTAGGCGATCGATAAAGCGATGCCGAGCGTGACAACGGACCAGTTGGTTGTCGTGTCCAGCCGGGTGCGCCAGATGGTCGAACGATAGACCTCGCCGCGATAAAGGTGCGCGAGCGCGCCGATCGCCGAACCGTCGAACTTGTCGCCGGTGCCCCCCGGCGGAGTTTCCCAGTTCTTCCAGTCATCGACCATGAATGCGAGTGTCGCCTTCATCGGCCGCAATCGCAAGGCGCGTGACAGAAACAATCTGCGACGCTAAGGCGTAAGCCCGTCTGCGAGAAACCCCTTATGACCGCCCGCGCACCTGCGCCGATCAGCTACAAACGAATATTCGCGCTCGCCTGGCCGGCGTCCGTGGCGTCATCCGTGACGCCGCTCCTCGGTGCGGTGGACGTATGGGCGCTTGCCCACTCGGCGCGGCCGCTGGATGTAGCCGCAATCGGCCTCGGGTCGATCATCTTTTCCCTCGTCTATTGGAGTTTCGGCTTCATCCGCATGTCGGTCGCCGGCCTTACCGCCCAGGCCGCGGGCGCCGAAGACGAGCCGGAAGCGCGCGCCGCCCTTGTCCGCGGCGCAGTCATCGGCGGCGGCATCGGCGCGGCTTTAGTTGTTCTGCAATTTCCGGTCGGTCATTTTTCGTTTCAGGCGCTGCAAATCGGCTCGGATGCTTCCGCCGACACATTTGCAACGGCGGAAACCTATTTCGCCATCCGCATCTGGGGCGCGCCTTTCGTGCTCGCAACCTATGCCGCGCTCGGCTGGTTTTCTGCGCGCGAACGCACCGACTACCTGATGATCGTGAGCGTTGCGATTACGGTTCTCAATATCGTTCTCGATTATGTCTTCGTTGTCTATTTTGAATGGGGCGCTGCAGGCGTCGCCGCCGGCACATTGATCGCAGAAATTTTCGGATTTTTCGCCTGCCTTCTTTTTGTAGCCCTGATCCTAAACAAACATGGCGGCATGAAAGCCCATTGGCTGGTCTCCGACTTCTGGTCGGCTGACAAAATTCGCCGCACCATATCCGTCAATCGGGACATCTTCATTCGCACATTGCTGCTCGCCTTCTGCTTTGCCTGGTTCGTGCAGCGTTCGAGCGCTTATGGCGACATCACTCTTGCCGCCAACCAGACCTTGTTGCAGCTTTTCCTGTTCACGGGTCTTGCCCTGGACGGCACCGCGATCGCCGCGGAGACATTGGTTGGCCAGGCCATGGGTGCGCGCAATCGGGCCGACGGAAAGGTGCGTTACGACAGCGCCGTTCGGCGCACTTTTGAAATGGCCGCCATCGCCGCGATCCTTTTCACGCTGCTATACTGGCTCGCGGGCGATGCGCTGTTGGCGCTCCTGACGCCGGAAGGCGCCCTGCGCGAAGGCGCCAAAACTTTCATGCCATGGGTCGTAATCAGCCCTCTGATTGTTGTTGTCGGTTTTCAGCTCGATGGCATATTCATCGGCGCAACCCGGGCAAAAGAAATGCGCGACTCCATGATCGTCTCAACAGGGATATTTGTCCCGGCGTCGCTCTGGGCGGGCAGCCAATTCGGCAATCACGGACTTTGGGCGGCGTTTTCGCTCTATTTCGTATTGCGAGCTGCAACCCTGCTGGTCTACATGCCGCGGCTCAAAGCCTCATTCGCACGCTAGCGATGTTCCGCGCCGACCGCATGCGCGACGGTTTCAAATCCATCGGCTTTCAAAAGGCCTGGAAGCGCGCGGATAATCCGCGCCGGCAGACCGGGCCCCTCATAAACCATCGCCGTATAAAGCTGAACGAGTGACGCACCGGCGAGAATTTTTTCATAGGCGTCACGGGCTGAAGCGACGCCGCCAACGCCGATGAGCGGAATTTGCGCGCCAAGCACACGGTAGAATTCCCTCAATAACTCCGTAGACGGCGCAAATAGCGGCTTGCCAGAAAGCCCTCCCGCTTCGCCAACGCGCGCGCTTCTCAACGTATCTGGCCGCGCAATCGTGGTGTTGGAAATAATGAGCCCATCAATTGCCAGCTCCATGGCTACGCCTGCGATATCGGCCTTGTCCTCGTCGGTCAGATCCGGCGCAATCTTCAAAAACACCGGTGTTTCGGCCGCCGCATCGTTGCGCGCCGCAAGAACCCGCGTCATCAGATCCGCAAGCGCGGCCTTGCCTTGGAGAGCGCGCAATCCCGGCGTGTTCGGAGAAGAAATATTGACCGTATAGAAATCGACCAGACCCGCGAGCTTTCGAACGCCGAGCTCATAATCGGCGATGCGGTCTTTGCTTTCTTTATTGGCGCCGAGATTGACCCCGACAACGCCCTTGCGGCGGCGGCGCTTCAATCGCCGCGCAATCACATCAAGACCGTCATTGTTGAAGCCATAGCGATTGATGACGGCTTCGTCTTTCCAGAGACGAAAAACCCGGGGTCGCGGATTTCCTGATTGCGGCTGCGGCGTCACCGCGCCAACTTCCACAAAGCCGAAGCCAAGATCGAGCATGGCGTTGGGAACTTCCGCGTCTTTATCGAATCCGGCCGCCAGTCCAAGCGGGTTAGGGAATTCAATCCCGGCCACCGAAACGGCGAGGCGCCCGTCGCGGATACATGCTTTGGGTCCGAGGCCGGTTTTCAGCATACGGACAGTGAGCCGATGAGCGGTTTCAGGATCGAGGGTCGTCGCCGCGCGGGCAGCCACATCGGCGGCAAACAGGGGCGCTCTCACGCTTCCTCTCCAAACTCAAAGCCGTCGCCACTATCGCTGAGTTTGATGGCGCGAACCACATGCTCGCGCCGCAGCACACCGTAAAGATGCGGGAATGCCTCGCCCCGTTTTGGCGCCAACTCGAATTTCACCTCATCGACGATGGAGCCGAGCGGAATTTCAAGCGCCAGAAGATCACGCACGCCGGCAAAGTGCAGGTTCGCGGTTTCGATGACCTGATCTCGGGTCGACAAGTGAATGTAACCGTCTCGGCTGTCGATATCCCGGGTCGGCGCAACGCCGGTTTCCTCGGTTGCGATCCATTCAGCCGATGTCGCCAGTCGATAAACGAATTCGTGTTTGTCGCTCATGGCGCAACGCCCTAGCGGTCGCCGCGCGCCCAGTCTAGCTCTGGACTGTCCGGTTCAAGGTTGGGCCGCGATGAAGGCGGCTTCCGTCTCCGGCCCACCGTCGACAGCCGCCGAAAATTCTTCCGCCCGCACCTTAAGAGCAGCATCAAATGCATTCTGCGGCGTCGCCGCCCGGGCCTCCTCAAGCGCCGTCAACGCATCGATCCGCCAGTCTTCCTCGCCGTAGGCCAGAACCCGGAGCGCCATTTCATAGCAAATGGATACATTGTCTGGATCGCGCGACCGCGCCGCGAGAAATTGCGCAAAACCGGTTTGCGCGTCCGCGCCGAAACTGCCATCGCCGGCGCGCGCAGCAACGCCTAGATGCCACCCGGCGGATGTGGAAAGCGCCCAGGGGTTTTCCGGCTCGAGTTCCAGCGCCTGGTCAAGCCGCTCCCGGGCGCCGGGGCCTAGACCAGCGAAAAACGCTCTAAAGGCCGACATGCGCGACCCCCGCTGCGCCATGGCGATGGCGGCCTGAAGATACGCCTCAACCAACGTCGGATCGATTTCCGCGGCTTTGTCAGCCAGCTTTGCCGCGCGCTTGGCGGTTTTTTTTGCCTGTTTGTCATCTACTTCGAGATACGCCATGGCGTTGAGCGCCCGAGCGGCGAGCGCCAGGTTTTCGGCATCGCCCACGCTCTCGGCGCGATCGGCGGCCGCGCTGAACTCGCCCTCGTTGAACAAAGAAAGCGCAGTTTCGTCAGGCGCCGCAAAGGCGGGCGTTGCGAAAACAAAGAATGCGGCGAGCATCGACAGAATTCGAAACATGGGATTGATCCTAGCGCGTCTTTTGCGTCATCCGCATTCACAATCCGGACATCACGAGCAGTGCGATTGAGGAATTTGGCCTTAATGTGGTTTTAGATTTTGAACTCGTTATGGTGCAGGTTGCAATAACGATACGAAGTCAAAGCCCACCACCTTAGCCACCCTCCTTCAGATACGGGCCTCCATGAAACCTTTGCGTATTCTTCTCGGCCTCGCCGCCGCAGCCGCCGCCGGATTCGCCGCCCATAGCGGCGGTCTCGACCAGAAGATAGTCTGGACCATCACGATCACGACCCTCACGGCGTTCTGGTGGGTGTCGGAAGCCCTGCCCATCCCGGCGACCTCGCTCGTTCCATTCGCCCTCTTCCCTCTCGCCGGCGTCCTTGATCAGCGCCAGGCCGCCGCCGCGCTTGGCTCCTATGTCATTGTTCTCCTGATGGCGTCGTTTATGCTGTCCAAGGCGCTTTCAAAATCCGGCCTCCATGAACGCCTCGCGCTTTACATGATCCGTGCGGTCGGCGCCTCCGGCGGACGGCTGGTGCTCGGCTTCATGATTGCAGCTGCGGTTCTTTCCATGTGGATTTCGAACACGGCGACGACGCTGATGCTCGCCACAATGGCGCTCGCCATTCTTTCCCGTACGGATCATTCGCCGGAAGGAGCAAAGCTTGCCGTGCCGCTGCTTCTCGGCATCGCTTATGCAGCCTCCCTCGGCGGTACGGCGACGCTGATCGGCACGCCGCCAAACCTGATCTTTGCAGAGAACTATTTGCTTGCAACAGGCGAGGAATATTCCTTCGCGCGCTGGATGGCGACGGGCGTCCCGATCGTCGCCCTTGGCGTGCCGATCATTTGGCTGTGGCTCACCCGTTCACTCAAAGGCGTCACCGCGCCGTCGCTCGCCGAACCAGGACCGTGGCGCACGGACGAAGCGCGCACGATGATCGTCTTCGGCCTCGCCATTCTTTTGTGGGTGACTCGCAGCGAGCCGTTCGGCGGCTGGGCCGGCGCTCTCGGCATGGAAATGGCGGGGGACTCAACGGTCGCCGTTTTCGCGGTGGTGTTGATGTTTCTGGTTCCCGACGGAAAAGGCGGCGCCCTCCTTGATTGGGAAAGCGCATCGGACATTCCCTGGGGAATGCTTCTCCTGTTCGCAGGCGGCATCTGTATCGCCGCTGCGTTTCGCGCCAGCGGGCTCGATCAGTTGATCGGCGACAGCCTCGCCGGCCTCGCCAATCTGCCGATCTTCGTCATGATACTCGGCCTTTGCCTGTCAGTGACGTTCCTAACCGAAATGACATCGAACACGGCGACGGCAAATCTCTTAATGCCCATACTCGCCGCCATCTCTGCGGGAACCGGTATTGACCCGCAATTGTTGATGATCCCCGCCGTCATCTCCGCCTCTTGTGCATTCATGCTGCCGGTGGCGACAGCGCCCAACGCCATCGTCTACGGCACGGGCAAAGTCTCTATCGCTCGCATGGCGCGCGAAGGCTTGATGCTCAACATCATGATTGCCCTGATCGTTTCGAGCGTCTGCTGGACGTTGTTGCGATGACACCCGTTCTTGCCGGCGCGATTTTTTTTGCAATTGTGTTTGGCGTTGGTTTCGTACTCGGGACCATTCGCGTTCTGGGACTGGCGCCCGCGTTTGGCGAAACTGTCGCTGTATTGATCGAAGGACCGTTTATTCTCGGCGCAAGCTGGCTCGTGTGCGGTTTCGTTATACGACGGTTCGATGTCTCAGCGGACACGTTAAGCCGGCTGGTTATGGGCGTGGTCGCGTTCGCGCTGCTCATCTTCGCAGAAACACTGCTCGGCGTTTTCGGTTTTGGTCAAACGTTGAATGACGTGATCGACCGCTACGGAACGTTCGCCGGCGCGATCGGTCTTGCCGGGCAAGCGCTATTCGGACTGTTCCCGCTATTAAGAAACCGACGCTGAGACAAAAGCGCGCCTTACGAGACCCCGTCTACGGTCATATGCCGGGCGCGAGCGGAATGTTCGATGGCCTGCGCGCCGTCGTCGGGGACTTTCAGTGCGTCGCGAATAAGCTCGAGCACGCGGATCTCGGTAACGTCGAGTTTTTCATCTGCTGTCACCACATCGACCACCGCCGCATAGGCGGTCTCGCAAAGATGGGTGGGTAAGGCCGCGGCGGCTGATTCCAGAACTTTGTGCAACCCTCCGTCCGACGCCATCAGCGCGCCGCAAGCGCCCGCCGTCTTCACCAATCCGGCCTCATCCGCATCGGAAAATACAGGAAAAGAGCGCACAACCCGGCCGATGGTCCGGAGTTCAGCGTCATTGATCGCGCCGTCCGAGGCCGACGTCATAACCATGAGGTAGATGATTGCTTCTTGGGGGGTAAGCGCGGGCGCGCCTTCGGCCATGGGGATTACTCCGGTTGAATTATTTGTCGCCGACCCTAGCGGCGAGCCATGATTCCGGCAACACTCAGGCGGCGCGGATGTGTCGCAGGGCGCGGCCCCTTGCGTAGCGACGGCCGATCGATGAGATGCGCGCCAAACCGGGGACGCAAATTATATGAACGCCGAGCTTCTGACAGCATTCATCACCGCTTTTGCGACGCTTTTTATCGTCATCGATCCAATTCTGGTGACGCCGATCTTCGCCTCGCTGACGAAGGGCGACTCACCGCGCACCCGTTTGCGCATCGCGTTTCTGGCGGCGATCTATTCGATCGCCATCCTTTTGTTCTTCGGCTTCGCCGGCAACGCGCTCCTGCATCATCTCGGCGTTTCGATGGCGGCGTTTCGGGCCGCCATGGGCGTCATTCTCTTTATCATGGGCTTTCGCATGTTTTTCGATCCTGACAGCGAGACCCAGGCGAAAACGCCGGGCCCGAAAGCCGCCTCGCGCGATTCAATCGCTTTCTTCCCGCTCGCCATTCCGATGCTTGCCGGTCCCGGCGCCATCGCCACGATCATGTTGTTGATGGGGCCGGGCATGGGCGTCCTCGACAAGACCGCGGCGCTCACCGCCACGGCGACGGTTCTGGCCATCGCAGTGTTGATGATGTCGTTTGCGAGCCGCATCGGCGACGTGCTCGGGCGGACCGGCATGAACGCTATTACGCGTATTCTCGGCATGCTTTTGATGGCGCTCTCTACGCAATACGTTTTCGACGGCGTTCGGGTCGGCATTATCGAGCAGGCCGCTCATGCGAGCGGCGCGTAACGCCTTTTCCGCGATGGTTCACATCCCATCACGAATTGTCAGGGCCCCGTAGCGCGCCCTTCTTTGAGCGCTTATTCATTGCCCACGACATTCAGCGCAACGCCAACACGCGCCGCGCCGCAAAGGAGACTGTTGTCATGACGACTTTATTTAAAACCGGGCTCGCCGCCCTCATTGTGCTTTTCGCCGCGACAGGCGCAGCGTTCGCCGCAAAGCCGGAAATCTATGTGAAGAAGAACTGGGAATACGCTCTTAACGGATACGATCCGACGAGCTATTTCGACGGGGAGCCGGTGAAGGGCGACGCGCAATATTCCGCAGACGTTGCAAACGCCACCTACATCTTCGCCAGCCAGGAAAACCTCGACAAGTTCCTCGCCGATCCTGATGCATATCGTCCTGCCTATGGCGGCCATTGCGCCTACGCGCTTGGCAAGCGCGGCGTGCTCGTTCACGGCGATCCCAAAGTCTGGACCGTCTATAACGGCGTTCTCTACATCAACTTCTCTCGGGGCGTTCAGAGAAAATGGCTCCCCAAGAAAGACGAGTTTATTGAAGCGGCGGACGCACTCTGGCCGGAAATCCTGGAAAAGTAATCTTTCGAGAGCAACGCGCGTTAGTCGGCGCCGAACCTCTTTTGCGTTTCTTCAAACGCGTTGAGGTCGGCGCGGGCTCCGTACCGCAAAGAGCGGCCATTGAGCGTTGCGCCAGCGCCGTCGCCGGCGCAAACGAAGCGCGACACATTCTGCGCGCGCTTGTCGCCAGCGCGGCACGCCGCTTCAAGCGCGCCAAGAGCCTTGTCGCATTCAGCGATGAGCAGGCCTTCCTGCCAGTCCCCAGCGCTTGACCAATCAATCTCGGCGCGAAGCTCATTGCCGCAGACGATGCGCGTATAGACCGCTTCCTCGCCAAGGGCGGCGGCGGTCGCTTCGCGGGCGCGGGCGTCTCTCAGGGATTGCGCCTGGGCGACGCTTTCCAGCGCCATTGCGCCAAGCATCAGCGCCACAAGCGACGCGGCGGCGGTTATGGATCGAGAGACCATGCGCTCACCATAGCGGAGGTTTTGGGCGGTTTTGAGGCCTTGAGCCATCGGGTTAGAGGGATTCTTCCAAGAACCGCTCAATGGCGCGGGATGAGAGCCGTCCCGCAATGTCCCGATCCGGGACGTATTCAACGATTAGCGCACGTTCGTCGAAGCGCGCCGACGGCGCCGGTCCGACTTCAAACTGAATGCGGTCAATGCGAGCAGCGAGGATGCGCGCGCCAGTGGCGTCTCCGGCGACGGCGTTGACGGCGTTCGCAGCACGCATGACGGCGTCAGCCAGCACCGCCGCATTCGCGGATTCGCCCGGCGGCGGCTGCGCGATATCAAAGGTAATCGGCGAGCCTGTCACTGCGCTGACAACTGCCGTTGCAGATTTCGCCCGACGCTCCGCTGTATCAATATCAACGGCGGCAAGTTCGATAGCGCGATCATCGCCAAAGGATTTAGACGCCGCCAAGCCTGCTGCATCCCCTGGCCAGTAAACGGTGGCGCCCCCATATGACGCAAGACGCAGCAGCGTATCGCCGTCTGCGTTCTTAAAAATCACGTCGCCGCGCGGGCCCCTTGTAACCGTGAGCAGATAGATTTCAGGCGCCGGCGCCGCTGCGTCGAGGGTGCAATCAAGGCGGCGATCTTCTGCACCGCACAGAAATTTCACCCGCGCGGTGCGCGCACGTGTTTCAATAAGGAACGACCGATTGTCAGACGCCAGAACATAGCGCTCGACTTTGCCGCGCGTTGGATCGGCGCGCCGTTCGCGCCGTTCGCCCACGAGCGCCGAAAAAGGATTTGAATTTGATTGCTGCGCCAGTGCAAACGGGTAATTGCCATCCTGCGCCGATGCGCCCGATACGGTCAGCGCCGTGGCGGCGGCGAGCGCGCCTGCGATCGCAAGGATGTTTGATCCCGATTTCATCAGGGCAAGTTTGTAACCGGATATTTTGTTAAAAAAAGGGCCCCGCCGCAGTTTAATTTGCGGCAAGAGCCCTTGTTTTATCAGGTTTTAGGGCGTCTACGCCGCAATATATTGCCCACCATTGGCGGACAGAACGGCGCCGGTGATAAACCCGGCCTTCTCGTCGGCGAGGAACGCTACACATTCGCCAATCTCGTCAGCCTCGCCGAGCCGGCCGACGGGGATTTGCGCGGTGATCTTTTTCAGCGCTTCTTCCGGCATCGCCGCCACCATGTCGGTGGCGATATAGCCAGGCGCGACCGCATTCACGGTGACGCCTTTGAACGCGCCTTCCTGCGCCAACGCTCGGGTAAAACCGATCATGCCGGCTTTGGCGGCAGAATAATTGGTCTGCCCCATCTGACCTTTCTGGCCGTTGATCGAGGAAATATTGACAATGCGTCCGAAGCCGCGCTCGCGCATGCCCGAAAATACATTGTGAGACATGTTGAAGACAGAATCGAGATCGGCGCGAATGACTTCCGCCCATTCTTTGGGGCCGATCTTGTGAAACATGCCGTCGCGGGTAATACCGGCGTTGTTCACGAGAATATCGGTCGGGCCTTGCGCCGCTTCGATTTCTGCAATGCCGGCCTTGCATGCGTCATAGTCGCCGACATCCCATTTATAGACGCTGATGCCGGTTTCATCCTTGAACTTCGCGGCCGCCTCGTCGTTGCCGGCGTAGGTCGCCGCAACGTCGCATCCTTTTTCTTTCAGACATTTTGCGATGGCCGCGCCGATGCCGCGCGTACCGCCGGTTACAATTGCGTTCCTCGCCATGATCTTTCTCCCGTCTTGGCAATCTTAATCCGTACCCACACTAAACCAACATGAGCGCGTCTCACGCACTCAAATCAAAACTCTAACGCTCAACGCACATGGCGATCCCCATGCCGCCGCCGATACACAAAGTCGCAAGACCTTTTGACTTTTCCGCACGTTTCAACTCGTGCAGCAGCGTGACCAAAATACGCGCGCCGGAGGCGCCGATCGGATGGCCGATGGCGATGGCGCCGCCATTGACGTTCACCTTCTCCGGATCCCATCCGAGTTCCTTGCCCACTGACAGCGCCTGCGCAGCGAAAGCCTCATTAGCCTCGATCAGATCCACATCGTCGAGCGACCAGCCAGCTTTTTCAAGAGCCCGGCGCGACGCCGGAGCCGGGCCAATCCCCATGATCGACGGATCAACGCCGCAATGGGCCCATGACGCGATGCGCGCCAGCGGCTCAAGACCGCGTTTTTCGGCTTCCTGTTCAGACATGACGATCAGCGCCGCCGCGCCGTCATTGAGGCCAGAAGCGTTCGCCGCCGTCACCGAGCCGCCGTCGCGGACAAAGGCCGGCCTCAAGCCGGAAACGCCATCAACGGTCGCGCCCTCGCGAATATACTCATCTTGATCGAAAACGATCTCGCCCTTGCGGGTCTTGATCGTCACCGGCGTAATTTCGTCTTTGAATTTTCCGGCTTTTTTCGCCGCTTCCGCTTTGTTCTGACTGGCGACGGCGAATGCATCCTGATCCTCGCGCGAGATTTGATATTTCTCCGCAAGGTTCTCGGCCGTCTGGCCCATATGATAATTGTTGAATGCGTCCCACAACCCGTCGACAATCATGGTGTCGGCAAAGTTTGACGGGCCCATTTTGACGCCGTTGCGCAAATGGCCGGCATGAGGCGCGAGCGACATATTCTCATGACCGCCCGCTGCAACAACATTCGCATCGCCGAGTGAGACCGTCTGCGCCGCCATGGCGACGGCGCGTAGGCCGGATCCGCAGACCTGGTTGATGGTGCTCGCCGGCCGCTCGACCGGTACGCCGGCGCCGACGCTCGCCTGGCGGGCCGTGTTCTGGCCTTGCCCCGCCTGCAGCACATGGCCCATGACCACTTCGCCCACATCCTCACCCGCTATGTCAGCCCGCTTCAGGGCCGCGGCGAGAACCGTCTCCCCGAGTTTCGCGGCTGGCACGCTCGCCAGCGAGCCGGCAAAAGATCCGACGCCGGTCCGTGTAGCCGATACGATCACTGCTTTGGTCATTTCATTCGCTCCATTTCTAGACGATCAGGCGGCGCTGCGCGCCGTTTTGCGCTGCAAGACGCCCCGCGCAGAACCGCCAAAACACTGTAAGTCTTTGCTTTTTCTACGCTCTCTGAAGAGATGCGTATGCAAATGGTATTTTTGTGCTATAGCAGTATTAGCATATGCACAATAGGACCGCGGCGCAAAACCGCGGTCGGGCGCGGGGGGACAGCGGCCCGGGTGCGGAGCGCCTTCAAACGGCGCGCGAGAACGGGAGACACGAAAAAATGACCGAGACTGAAACCGGCCGCGGCGCCGGGAAACGCACCAACGGCGCCGGCGACGCGGTCGTCATAAAAAAATACGCAAACCGGCGGCTCTACAACACGGCGACGAGTTCCTACGTGACGCTCGATTTTCTCGCCGACATGGTCAAGAACGGCGAGGACTTTGTCGTCTACGACGCCAAATCCGGCGATGACATTACCCATTCCGTCCTGACACAGATTATTTTTGAAGAGGAAAGCAAGGGCCAAAACCTGCTTCCGATCCAGTTCCTGCGCCAGCTCATTCAATTCTATGGCGACAGCCTGCAGCGTTTCGTGCCGTCCTATCTTGAGATGAGTATGAACGCCTTCACCAACAATCAGGATGATCTGCGCCAGCGTATGCGTGACGCGTTTGAATCAACTCCAGGCTACGCTATGTTTGAAGAAGGCGTGCGCAAGAATATGGAGCTCTATAATCAGGCGATGAAAATGTTCTCGCCGATGACGAGCATGTATCCGGGCGCGCAACCCGAAAAGGGCGAAGAAGCGGTTGAAATCGACGATTTGAAATCGCAACTCGCGGCAATGCGCGCAAAGCTTGAAGAGCTGGAAAAGAAAGGCGGCTGACGCTTTTGTCAGCGCTGACCGCGCGCTGGCGGATCGTTCGGCGCCCCTTCAGGCAACCAGCTCGGCGCCGTTTCCGGTTTGCCGATCAAATAGCCCTGCAGGAAGTCGACGCCCAAACCTTTGAGCAACATGGCGTCGGCTTCGTTGTCGACCCACTCTGCAACCGCCTGCATGCCGAAGTTACGCGCAAGATCCAGGAGCGTGCGCACAAAAAGCTGGTTTTCCCGCGACGCCGACACCCCGGTGACAAACGAGCCGTCGATTTTCAGGATATCGATATCCATGGCCTTGAGATTGCGGAAGGACGTATAGCCGGCGCCGAAATCGTCAATGCCGAAGGAACAGCCGAGTCTCTTGATTTCCTGAACAAATTCGATTGACGCATCGATCGCGTCGATAACCTGGGTTTCCGTCAACTCAACCGTGATGCGATTTGCCAGGTGCTGGTTGGCGCGCAAATGCGAGATGTAACCTTCGGCCCAAACGAAGTCTTTTACCGTTTCCATCGAGATATTCACATTGAGATGGATGTCGGGACAGACTTCGAGCGTGTTGGTGGCCAATTCGAGAACGCGCCGGTCGAGCAAATGCACGAGCCCCAAACGCTCCGCCGCCGGAATAAACTCCGGGGCTGGAATTTCCTGACCGTCGTCTCCGCGCATGCGGATGAGACACTCAAACTTCCGCGGCTCTTCGTCGAGGTCAGCGACAATGGGCTGAAATGCAAGGCGCACGCGCCGTTCGTTTAGCGCGGTCAGAATGACATCGGACAAATGCGTGTTTCGGCGGCGCATGGATACCGTATCGGTCTTGTCCGAGAAGACCGACCAGCTTGATTTTCCCTGACGCTTGGCGGCGTCAAGCGCTGCCTCCGCTCGCGCCATGGCGATATTCGATTGGTCGGCGCTGGCCGGAATAACCACAGCGCCAACGCAGATCGACGCGGCAACGCCGCCGCGGCTTGTCTCGATGACGCTGGCGCGCACGGCGTTCATGAGCCGCGCACAAACGCCGCGAAGATCGCCTTCGCTGGCGGAACGAATCACAATGCCAAACTTGGTTCCCGCAACGCGGCCGATGGAATCGCCCGTCCCGAGTTCCCCGGCAAGCCGATTGGAAATCTCGATAATCACTTTGTCAGCGGCTTCAAAGCCAAAGTCCGCATTCACCGCGCCAAGATCGTCAATGCCGGCGAGAATGTAAGCGCCGGACCCATTATCGGCTTTTGCTTTTTCAATCGCATCTTCGAGGTCGCGCCGCAGACAAACACGGTTCAGATGGCCGGTCAGTTCGTCTTTTGTGGCGAGCCAAGCGAGGCGGTCATCGCGCTGTTTTTCGCTTTCGATCGATCGCACAACGCTGATCAGCCTGCGCTGACCTTCCTGACCGATCCACCCGCCCCGTTCTTCAACCCAATGCGCCTCGCCGTCGTCGCGGCGCAAACGATATTCACAAAAATAGCTTTGTCGGCGGCCGGCAAACGCCTCCGCACGATCTGACGCCGGCCTGTCGTCGATACGCTGATTGAAATTCTCCAGCGTGTCGATCGCCCGCGCGTCTTGAGCGCCAAGAATTCGCGCGGCCGCGCCTTCGTCAGACCAGTATAGAACGCCGCTTGAGGGATCATATTCAAACATCGATTGCAGCGCGCCATCGGCCGCCGACAAGCGTGCACCGTTCGCATCGGCCGCGCCGAGAACCGGCGTGCTTGTTTGCTGCTCCTCGACAGAGCTCTTTGTCGTCACATTCGGAAACGCCTTCGCGTTTTCAACCATTAGTCCCACTCGCGCTCAAACTACTGAAGACCTTACCCATGGAGCCGTAAATAAAATTTGAAATTGTAAACGGACGCCTGACGGCGCCGTCCTTGCGATACATCTAAATATGAAAGGAATTGTTAACCTTCCCGCAGCCAGGCGTCCCGTTATCATACGCCCGGCCCGTCGCGCGACCCGGTCCGCAACACCGGCGCGCGCCACTATTTCGGGAAAAGCCCTGCCTTTGGAGCCAATTCCCGCTGCAAGACCTTCTGTCTCAGTTTCGAACAGCGTGCGGACGCGGTCAGCGTCACGCTCGGCAGAGCGCGCTTATTCAGTCGGTTATCACGTCAGCGAAACCGGCTGCGCCATCAACATGGTTGTCTGATTAGTCGCCAAGCCCGCCGGCCACCGACAAATCACGCCGCGCAGTTACCGTTGTCACGATAAAGCCCGCCATGAAGTCGAGGAACGTCATCGACATGAAAAGGAAGAATACCGAATTGCCAAACCCTTTCACGATGATGAACAGCAAGAGCGCAACCACGAATACGACCACGGAAAATGCGTGATTCATGATCGATTCGGAACCGGTTTTGGTCGCCCGCAGCAATTCGACAAATAGCAGTCCCATGCTGAACAAGAGGAAGATGTCCCCCAACGAAATCTTCCATGTCTCGCCGGACACCAGATTGAGCTCAACAGCCAGCATTTCATGCCAGGGTACTTCAGCCGTACCGATCGCGCCGGTCAGCGTCAGAACGGAATAAACGATGAGGCTGATCCCCAGGAGCGGCAACATTTGATACATGGTTCTTCCCCGAATTTCCTTGTTTCGCCGCCCCCCGATGCCAATTCCAAATGGCGGCGCCCGCTGAAAAGAGCAGTAAGGTTACCACAAGGGCGGCGGCCAAGGCAGCCCTTATGGGTCTATTTCCTCTACCGCGCCGGGCGACCGCGAGCGCCCTAACAGCCAGAAAACACCCATTAAATCGCGAAATGCGACCATCAGGCGCCCCATATTGGTGTATTTCGACGCTCCATGAGCGCGGGAACGGTGACCGACGGGTAGAAATTTCACCCCATACCCCTCACGCCGCATTAGCGCCGGCAAATAGCGGTGAAGGTGATCAAAATAGGGAAGGCGCAAGAATGCCTCCCGGTAAAACGCTTTGAGACCGCACCCGGTGTCGTCAGCGCCATCCTTGAGCACTCTTTTGCGTACAGCGTTGGCCACCCCGGACGCCCATTTTTTTGCCGCAGCGTCCTGGCGACCGCTGCGTTCGCCGGCGATCATCGCTGTTTCCGGACCAGCAGTTCGCAACGCATCAAGTAATCGGGGTATATCCGCCGGATCGTTTTGTCCGTCCCCGTCAAGGGTCACGATGACGGCCGCTCGCGCCGCAAGAATGCCGGTGCGCAGCGCGCGGCTTTGCCCTGCGTTTTTTTCATGACGGAGAATGCGCAACGCCGGCGCGCCAGCGCCCGCAAGCGCTTTTGCGGTATCGTCGCGTGATGCGTCATCGACGGCGATGATCTCATGAGCAACGCCGTCCAGCGCGGCGGCGATTTCCAAAATGAGTTTCGCCGCGCCGCCGGCTTCATTGTACATGGGCGCCACGACGCTGACCGTGGGCGCGTCAGTTCGCGGCGCTGGCCAGGCGAAAAACGCCGCATTGTTTTGTTCTCGCGCATCACTCATGGCCGGCGCTCATACCCCGTTTGGATGTAACCGTCACGCCTTCGTCACCGGACGACGCGAGACAAGGCCGACACAACGCCTTATTGTGAGCGGCTCGGAGGGGTTTGCTGATATGACGAGGCTGCCGGGCTCTCGACTGATTATGGTCGCCGTATTTGCGACGCTGACAGCGCTCGCGGGGCTGTTCACGCTGCCGCCGCTTGATCGCGATGAGTCCCGTTTCGCCCAGGCGACGGTGCAAATGCTGGAAACCGGAGACTTCATTTCCATCCGGTTTCAGGAAAAAGAGCGCAACAAAAAGCCCGCCGGAATCTACTGGTTACAGGCCGCCAGCGTTTCTGTTTTCTCTGACGTTGAGGCTCGCGCCATCTGGGCTTATCGCATTCCGTCCGTCATCGGCGTCGTCTTTGCGGCGATTTTCACCTTCCTCGCCGGGAGGCGGCTATATGGCGACGAAACAGGGCTCCTCGCCGGTCTTCTAATCGCCGCCGCGCCAGTTGCCGCCGCCGAAGCGACCATCGCCAAAACCGACGGCATGCTTCTCGCCCTCATATGCGCTGCGCAATACGCCTTTATTGAAATCTACGCCGCGCGCATTGAAGGAAAAAAAACGTCCGCGATTGCGGCGCCCGCTTTCTGGGTCGCCCACGGAGCGGGCCTTCTCATCAAGGGCCCGATCGCGCCGATGATTTCCGCCCTGACCGGGCTCGGGCTTTTAATCGGAGAACGCAAAGTGGATTGGGCGTTTCGCATGCGTCCCATTCTTGGCGTTCTCATTCTCATAGTCATGGTTGCACCGTGGGCGTGGGCCATTCACGTGGGAACGGAGGGACGCTTTTTTGCCGACGCCATCGGCGGCGACATGCTTGGCAAATTGGGCCAAGCGCAAGAACGTCACGCGGGACCGCCAGGTTATCACTTGCTGCTCTTGTGGGGGCTGTTCTGGCCAGCCGCGGCGTTGATTGGTCCCGGCCTTGTCCATATCTGGGGCGAAAAAGCCGATTGGCGGGCTCGTTTTCTGCTGGCCTGGCTGATCCCGACATGGATCGTCTTCGAACTCGCAGCGACCAAGCTGCCCCATTATGTCATGCCGCTTTATCCGGCCCTCGCCATCATCGCCGCTCACGCAGCGCTGAAAGGCGGCAATAAACCGACCATCCTGCGCAAGATCGGCGCGGCTACTTATGGCGGCATTGGCCTCGCCGCCGCGGCGGCGATTGCAATATTGCCCGCCGGGCTAAGCGCCGGACCCTTGACGTCAGTTTGCTTCGGCCTCGCCGCCGCATTCGCGCTGGCGACGTTATTAATAACAACGCTTTTTTGGCGCGGTCGGGCCCATATGGGCGGGCTCGCTGCGGCAGGGCTCGCAGCGCTTTACGCCTGGACGCTCATGGGCGCCGTATTGCCGCGGCTCGACGCACTTATGGTGTCGCCGCGCCTTTCGGCGGCGCTTGATGATGCCGGCCTCCACCCCTTGCGCGACGGCGCCGGCAAAATCGTTATTGCAGGCTATGCTGAACCATCCGCCGTGTTCCTCATCGGCACGGACACAATTCTCACCAATGGCGCTTATGCCGGACGGCTATTCTCCGTCGGCCATATCGACGTCGTTGCTGTAGAAGCGCGCGAACAAGAGCCATTCCTTTCTACGGCGGGCGAAATACCACCTCCCCTTGCCGTCATCGACGGCCTCAATTACTCGAACGGCAAGTCCGTTGAGATAGCCATCTATGTCCGTGACCAAAGCTCTCCCTGAGGGTGCAGCGACGCTCGCCCGATCCTTCTGGTTCTGGGCTGCAGCCATCGCGCTCTTGCGCGTTGCCGGCCTTGTTTTCGCCGATGGCGGCCTTGGTCCGGATGAAGCGCAGTACTGGACGTGGGCGCAGGACCCGGCCTTTGGCTATTTTTCCAAACCGCCCGTAATCGCGTGGATCATCGCTGCGACCACCGGGCTCTTCGGTGACGGGGAATGGGCGGTTCGCCTTGCGGCGCCGCTCCTCCACGCCGGGACCGGAGCCTTCATCTATCTCACGGCAAAACTGTTCTTCGATTCTCGCATTGCGTGGTTTTCGGGGCTGGGTTGGCTTACCCTTCCAGGCGTCAGCGTCTCGTCGTTCCTGATCACAACCGATGCGCCGCTCTTGTTTTTCTGGTCAGGTGCGCTTTTCGTATTGGCGCGGATCATCAAGACGGAAAAAGCCGTAACGATCGACTTCGCATTACTCGGCGTGTTGATCGGCTTTGGCCTGCTTTCTAAATACGCCATGTTGTATTTTCCAGCGGCGGCGGCGGCAACTTTGGTTTTTTCCCCCGTAGCACGAAACGCATTGATCCGTCCTCAGATCATCGTGACATTGCTCGTCGCCGGCGCCTTAATTGCCCCGAACGTCGCGTGGAATGCCGCTCATAATTTCCAGACCGTCGCCCACACCGCCGCCAATGCGGACTGGTCGTCGTCACTGTTCCAGCCGATGCCGCTCTTCGCATTCCTGGGCGCACAGTTCGTCGTATTCGGCCCGATCCTTTTCGCCGGACTGATTGCTGCGGCGATCTCGCGCTTTCGACACAGCGACCGAGACAGCGAAAAGTTTGTTTTACTCATTTTCGCTTTGACGCCCCTCGCCATAGTTGCGGCGCAGGCGTTCATCTCCCGCGCTCACGCCAATTGGGCCGCGGCCGCCTATCCGGCGGCAATTATTTTGGTCTGCGCCTTCTTGATCGAGAGCGGTCGCACCCTTTGGGTAAAAACGAGCCTCGCCCTGCACGGCGCCCTCGCCACGCTCTTTCTCATCGCCATGACAAATTTTGCACTGCTTGACCGCATCGGCGTCGGGCGCGCCGTTGCGGAACTGCGCGGCTGGGAATCCTTGTCGATACAAGTTGCCTCGCAAGCGCGCGGGTTTGATGCAATCCTGTTCGACGACCGATCAATGATCGCGGAGATGCTTTATTACCAGCGCGGGCAAGGCCTCGAGATTGCCGCTCTCGATCCGAATAACGGCATCCACCACCATTACGAAGCCTTCTTTCCGTTCCGTCCCGATGATCATAAGCAAGGTCTTTTCGTTTCGATCCTGGAGAGCGATGCGCATGTGAACTACCGCTTTGGCGACATCCGTCCCATGGGATCGGTCATGGCGCCGACAAGCGACGACGAGATGCGGACTTTTACGCTATTTGCGATTGCCGACTATTACGGCCCGCCTGGTGTACAGTATACGGATTAGTTTCTGCCGGCGGTTTTCATAGCATAGGCGAGCCACAACAACCGCGTCAGCATCCATCGCGCCGGCCCGGGCCACGTCCCGCGAAAATGCGTGTCGAAATAACGGATCAGCCCGCGCGATTTGTGCGCCTCAACCTCACGGATGGGCGCCGCGCTTGAACTTTTGTGATGCATCACCGTCACATGCGGATTGAACCAGACATGACCGCCGGCGTCGCGAAAGCGTTTGCAGAAATCGATGTCCTCCACATGGAGGAAATAGCCCTCGTCCATACCGCCCAGCGCCGCGTAATCCGCCGCCGGCAAAAACAGGCACGCGCCGGAGAGGGTAGGAATTTCAGCAATGCCTTGCGGCAAAGGCTCATGGAGCAGATTGAACGGCGGAAAAATATGCGGCGCGACACGCGACAGACCGGAAGCATCAAAAATCGCCCGCCATGGCGTCAGGTCGGCGCGGCGCGACCCGCGCTGTTCAGTCCCGTCCGGATCCGCCAACACCGCGCCCATCAACCAGGGACGCGGCAACTCCCTTGAATCTGCAATCAATCGCGCAGCGCCGCCTTTCGCGATTACCGCGTCGGGATTGAGGAGAAGGAGAAATTCGCCGCTCGCCGCCTTTGCGCCAAGATTGCAGGCGGCGGCAAAGCCGATATTTCCCTGACCAGTCAGTATACGGACCTCTGTGTCCGCTGCAGCGACCGCCGCCTCGACGGCGCCCTGCGGATTTCCGTTGTCGACGAGAATGATTTCGCCCACAGCTTCCTCGGCAAGCGCTTTTAAGCAATCGGCGAGGATCGATCCCGTGTGATAGCTGACGACAATCGCAGAGACGGCGCCCGCGTTCATTGCACTCGCGACCAGTTCATATGAAGCGAATATGCGAGACCGACCCCCATGGCGGCGAGCCCCATGGCCGCGAAGCGCCAGACCTGCCACAGGCTGGTCTCAACCAGGGTCGAGGCCAGGATCGCCGCAAAAGCGCCTGCGGCGGCGGCGATCACCGGCTTTTCCAGTCCCGCACGGGCAAAGGCCGAAGCGCCCCAATAGAGAAATCCGCCAAAGGCAAGAACGCCTGGAATTCCAAGTTCCAGCCAGATCTGCAAATAAAGATTGTGTGGGTGAAGCGGCATGACGGACAATGGGATCGGAGATCCGGGAACCATGACGGTCTCGGCTGAATCTTTCCATATGCGCGCATAGTCGGCGCCAAATCCGAATGGCAGACCGTCGGGAATGCGTTCGGCCGCCGCCTGCCAGATCGCAATGCGATGGAGCGCGGACGCCGGGGCCCATCCTTCGCCAAGCGCGAAAACACGATCGACCGGAATGAACGCAGCCAAGGGCGCGAGGATCAGCGCGGCGAGCGCCATGAAGGAAAGACCGCGCACCGTTGCGCGCGGCGCCTTGAATGTGATGATCGCCGCGGCGAGTCCCGCCGCAAGCGCAACGGCGTTCGCTGTTACGTCATTTAAAAAAGCTGCAGCCACACCGAGCGCAACAACGGCGAGCGCCGCCCACCGATTCCAAACCGCCGCGGCGATAATGCCTGCGGGAAAGAGCGCCGGCGCCAAAGCGGTGACGCCGCGGCCCAGAGCAATAATGTCCCGCGAGCGACCTTCTTCCGGCGGCAATATAGTGCGCAACGCGCCGCCGCTTACGCCCTCAAACGCCAAAACCCCCATACCGATGACAATGGCCGCTGCATAAGCAACCGCAATGCGCCAAGCCCAGACGCGGTTCACATTCGCGGCGAACCACGCGACCACGCCGCCGACAAGTACGGGACCCAGCACCCAGAACGCCAAAGACGGTTTCTCATAAGGCGACCAAAAGCCCGAAAGAAATATCCATGCACAAAAAGCGCTGATCGACAAAAAGGCGGCAAAGAACGGCACGCGCGGATCCATGCGATCGAAAACCGCGCCGAATGAAAGAAGCCAGAAATCGCCTCGAAAAAAAGCCGGAATGCTGGCGAGCAGCAACCAGGGCGCGAGACCGCGATGACCGAACACGACGGTCAGGGGCAACAGCGCAAACAGGCCAAACAAAAAAAGAAGGCTCGCCTGATCGCGCCGACGCCGGAAGCCGACCTTTTCCATGGGCTGCGCCTTACCCTTTCGCGCGTAGATCTGGCGCCAGGGCGTCGTCCGCAAGCGCCGCCATCGCTTCGTCGCGCGCGAGCACCTGTTGCTGCTTTTCACCGAGGCGGCGCAGGGAAACTTTTCCCTCCTCCGCTTCCCGCGCGCCGACGACGGCGATCACCGGCACCTTGGCGTGGGAATGTTCGCGCACTTTGTAGTTGATCTTCTCGTTTCGAATATCGAGATCGGCGCGCAAGCCCGCAGCGCGAAACGCCGCGACAGTTTCCTCCGCGTAGGCGTCAGCTTCTGATGTGATGGTCGCAACGACCACCTGCACCGGCGACAGCCAGAAGGGCAACCGCCCGGCGTAGTGTTCGATCAACAACCCGATAAATCGCTCAAACGTGCCGAATACCGCGCGGTGGAGCATGACGGGGCGCTGTTTGGCGCCGGTTTCGTCCACATAGCTCGCATCAAGCCGCTCGGGCAGCACATAGTCGAGCTGATAGGTGCCAGCCTGCCAGGTGCGCCCGATAGCGTCAGTAAGATGGAATTCGAGTTTTGGCCCGTAAAACGCGCCCTCGCCTTCAGCAATGTCAAATTCCAGTCCCGCGGCGGTCAACGCATCGCCGAGAGCTTTCTCCGCCCGATCCCATGTCGCATCGTCGCCAGCGCGCGTTTCGGGCCGGGTCGCCAGTTTATAGGCAATATCCGTCATTCTCATATCTTCATAAACGCGCGCGAACAGATTGAGAAAACGCACGGTTTCTTCCGCAATCTGATCTTCCCGACAGAAAATATGCGCATCGTCCTGGGTCATCTGGCGCACGCGCATGAGGCCATGGAGCGCTCCATGCGCTTCGTTGCGGTGACAACAGCCGAATTCGGCCATGCGAATCGGCAGGTCGCGATAGGATTTGATGCCCTGGTTGAAGATCTGAATATGGGCCGGACAATTCATGGGCTTCAACGCCATGAGATCGGCTTCGCCCGAAAGCACAGGCGCATCATCGTCCGTTGACGGAATTTCATCCGGCACCACGAACATGTTTTCGCGGAACTTGCCCCAATGACCGGACTTCTCCCAGAGTTTTGAATCGAGAAGCTGCGGGGATTTGACTTCCCGGTAGCCGTCTTCATCAAGGCGGCGGCGGATATAGGCTTCCAGTTCGCGCCAGATGAGATAGCCCTTGGGGTGCCAAAAAACCGAGCCCTGCGCCTCTGGCTGGAAATGGAACAGATCCATTTCGCGTCCCAAGCGGCGATGATCGCGCTTTTCTGCTTCTTCAAGTCGTTGAAGGTAAGCTTTTAAGTCCTTTTCGTTGGCCCAGGCGGTGCCGTAAATCCGGTGCAGCATGGGATTGCGGTGATCGCCCCGCCAATAAGCGCCTGCCACCTTCATCAGCTTGAACGCCTTGCCGATATGCTTCGTAGACGGAAGGTGCGGGCCGCGGCAAAGGTCGTGCCAGTCGCCGTGAAAATAAATTTTGACGTCCTCGTCTTCGGGCAGATCGGCGATAATCTCCGCTTTGTAGGTCTCGCCGATCTTTTTGAAGTGCGCGATCGCCTCTTCCCGGTCCCAGACTTCCTTTCGGGTCGGACGCGCCTCATCGACAATCTCGCTCATGCGCTTTTCGATCTTTTCGAGATCGTCGGTCGAAAAGGGCTCGTCCCGGGCAAAGTCGTAGAAAAACCCGTCGTCAATGTTCGGGCCGATGGTGACCTGGGTTCCGGGAAAAAGCTCCTGCACCGCCTGCGCCATCAAGTGCGCCGTATCGTGGCGGATGATGTCGAGGGCGTCCTCGTGATCGCGGGTGACGATCTCAACCGACGCGTCGTGATCAATCTCGCCGAAAAGATCGCGCACCTCTCCGTCGACCTTGACCGCCAGCGCCTTCTTGGCCAGCGACTTGGAGATATTCTCGGCAATGTCGGTTCCCGTCACCGGTCCGTCAAACTGGCGTACGGAACCGTCCGGAAGAGTAATGGCGACCATGTCTTGACTTCATGCGTTGCGAAAAGGCGGCCCCGCGCGGCCCCCATGGAAATTCGGCAATAGGGGAAAACGCCGCTCGGCTCAATGCAGGCGGCGTTCAACGCGACGTCAAAATTTCGGCGAGTCGCTCGCCGCCAGCCGGGAAAAGCGAAAAGAACAGCTCCGGCTCAACCAGTTCAACTTCCATCAGGGTCACATGGGCCTCATGTAGGATGACATCGACACGCGCATAGGCAGCGCCTGGTGGACACAACGACAGTATACGCTGCGCTTCCGCGATGGCCCATTGTGGCGCATCGATCAGGCGCGTCGTCCCCCCATGCTCCTCCTGGACGCGAATGTCCCCGGCTTTCGGCGTTTTGACTGCTGCATGAGAAAAAGCGCCGCCGAGAAAGATGAACGACGTCTCCCCCGCGGTAGCAATATCCGGAATGACCGGCATGACAAGCCCGTCGCCATTGAGGATCGCGGCGGCAGATGCAAGCGCCGGTCCGTCCGCGCGCTTCACCCGTGAAAGACCGCTCGCGGTACCGCCCGCAAGGGGTTTAACAATTGCCTCGTCGAGCTCAAGGCCGTCCATCGCATCGGCGATGGCGTCGGCGGCGGGAGCAATTCTCTGCATGCGCGGAACTGGCGCGCCCTTTTCGGCAAGCTCAAACAGATATGCCTTGGTCATGTTCCAGTTGAGCACGGGCGGTGGATTGACGATCCGGCGATGCGCCTCAACCTGGTCAATCCACGCCGCAAACTCGGCCGTTGCATCGTAATAATCCCAAGTCGATCGCACGACGGTGAGGTCCGCCGCCGCGAACGGGCTGAATTCTCCGTTCCACGGCGCCGCCACGACCTCTGCGCCGCGGGCGCGCAAGGCGTCGGCGAGAATCGTGTCGCTCGGCGTTAAGGCTGGATATTTCGCGCAGGTGGCGAGTGCGATCTTCGTCATGAGCGCTCCTTAGCGGGGACAACCGGAATTCGCGAGTCTCACCCTTGTCGAAACCATGGCCCCCGGCGCGTCTCATGATAGGGTTTTGATGACTATGGAGAGACTGATGAGGATTTTCGCGTTTCTGATCGCCTTGCTGATCGCCGCGCCCGCGGTCGCCGAGCCGTCAATCGACGATCTTTCGTTCCTTGAAGGACATTGGCGGGGCGGAGATGAAAATTTCACTTTTGAAGAAATATGGTCTGCGCCCGAAGGCGCCGTCATGACTGCTATGGCCCGGGGCGTCGCCGGCGGCGAATTGCGCGTGCTTGAATATGTCATTGTCTCTGAAGAAGAGGCCGGCCTCGTCATGCGGTTCAAGCACTTTAACGCGGACTACTCCGTTTGGGCGGGCGAAGAAGACAGTCCATTGACGCTTGTCCTGTCCAGGGTTGAGGGAACCGATGCGACATTTGTCAGCGATCCGCCAACGCACACCGTCAAATCCATTCGCTACTGGATGCCGGACGAGGAAACCCTTCGGGTCGACGTCGAGCAGATCGAAGACGGCGAACCAGGCGGATTTTCATTAATCTTTGAACGGATGAAGTAATCGCGCTTACGCCGCAGCACGCAGTTTAAAGGCGTGGGCGACGGCGTCGGCAAGGGCGAGCATATCGGCGATATTTGCCATCGAGGCTGCGATTGTTTCATCGCTCCACGCGCCGGTGACGAGGTCGATCATGGCGAAACGGTCTTCGCCTTCCACATCGATGACGAGGTGTTCGTCAAAGGCGACGGCGCGCACTTTTTCACCATGAGCAAGGCCCGCGACCCGTTCGATCACCAATGGATCGAAGATCAGGCGCGCCTCGACCTGATCGCTTGCACGCATGCGAAAGCGATTTTCAAAAGCGGGGGCGACAATGCCGACGGGTCCCATGTCCAGTTCGGGCGCAATGCTTGGCCAGCTTATATGGCGCGAGCGCAATTGCGTGACGCCATAGAGGCGGTGTGGTGAAGAAAACACCATGGCGAGATGATAAACGTCCGGCGCGTCGCTCTCGCTTTCGATCCATTCAAACGCACTGAATGGGACGCCGCCGCGCTCGCCGTGAAATCCGTCCTCTATCTGGCGCATGGACGCGGACTGTTTAAGGTACTTTTCCTTTTGCGCCTGCGATCCGAGCACCGTAACGTCGCCGACAAGCACCCCTGAACGACGGACGACTTCGAGCGCTGAGTCCATGCCGCCATGCGCGTCGAGTACAGCAGCGGCGTCTTTTACGGCGGCCGGCACCCAGTTTTGTTTCGCGACCCAGGCGAGCGCCGTCGGCGCGCCGCCCGGCGACGGCGCATATTCAATGTCGAGTTCGTCCGCAAGCGCGGTCAACGCCTTTGAGCGAATGATGAAGCGAGATTTCCCCTCCGCAAGCGCATCAAGGAAACGATCCCTGTAGAAATAAATGGCCGCTCCGAGCGCAGCGAATAACAGGAGCGGAAACAAAACAAAGCGCGCAACATTGGCGATCAGGGTATCGGGCAGCACATAGTTGAGCGCGAGAAAGGCGGCGACAAAGGTGAAAAACCCGACGCCCATCGGCGTTTCAAGGCGGTTTTCGCGTTCGCCGTTTTTCTTGAGCGCCGCCACGGGCGCATCATGCAGAAGCGGCGTGATCTCACGCCGGACGAAGCCTTCAGCGTCCTTCATACCGAGACGCCGACCAATGTCAGCCCAGTCAGTCATGACGAGAGATTAGCGTCCGGGCAGAAGAAAAATCTTAACGCCGCGCTTGATCTTCGCCCCTTTCGGTCCAGGTCCAGTCGCCAAGACGCCAGAATCGCCAGCCGACTTGCGGCGTCTCTTCGGGCACCGGATCGAAGCCATGAGAACCGAAGGGATGGCAACGGGATACGCGCGACACGGTCAACCAGAAGGCGCGCGCAGGGCGGTGCTTTTGAAACGCCTCAGCGGCGTATTCCGAACAGGTCGGCTGATGCCGGCATCGCGCGCCCAGAAAATAAAACACCGGCGACAGCAGGGTTTTATAAACTTTAAGCACACCGAGAGCGGCGGCGGCGAACAGTGAGCGCGACGACATGGGAAGAACGCTTTACCCGCTTGCATCGACCGCCGCCAGCGCGGCGACAAGGATCTAGACGCCTAAAGCGCAAAACTTGCTGTTTTGATGAGCGCAAAGACCGACTGGCCGGGCCCCAGACCAAGATCGTCTGCAGCCGCCCGAGTCACTTGCGCGCGCAAGGACGCGCCGTTCACCCGCATCACGACCTCGACAAGGGGCGAGGCCGCTTTCGGCGCAAACTTTTCAATTACGGCGGGCAATATGTTCCTGATGCTAATATCCTTGGGAAGCGATGTCGCAATCGCAACATTGCGCGCATCAATCTTGATATTGACCGAGGCGCCGACTTCTTTCTGCTGATTGATCGGCAGGGAAATCACGCTGTCGCTGATAGCAATGCGGGTCAGCTTATAATCCTCGTCATGAGAAAGAACGACGCCCTCAAGCACGGTTGCCAGAGAAACATCGCCCTCAAGCCCGTATGCATTGATGACCGCCGCTGTTGGACCCGAGGCTTCAATCCGTCCGTCCTTCATGATGACAGTGCGCTCTGCGATGCGGACGACTTCGTCCACATTGTGACTTACGTAAAGCGCCGGAACGCCAAACCGCCCGGCCAGATCATCAAGGTATGGCAGGATTTCCGCCTTGCGGTCGCGATCAAGAGCGGAAAGCGGCTCGTCAAGAAGCAACAGCGCCGGTCGCGTCAACAATGTGCGGGCCAATGCGACGCGTTGGCGTTCACCGCCGGATAGCGTCGACGGTCGCCGCGGCAGCAACACTGACAGATCAAAAGCATCGATCATGTCGCTGATATCGCCCCGGCGCTCAGGCGCAGCGCGGCGATCCGCATAGACCAGGTTCTGTTCAACGCTCAAATGCGGGAACAACCGCCCTTCCTGAAAGACGACGCCGGCGGGCCTGCGGTGCGCATGGAGAAAAACGCCGCTCTTCGTATCGCACCACGCCTCGCGGCCAAATACGACGCGCCCGGATTGGGGTCTTAAAAACCCGGCGATGAGGCGCAGCAATGTCGTCTTGCCTGCGCCGCTCTCGCCGAAGAGCGCAGTGCAACCGGCCATATCGAACGACTGAGCAATGTCGAGCGTAAACCCGGAAAACTCATGTCTTGCTTCTATCTCTAACCGCTCAGAGGACATGAACACGCTGCCGGCAGTTAAAGACGTATACGAATAAAAGAACGAGGAACGAAAGCGCAAGCAGGATCGCCGAGAGGCCGTAGGCTTCGCTGTACCGTAGCGTTTCCACATGCTCGTAGATGGCGATGGAAACGACCCGCGTTTCTCCCGGAATGGCGCCGCCGACCATGAGAACGACGCCGAACTCGCCCAGCGTATGGGCAAAGCTCAAAATGGCGGCGGTGAGAAATCCTCGGGCGGAAAGGGGAACGGCGAGTGTAAGAAACGCATCGAGCGGCGACGCGCGTAATGACGCCGCCGCCTCCATCAGATCATCGCCCACAGACTCAAACGCCGCCTGCAAAGGCTGTACGGCGAAGGGCAGTGAATACATGACCGAAGCAATCACCAATCCGGCGAAGGAAAAGGCAAGCGTGTCGCCTGTAAGCGTCAGCCAGAAGCCGCCAATCGGCGACGATGGATTGAAAAGGATCAGGAGATAAAACCCAAGCACCGTGGGCGGCAACACCAGCGGCAGGGCGACGACCGCTTCGACCAGCGGCTTGATGGGCGCTTTCGTCCTCGCCAGCCACCAGGCGAGCGGCGTTCCGAGAATCAGAAGCACAAACGTAACGATAAGGGCGAGGCGAAAAGTCAGCCACAGCGCTGATAAATCTGGCGCGGTCATGGAACCGAATATCCCGCTTGTTCAATAATGGCGCGCGCTTCTTCGCTTTTTAAGAATTCAAGAAATGCGTAGGCGGCCGGATTTTCGGCGCCGTGCGCGAGAAGCACCGCATCCTGATTAATTGGGCTGTAATGGTCGCCGGGCGGCGCCCAATAGGCGCCGCGCTCGCTCACTGGCAGGGTCAAGATTTGAGACAGGGCGACAAATCCGACTTCTGCGTTTCCCGTGCGAACGAAAGAAAACGCCTGGGCGACGTTTTCTCCAAGCACGCGCTTTTTTGCCGTCGCCTCATCAAGATCAAGGGCGACAATGACGTCCTGCGCCGCGGCGCCATAGGGCGCGAGGTCCGGATTGGCGAGTGCGATGCGGCGAAAATCGTTACGCGCCAGATGTTCGGCGCCGATTTCGGTTTCCTTCGGCGCCCATACCGCGAGCCGCCCGACCGCATAGGTGAAGCGCGAGCCAGTGATCGCAGTCCCCGCCGCTTCAAGACGGATTGGTCGCTCGCGGTCGGCGGAAAGAAAGACGTCGAACGGCGCGCCGTTGACAATCTGCGCGTAGAATTTGCCGGTGGAACCGCTTGCAACGACGAGATCGTGACCTGTTTCCGCCTCAAACGCCGGTTCAAGTTGATCGAGAACCGACCTGAAATTCGCGGCGACAGCGATCGTCGCCTCGGCCGCCGCCGCGGGGAACGCGACAAGCATAGCGAGCGAAAAACCGATGCCGCGCGTCAGGCGCGCAGTGTTCGAGAAAGGCCTCATGCGACCTTTCAATAGCAAAATTTTGACGAAAGCGAGTGCTGCGTAGCTCAGGGGGCTTGCGGCGTGAGGCATTTGTCCTGGGAAGGCTGGGCGACGGGTTCGGCCATGTCCGGGTTCGCATCGACAAAATCGAGATAGGATTCCACAAGGCTCGTATAAGGCGGCAGGGCCCCGTTATGGAGCGCGCCGTCAACATCTGCGGCGCCGTGAATCTCTAAATGGATATGGACGGTCGTCGCCCGCGATGAACCGGAAAGAAGATCGGAGACCAATGCGAACGGCTGCCCCTGCGTCACCGGCGCGCCTGTCTTCACCCAGTCGGGCACGGGCATCTGCACATGCAGGAATTTATACTTCAAGCCGCTTTCAGCGCCGATGATGTTGACGGAAATCGACCCCACATGGCTGATCCAACCGTCCTCCGGGGCGACCATCCAGTGCACAGCGTTCTCGCACGTCTTCGGCCGGATATCCTGCCCCTTATGAGCCTTTCCGCCAGGACAAAGATCGGTCGCGTGCTTGGCGTCGAGCCGGACTTCGCAGAAATTATCCTTCCACGGATAATCGAAGTTGACCGGGTCATTTTCAGCTCCGCCCGGGCCCGGCCACTGACCGCTGGCGTAGCCGCCGCCGCCCTGACCGAAGATTTGCGAATTAGCGAAGCCCGGCCCCTCGGCCAGGGGGAAAATCATTTCAGGCGCTATCACAGAAGGATCTGTTACGCCCGTTGAGCCTTTCACAGTAGACGAGCCTGGCAGGAGATCACCCGGAGCCCCGTGCCAATCGGAAGGCAAAGAAAATGATGGCGGCGGCGCAGGCGGCTCGTCGTCTTCCTCTTCAACCGGCGGCGGCCCATCGTCATCCGCAGGCGGCGGCCCTGCATCGTCAGAAGGCGGCATGTCCGGCGCGGGCGGGCCTTGGCGGCCGCAGGCGGCAAGCGCGAAGGCGGCGAAGGCGGCTATGAAAAAGCGCACGCTGATCATGGCCGCGCTCTCCCCGCTTCGCCGACAACGACCACAAGGCGTTCTGCGACCTCGCCAAGGGCGTCGAGATCAAAGCAGCCAGGGTCCCTTGTCGCTCCGCCATTGCAGTGCTGCGACAGCACATAGGATGCGCCGAAGAGAGAGAAACTCGCGGTGAGTTCGTCTTCTGATCCGGAAAATGTGATCGCCGATTGTACGCCGCTGGCGCCCTCGGCTTTGCGTATGACAGTTGCGACACGTGATCCGTAAACGGAATAATCCCGTCCGCCGCTACGCCAGACAGCATTGATAACATCGGCGGAACCAAACACCTGCAGCGAACCGGCGTCAGCAGCTTGCGGCAAAAGCAAGGGAAGCTCGGCAAGATCGACATGCTTTTGTCCAGCGCCGACCGGTTCGGCCGCACGCAGACCCAGCGCATCCTGATCAGCGAGCGCCGCATCGACCGCATCCCAATCGATCTCAAGACGCTTGCGCACCGCAGCAGGATAGAGGCGCAGGGTCGATTGCGCCGGACCAACCCGCGGCGACTGGATGATCTCTGCGCGCCCAACCGGCGGCGGACCGTCTTGAGCCGCAAGCGCCGCCGCAATCGGGGAAACCGCCGGGGATTCAGACGCGAGTAGGATTGCAAGATCATCGATGAAAAATCGAACCGGCCGATTGTTTATGCTCGTTACAGCGAGCGAGGCGCCTTGCGTGACCATGGCAATCTGCACCCGGACGATAGGGCGCTCGCCCCGTAGCGTCAGCACATAAGGCCAATCTAAATTTTCCTCGCCGAAGGCGACGGCCTCACGCGCGGTCGCGACGGTTTCACCTTGTGAATCGAGCCCAATCGCCTGCGCATCGAATTGCACACCCTGACCACCGCCGGTTGGATTGATACGAACAGCTACAGCGTTCGCCGGCTCAACAAAATCAATCGTCATCGCCGATCCGCCAGTCTCAACATCGAACATGGCAGCACGATCGCCGCTTGCGGCCCGCGGATAGGGGCAAAGCGACGTTGAAAATTCGTCATAGGCGCCCGAGCATCGATGCACGCTGACGCCGCGGCCGAAGCGAACTCCGTGAGATCGTTCATACTGATTGGTCAGCGTAACCGGCGCGCGACCGTCTTGGGTGCGAACAGCTTCAAAATCGATAATCTGCACGTCGCCTTTCGACTGATCGTCATCTATTTCGACGTCGTCGATTTGTCTGATCACGTTTTCGAAGCGTTGGAATGCCTCATCCGGGATGCGCTGGAGATCGTTGTTCTGCGCGAGCGTCGGCGCGGCGATTGCGACGACCGCCAAGATCATGCCGATAAAAAAGCGGGTGCACATGCCTGCGATCCCCCTCGAGGGTCGAAAGCTTAAGAAATGCACCGCTCTCCTGCAAGCACGGGCGGAAAGCAACGCAAATTCAACCGGTTTTATGATGAACGCCCAAAACAGAACTAAATGCCCGAGTGGTCATGCGCTCAGAAAGGAAAACGATCCGTCGCCAGGTGATAAGCGCTGGCGGAGCCTTGGTTTTAGTCGTGTCCGGTAACAGGCGATCCAACCGTGCGGAAAGAGCGCACTTTGTGCGTATTCCCTCGTCGCGGCGGAGATAATATAAACGCCCGAGGGTACGTTTGAGTAAAAGGGCAATCATGACCATTGGGCACTGGCGCGGCTTCAAGGCTGCAGGCGTCGCACTTGCGACCTTAATCACTGTATTTGGATTTTTACCGGGACATGCGGCGCGGGCGCAAAGCGCTCCGACAGCGATTGATTTCGCAAGGCCGCCACAAGTTTCCGATCTCGCGATTTCACCGAACGGAAGGCATCTTGCCTTTTTCTCGTATGGCGAAGATCGGGATCAACAGGCATATGTGGGCGTCATCGATCTGCAAGATCCCACAAAGCCGATTTCCTTGCCGCTCGAAGGGGACATCTTCGCTAATAACATCACCTGGGTTAGCGACGATCATTTTATCTTCACCGCGCAAGCGCGCGTACGAGGACGTTTTTTTGGCGGATCGGTCGAGACATTTCGATCGCGAGTCGTGCTGATCGATCGACAGGGGAAAAGTCCAAAATACCTTTTTGACAACCCTTCCCGCGGCGCAACTCCGCAACTCGTCAGCATGTTGCCGCAAAAGCCGGACACCGTCCTCATGTCGGCAATTTCAGACAGCGACGAAAGCGAAACCGCCGGCGTCAGCTTGTTTGAGGTGAACGTAAAAAACGGTCGCTCGAAACGCGTGCGGCGCGGAGAACGCGGCGTGATCGCCTATTATGTCAACGAGAACGGCGATCCGGTTTTCAAAAGCACCATCAACACCCGGCGCACCTATTTGCGAACTTTCGCCAGCCAGGATAGCGGCAAAACCTGGGTGATGGTCAACGAACAGGTGCTGTCGGGAACCGCCAACGAACCGATTCAGTTTCAGCCGGTCACTCCAATTGGGGGCAACCGGTATCTCATTATCATGCAGCCTGATGGCGAAGACCGAATGGCGCTTTATGAATATGATATCGCCACACTGAAACCGGGTAGGATGGTGTTCGGGCATCCGGATGTTGATGTCACCGGATCGATCAGTGATCCATATACCGGTCGCTATCGCGGCGCGGTGTTTGCGGTAGACAAGTTCGAAGCCGCGCTCGCCGATCCGGAAGAGCAGAGAATGCTGGACAGTCTCGAAGGCTTTTTCGGCGACGAAGTCAGCGTCATGCCAACGGGCGCCACCGCCGATAAAAACACCTGGCTTATTTCGGTAACAGGACCGAACACGATAGGCGATTACTACATATTCCGGCGCGATACCTCCGCGCTAGAAAAGCTATTCTCGCAACGACCGAAGCTGGCCGGACGATTAAGCCCGATGGAAATTATGCGGGCAAAGATGAGCGACGGAAAAGAGATCACCTCTTATGTGACCCATCCGCGCGCCGGGCCGGACAAACCGGCGCCGCTGATTGTCATTCCACATGGCGGCCCGCAATCGCGAGACTTTTACACCTTTGACTTTTTCGCTCCGTTTTTCGCCGACCGGGGCTATCGCGTAATTCAGACGAACTTTCGAGGTTCCGCCGGTTACGGGGAAACATTTGTTGAATCCGGTCATCGCGAGTGGGGTAAGCGCATGCAGGCCGATGTCACAGAGAGCGCCGAAGCGCTTATCGATCGTGGTCTCGCGCGCAGGAAAAACATGTGCATATTCGGTTGGAGTTATGGCGGCTATGTCGCGATGACCGCCTCCTACAAGAACGCCGACCTCTACTCTGCGTCGATCAGCATGGCTGGCGTTTCCGATCTAATACAAAGTCTGGCGACGGAACGACCGAACGCTGGCGGTACGCGCGCCGGTTACAACTACTGGACGACCAGTATCGGCGACCCGGTTGAACACAAAGCCGATCTCGAAGCGAATTCCGCACGCGACAATGCTGCGGCGGTTGGCATGCCGGTGCTCCTGTTTCACGGCGAAGACGACTTTATCGTGAGGGTGGAGCAGTCTCGGATTTTCAGAAACGCGTTGCGCGGCGCTAACAAATCCGTCGAGTATCACGAATTCAAGGAAACCGGTCATGGCATCGTCACCGTGCGCGATGATGATCTTGAGTTCATGTACAACCGTATCGACGAATTCTGTCGGGAGCATTTGCCGGCTGACGCCTGGGACAATTAATCCGGTTTTGGTCGATCAGCGGGCCGGTGAAAGACACCGGTCCGCTGATCGAATTACCTCAAGGCAAAAGAAATCTGCCGTTCCCAGGCGGCTCGCCGAGGTATTTAAGCCGACTAAACGATGCAACGAGGCGTATAAACGCTCACTTTGCGCATTCCCTCTCCTCAGCCCAGACGATATAATCGCCTAAGGGTACGTTTGATTTGAGGGAAATCATGACCATTGGGCAAAAGCGCGGCTTCATGGCCGCGGGTGCGGGCATTGCGGCCTTTTTTTTCATTTTTGGGATTCTGTCGGAAGCTGGAGCGCAATCGCAGCGAGAGCCGACGCCAATTGATTTTGCCGGGCCAGCGCAGGTTTCCAGCCTCGCGCTTTCACCGAACGGACGATATCTTGCGTTCTTCTCCCATCTGGATGATCGCGATCAGGGCGGCTTTGTCGGCATTGTCGATTTACAAGGAGAGGCTCAAGCGGTGTCGTTGCCGCTTGAAGGCGACATTTTTGCAAACAACATCACTTGGGTCAGCGACGATTATTTTATTTTCAATGCGGCCGCGAAGGTGCGCGGGCGCTTTTTTGGCGGATCAATTTCAACGTTTCGCTCACGCGTTGTCTTGATCGACCGCCAGGGCAAGAATCCGAAATATTTGTTTGACAATCCGGAACGCGGCGCGACGCCGCAACTTCTGCGCATGATGCCAGAGGACCCGGACAGGATTCTCATGGCCGCCATTTCCGACACCGATGAGAGCGAAACCGCCGGCGTCAGCCTATTTGAAGTCAATGTCCGAACCGGACGCACGAAGCGAGTTCGTCGCGGCGAACGCGGCGTTATCGCCTACTTTGTGGATGAAGAAGGCGAGCCGGTCTTCAAACGCATCCTCAATACAAGGCAGACATTCCTGCGCACATTCGCAAGCCAGGACCGCGGCAAAAGCTGGGAGCAGATCGATGAGCAGGTCCTGTCTGGCACCGGCAACGAACCGATCCAGTTCCAACCGGTCTCGCCCCTTGGCGGCAACCGCTATCTCGTGATTATGCAGCCCGAAGGCCAGGACCGGATGGCGCTTTACGAGTACGACCTCGCCACGCTGAAGCCGGGCAAAATGGTGTTCGGACATCCGGAAGTGGACGTCACCGGATCGATCAGCAATCCATTCACCGGGCGATATCGAGGCGCGGTATTCGCCATCGACAGGTTTGAAATGGCGCTCGCCGATCCCGCGGAAGAAGAAACCTTGAATTCGCTTGAAGGTTTTTTTGGCGACGAAGTCAGCGTGACGCTGGTCAATTCCAGCACTGACAACAACACATGGCTTATTTTGGTTTCGGGCCCGCAGACGCCCGGTGATTACTATATCTTTCGACGCGACACGTCGGGTCTGGAAAAGCTGTTCTCGCAGCGACCCATTCTCGAAGGCCGCACCAGCCCGATGGAAATCATGCGGGTCAAAATGAGCGACGGCATGGAGATCACGTCTTATGTCACGCACCCGCGCGCCGGACCGGACAAGCCGGCGCCGCTCCTCGTCATTCCTCATGGCGGCCCGCAGGCGCGTGATTACTACTCATGGGACTTTTTCGCCCCGTTCTTTGCTGATCGTGGCTACCGCGTCATTCAAACAAACTTCCGCGGCTCTGCGGGCTATGGCGAAACCTTTGTGGAGGCAGGCCACCGTCAATACGGAAAACGCATGCAGGCGGATGTGATGGAAAGCGCCGAGGCGCTCGTCAAACGCGGCCTCGCGCGCAAGAAGAACATGTGCGTTTATGGTTGGAGCTATGGCGGCTACGTCGCCAACACGGCGTCGTTCATGAACGCGGACCTGTTCTCCGCCGCCATCAGCACTGCAGGGCTTTCAGACGTTGTCGAGGATCTCAACTACGACAGAATCAATAGCGGCCCCAATTCCGGAGCCTACCGTTATTGGGTTAAAGCAAAGGGCGATCCCGTAAAAAATCGCGCCGACCTCGACGCCGTCTCGGCCGCGCCAAACGCCGATAAGGTTGCGATGCCGGTTCTGCTTTTTCACGGAGAGGACGACACGAATGTCGCCGTCAATCAGTCACAGATATTCGAGCGTGCGCTAAAACGCGCTGACAAGCCGGTTGAATACCACGAGTTCAAAGAAACTCGCCACGGCATCGTCACGTTCCGCGACGACGACATCAACTTCATGTTTAACCGTATCGATGAATTCTGCCGGGAACATTTGCCCGCAAACGCCTGGGAGAATTAATCGGAAAGAAACGATCAGCGGACCGGAGGAAGGAACCGGCCCGCTGATCGCCGATCGAAACGCCGCGGGGGTGCGTGGGGCGCGCGGATAGCGACGTATCGACAAGAAGCGCTAAAATACGAGATGGATGTGAGTGTTGCGCGGACCGTAGCGGTAGTACCGATGCGCCCGTACATCGTAATAAACAGCGACCGCGGCTGGACGGGCCGATCGATATCGCCGCGGGCCATCCCAGACCCAGGCGCTTGCCGGACAAACTGTAACGCGCTCGTCGCGTCGCGACTCCCGGCGGTCCAGGCGATCTTCAAGACGATCAAGCGGCCCCCGGTCAAATCGCTCATCGCGGCGGCTTTCGCGCCGATCGCGCACATCCTCGACAAGATCGGGACAGCGAGAGGGTTCTAAACGCCACCCGCCCGCATGGGCTGCTGACGGCGTCGCACAGCCGGCGATTGTGACGAACGCCGCGGCGGCGCCTGTTACGCAGAGGTTGAGTCCCATGGGTTCACTCCATATTGTGCGCCGGCGCGTCCGGCCGGCGCGTTCGTCCATCGCCACGGGAGTAACGGACGAGAAGGCGTTGTTCCGTCGAAATTTGCATAAAAAAATTTTCGACGGATCGAGCGCGCAAAAACGTATAATGTTGTTCAACGTCGAGGGAGCGCCGATACCATGCCAATCACCAAAGCCGC